>JAICLJ010000078.1 GCA_025927575.1 Bryobacteraceae bacterium | reverse complement strand
TGAACAATCCGGACGATCGAGAAAACCTCGATTCCACAAACTCCTTTAGGTCGTAGTCAGCGCCTTCAAACCAATGATGCCGATAACGATCAGCGAGACGCATAGGAGGCGGAGCAGCGATGCGGACTCGCCGAACACAAGGATTCCGAAGATCACGGTTCCGACCGTTCCGATGCCGGTCCATACGGCGTAGGCTGTTCCGATCGGCAGTGAACGCACGGCAAGCCCGAGTAATCCCATGCTGGCAATCATTGCGAGAATGGTCACCACTGTGGGCACCACGCGCGAGAATCCGTGGGTATATTTCAAGCCGATGGCCCACACGACTTCCAACAGACCAGCGGCAATAAGGATCAGCCAAGCCATACCTTTTCCTCGTCTCGAGAGCGTTCAGGGCTGCCGGCCGGCGGCGGCCTGCTAATGCTGCCACTTGGCGTTCTGACCTTCGCCCGGGAACGGCCAGGTCTTGTTGTTGAGCAGCAGTTCCTTTTCGCGCTGTGCCTTCGGAACGTTATTGATTTTCAGATTCTCGAAAAAGTGCACGCCGGTTTTACCCGCCGTCGCGACGTCTAAATCGCCATCGCCGTCCAGGTCTTCCGTGATGAACTGTGTTCCGGCGGCGGCTGTTCCATTCACCGAGATCGCGTACCGGGTGAACGTACCCGTCTTGCGGTCGATCTTGTAGTAGTAAATCACCAGCGGATCGTATGAGCCGGGATCATTTCCACTATGTCCGCGATAGCGTTTGCCGGCGAGCAGTTCCGGCTGGCCATCTCCGTCGAGATCGACGAATTTCAACACGTGGACCTGCGAGAAGGATTCATCGATAGTATGCTTCACCCACTTGCGGTTCGCGGGATCGCCCTGCTGTTCCAGCCAGTAGACGCCGTAGCTGTGGCCGCGGCTGTAAATCAGATCCATCTTGCCATCGTTGTTGACGTCGTAGCCGATGATCGGAAACCCGGTTTCTCCAAGATCCCAATCTCCATGCCAGACCCACTTGTCCGCGTTCGCAGCGACGTTCTGGAACCACCCGTGCGGCGTCAGCAGATCCACCTTGCCGTCGCCATCGATATCCGCCATGCCGATACCATGGCCGTCCTGATCATGGCCGCCCGCGTGATGAACCTTCGGTTCCGGTCCCGCGAAATCAACCCAGATCACGCCGGAACGCCCGTAATGCGCCAGCGCCAGTTCCGGCTTGCCATCGCCGTTGAGGTCAGCCATCCAGCCGCCTTCCGTTTCGATGGAATGTGCGATCAGGTGCTTCTGCCACGCCGCGCCTAGCTTCTTTGGATTTTCGTACCAGAAAAGGCCGTCGGTCATCCAGCCGACCGTCACCACGTCGGGAGCGCCATCGTGATTGACGTCCACGGCCCACTCACCGCAATCGGAGACAAACTCATCGGTAATATCCACGGTCCGGTACTGGTGCATTTTCCATTCACCCCCTTGCGCACCAGGATTCTCATACCAGTACGCTCCGCTGAGAATGTCGGGCTTCCCGTCGCCGTTGATATCGAGAGTCGTGATTCCCTCGGCGTGGTCGGTCCCGAGTTGATGGATGAAGTAGGTGACTTGCGGAATGTTGCCCGGTGCGTTGCCGCGTTCTTTATTCAATTGAGCAAACAGACTCGAGCTAGAGACGCCGACGGCAAACACGGCGAGAGCAACAACAGAATTACGATTCATAAGGATTTCGCTCCTGCGCAGCGAACATTGAACAGCCTAACAAATAGCGTGAACGCATTCGCATCGAGGAGTGAATTGCGCTTTGATCGCTTACTGCGTCCACACCGCCACGCCGCCGGGAGGAACCTCACGGCCGCCGACAAGCAGATGGGCGCTAGCCCCAGCCGGAATGGCTTCGGGCTGACTGGCCAAGTTTGTCGCAACCCAGAAACCGTCGCGCCAATCGACCAAAAAATTTGGATCGAGGTTTGCAGGCGCCGCTCCCGCCGACTCGTAGACGCGATGAAGAAGAACGCGCTCTAATTCGCCGTCGAGTGTATCGACGCCAATGTACGTCACTGTTCCGCGGCCCAGTTTATGCGTCACCGCCGCCGGCCGCCCGGCGTAGAACTGATCGGCGTATTTTGCCAGCACTTCGGTCCCTTGCTGCGGCTCCAGGATCTCGCCCCACGATCCCCAGACGAAGTTCTTGCCGGCTGCATTCACATGTCCGACGACCCCAGGCGGCAGCAAATCGTAAAAGGGAATCTTCGCTCCGATCAAAGTGTAGATCGGTTCGGCCCATAAGGTTTCCCAGAGATGCCCGTTCGGATCCTTTTCTGCGGTGCGGCATGTCAGGATCAGATGCCCACCATTCTGCGCATACGCGGTGAGGCGATGAATCAAATCGTCGTCGATGAGTTGATACGCGGGCGCAACCACGAACGGATACTTACTGAAATCGCGATCGGGGGTGATCACATCCACAGGCGCCATCATGGTCTTAAGCGCCCGATAGTACCGCATCCAATGCCCTACCGTGCTCCAGCGCGTCGTCTGCGGATGATTATCGATGTCCCACCAGTTGTCGTAATGGATCAGGAACGCCGTGCGCCGTGCTGTGTAATCAGCAGGCTCGCGCGCGTTGGAATCGTAGTGCTTACGAAGTTCGACGATGTCACGCATAGCTTGTGCATATTCACGGCCTCCAGGCGAGGGCGTCACGCCGTCCGGTTCAACCAATCCTTTGTGATAAATCTCCGAGCCGAACAACGGCTGCCGGTATCGATAAGTACATACAAGCCGCGCGTCCGCACCGAACGCGCGCATGATCCACATATGAATGGCACCCGGCAGAGGCCAAGGGTTTACATCTCCCCAATTCACCTGGCCAGGCTGCAATTCCATCAGGCCGGAGAGTCCGGTGAACGGCCGCATGAAATCGTGCATAAACGACATCTGTTCCGCGCTGCCCAGGCGGAAACCCAGCTTCCCTTCGTTCATCTCGCCGTGGACCGGATAATGCGTCCAGGTGAACACATCCAGATTGTTCGACGAGAGCGACGGGTCTACGTCCTTGTTCAGGGTCATGTAATTCGTGGTGACCCACTGATTCTG
Organism: Bryobacteraceae bacterium; assembly: GCA_025927575.1. Lineage (GTDB taxonomy): Bacteria > Acidobacteriota > Terriglobia > Bryobacterales > Bryobacteraceae > KBS-96. The sequence goes on along the minus strand of JAICLJ010000078.1, from coordinate 20,638 downwards.
CGAATATTTCCGGATGATGTTTGCCTGCATTTGCAGGTAATCCGCCGTCTCGTGCGCAAACCAGCGCTCGAAATCAAGCATCGCATGCGGGCTGGGGTCGGCAACGAGCGTCTCCGTATTCGGAATATCGATCTGGTCGAAATTCTGATACATTTCCGACCAGAATGCTCCGCCCCAAGCTTGATTCAGCCGGTCTACCGTCCCGTACGTTTCCCGCAGCCAGTTACGGAATTTTGCGGTAGCGGCCGGCGAATACGAATAATGCCGCCCGTAATGGCTCAACTCGTTATCGATCTGCCAGCCCCACACATGCGGGTTGTGACCGAAGCGTTTGACAAGCTCCGTAACGATTTTCGTAACGTATTCCCGGTAGACGGGCGAACTCCAATCGGCCTGTTCACGGCTGCCGTGATCCATGGTCCGGCCTGCTTTATCCACCATCAGAATTTCAGGATGCTTGCGCGTCAGCCAAATCGGCGGAGTCGCGCTCGGCGTGCATAGGATCACCTTCATCCCCTGCTTTGCCGCCAATTCGACGTTCTTTTCCAACCAATCGAATTGATAGTTGTCCTCCTGCGGCTCCATGAAATACCAGGCAAACTCGCCCATGTGGACGTACTCCATGCCGAGTTTGTGAATGTTGGCCATGTCGCGCGCCCACTGCGATGCCGGCCAGGCTTCCGGGTAATAATAGACGCCAATGGTCAGCATCTGCTGTTTCGGAAACCAATCCGGGTTGGGCGCGCCGGCGACTATTCCACCTGCCCCACCCGCCAACAGAACACAGGCGATCCATCGGAGCCATTTCATATCTGGACCATTACATCATTGAAATTATTGCTAGTGATACGCTGGATTTCCTGCTGACGCCCTTCGCCACGAATGAACAAAGAACCGCTTCCTAAACTCGTCGTTTTTGGTAGTTTGAACATGGATTTTGTTGTCCGCGTGGAACACCTGCCCAGTCCCGGCGAAACCGCGCTCGGCTCCGGGTTCCAGATGCTGCCGGGCGGAAAGGGAGCGAACCAGGCGTGCGCCGCGGGCCGCATCGGGTCCGGGACCGTGGCTACCGCGATGGCCGGCCGCGTTGGTTACGATCTGTTCGCGGATCATTTGAAGGCGAGCCTAGCAGCCGCGGGCGTTGATGTCAGCCGCGTTTTCGCCACCAAGGCGCAGCCGACCGGTGTCGCCCTCATCTGGGTGGATCGGGATGGCCAGAACTCTATCGTTGTCGCCTCGGGCGCGAATCATACGCTGTCGGGAGCCGACGCGGAGATGCTGCGCCCGGCATTCTCCGGCGCAAGCTACGCCTTATTCCAACTGGAAACGCCATTGGATGCGGTTGGGGCCGCCCTGGCCCTTGCGCGGGAACTTGGCGTTCACACCATACTGGACCCCGCCCCCGCTCAACCGCTATCGACCAAGTTGCTGTCGCTGGCCGATATCCTCACACCGAACGAATCCGAAGCGTGCCTACTGCTGGAGCGGCCGGCAGCGCGGCTTTCGCGTGAGGACGCTCCCTCGGTTGCAGCGGCTCTGCGCCAGAAGGGTAGTCATGCTGTCGTCCTCAAGATGGGTGACCGCGGCTGCTTCTATTCGGATAATGCGGAGGAACTCTTTGTGCCTGCGTTCCCGGTCAGCGCCGTCGATAGCACGGCTGCCGGCGATGTATTCAACGCATCGCTGGCCGTCGCGCTCGCGGAAGGCCGAGAGATGGCCGATGCGCTGCGGTTCGCAAATGCCGCTTCCGCCATCTCCGTTACGAGGATGGGCGCTCAGCCATCGGTACCGATACGAAGCGAGGTGGATGAATTCCTTAAATCCTGCGCGTCGTAGACAACAAATTCGCTGTTCTCAAATACGGGACGGATGCCCTTCAGCCTGTGATCGTGGTTGAGCACATAGTAATCGATCGGCAGCGAAAGCATTTTCTCCAAACGGGGCGCAGTAAACGGCAGGCTCATGGTGTGTTCGTACCGCGAATACCACTCATCTCCGAACGATTCGAAATAGTTCACCTGGCTCCCGCTCTTCCAATCGACGTACAGGGCGCGTTTCGAGAGAGCTCTGAAGATGCCCGGCTTTAAAGAGTGACCCGCATCCGGGAATAAGAACATGGAACTGCCCCAGGTATTGCTTTTCGCCCAATCGGCTAGTTGCATGACAGGCGCCTTATCGACGGTCGGATAGTTCACGATATGCGCGGCCGTGGGTATGAGAAAGATCGCTATCGCCGGCACTCCCCAGGAAGCGATGCGCAGCCACGGCCTCCTCACGTAACGGACAACCAGCGCGGCAAGAGCGGACAAGACAATCCAGACCGCGAAGCGTTGAAAGTGGACGGCGTCCGTCAACCTGAACAGATTGAGCACGCGTACATCGATGGGCATCGCAACTGTCACCAGGAACCAGGCGAAGCATTCCGCAAATCGCTTGTCGAGGCCGGCTTTCACGGCCGCAATCGCGCAAGCGATGGAGGCAATCGCCACCGTGTAAACCAAAGCGCGCGCGGGTTGAAACTCCGGAACAATCGCCAGATGCAGGCGCTCGAGCAGAAGATACGAAAGCGGCACGCAAAGAATGCCGCCGAGGGGCATGCCGATGAAAAACCACCGCACCTCGTGTTTGAGGAACGGCCAAATGCGCGCCGTCGCCCAGAGACCGCAGATCCAGATAACGAGGTAGTGCCAGATGTCGGAACCGGCCCAGAAGGACACCCAGGAGTATGGAGTTCGCATCTGCTGGTATTCGATGATTCGCCGGCTCAAGTGGCCGAACATGTTTTGCGGCTCGACAACTTCGGGTTGAAGCTGCGCCATATTTGCCAGCAAAAGAATCGCGATGAAGAGCGCGACCATTAGCGGTTTCCATCTGCTGCGCAGATAGCGGTCGGCTAAGAACCCGAGCAGCGCCATTCCCCAGAAAGGTGCTGTTGTGGGCGGATGATACAAAAAAGCAAGGTCGCCGACCAAACCCGCCATCAACGGCAGGCGATGAGCGAGCAGTCCCAGGGCAAGGAAGATCAGTGCCAACGCGAAGCCTCGCGGAACAGGCTCATACTCCACAAGCAAAACGCCTGGCCCGACGACCGAAGCTCCCAAATTCAGAAGCGCTGCGATTAGCAGTGCATAGACGGCCGGCACGCCCGCCGAAGTGGCAATCAGGCAAATGCCGAGCATGGCGCCAGCCCGGAACAGCAATTGCTGCGAGACCAGAGCCTCCTCAAAATTCCAGTGCGTGACATGGCGCACCGAAAGCGCTACTTCGTCGTAGATTGTGAACGAAACATGGGGGCGCGTGGCAACGGGATCGCGCGACAAGAATCCCGGGCTCTCCAACCGCTCAAGCATCGGCAAGTAGATCTGTGTGTCGGATTGCAGATAAGTATGCCCGGGGAACGAGCGAAATCCCAGCCAGGTAAACAGCGCGATTCCGAAACACACCAGGAGAGCACGCAGCATTAGTGGGGAGGCGTTTTGTCCAATTGTTGTTTCGCCCAGATACGATCCGGATCGATTTGTATGGCCTTTTCCAACGCGGCGCGCGCCTCTGCATTACGGTTGGCCTTTCGGAGCGCGATTCCCTTCCAAAGGTACGCGTCAGCCAGTTTCGGGTTCAGTGCAATCGCTTTGTTAAAGTCTGTCAACGCTAAATCGACCCCTCCGCCGAACTGCGCGGGGAGGTAATAGTTGCCGACACCGCGGCTCACGTACGCCATGGCGGATTTGCTATCCAGCTCAATGGCTTTGTTGATTTCGTCGCGAGCGCACTGGCCGTATTTGAGCGCCCCGAAAAGCGGGTTTGCCGGAATCACCTGACCGCATAACTGACCGAGAATTCGATGATATTCCGCATTGTTCGGGCTCGCGCTTACCGCTTTCTGCGCGGCCTCCATACCCGATTCGGCGTACTGCTCGGCTTTGTGTTTATCGTGCTGTTCGATTGCGACTTCGGCCGCATCAGAATAGGCCAGCGCCAGCCGATAGTTCGCATCCGGGGCGTCTCCGCTCTTTGCGGTCTGTTCAAACACGGTAATGATCCGATCGAGCGCCGCGCGATCCTGGCGGTCCCGAGCACGCTGCAGGTCCGGTATCGCCGGCATGGTTGCAGCCGTCAGTAACAACGAGAATACAGCGGTGAGAAGAAAGAAGGTCGTTCGCATGCACTCCCACCATTGTAGAAATCTCAATTTTTCGGACGGCACGCGCTATCTACAAACGTGCGACTTTCTTCTCAATGAACAAATAGTACGCCGCAAAGAAGCATAACAGCACTCCGTTGGCCGCGATGATGACGGGGGCTGACGTCTGCTTGATCAGGAATCCGCATATGAGGCTCCCGATTGGCATCCCGCCCCGGAAGGCCACGTTGTAGACGCTAATTACACGCCCGCGAAGAGCATCGGCGGCATAGATCTGCACCAGCGACGAGTTCACCGCAAACACGATGATGAGAGCGATACCGGCTCCAAAGAGCACGAAGATGCTGAAAAAAAGGTTTCGTGACAGGGCAAAGGCGGTAATCAACACGCCTAGAAGAACCATGACCACCAGCGAGCTTTTCGCTGTGCCCTTTTGATTGCGGCTGCTTGCCACAATGAGAGCGCCGGCGACCGAACCTGCTCCATACGTGGCCAGCATCATCGTAAATGTCATGGAATTGCCACGAAAAATGTCCTTGGCAAACACGGGAAGAAATGTGGTCAACGGATAGGACAGCAGCGTGATCCAGAACGCGAGTGCGATCAAACCCATCATGCCGGCGCGCGTGCGGACCGCAACGAGGCCCTCCTTCATGCTCGCCATCACCGATAGCGCGGTTTTCGGCGGCGCATACCTGACATGGATCGCCAGTAAGGATGCGATAACGGCGATAAACGAAATACCGTTCAGTCCGAAGCACCAGTCCGCACCTAGTCGATCGAGCGCAAAGCCACCAAGCACCGGCCCCAGCACGCGAGCCACGTTGAACTGAATGGAATTCAGTGCAATCGCATTTTGCAGATCTTCCTCGCCGACCAGATTCGGAACCAACGCCGAATAGGCGGGGCCTCCAAACGATTGGGCCGTGCCGACAATAAACGAAAGGCAAAGGATGTGCCAGACTTGAACAACCCCGGTAGCCACCAGCACCGTAAGCGTGAAGGCGCAGGCCATCTGAACGAATTGAGAGGCGATCAGAATGTTGCGCCGGCTTTTGCGGTCAGCGTAGACGCCGCCGAAAAGGGAGAACAGGAAGATGGGAATCTGGCCGCAGAACGTGTCAAGCCCCAGGTAGACAGCCGAATCGGAAAGGCGGTATACCAGCCAGGCTTGCGCAACCAACTGCATCCACGTGCCGATGCTGGAGGTGCACGCCCCCATCCACATCACGCGGAAGTCCCGGTATTTAAATGCTCGAAATGTGCGCTCGATCAAGCGAGGGGCTTTCTGAAACTACCGGCCTCGACAGAGACGCTCAGGGAAGAAGCCGGTCTCGCTGAATGAGGTGAACGAGATTTCCGTCAAGGTCCTTGAAAAACACCAGACGATTCCCTTTATTCTCGTAGGGTTCCCCGGCCATTTCGACGCCCTTTGCCTTAAGCGCCGCGTGCGCTTCGTCGAAATCGGACACCGAAATGGCGATGTGTCGCATACCGGGAGTCTTCATATCCGAAGCGGGCCGGCCGCCCTGCGAGGGGATCATTTCGATGAGGACCCCGTTTTGCGCGCGAACAAAGTAGTTGCCTTGATACTCATGACTCAGGCGGAAGGACAGCGTACCGATGTACCAGTCCGCGAGCGCCTTGGGGTCCGGAGAGGCAATCGCAAAATGCTCGATTCCAGTGAACATAAACCTGGAGTGTAGCAAGGAGTGTTCGTGGGCCCGAAACCGGCCTATGGTGGAGATCGACGGCAAGATGTGTTCAGGCATTCGGTGGGGCGGGTCAACGGCTTGGCGACGGCCTCGTAAGCCCCATCTGTGCGCGATAGCGAGGGATGGCCTGCGAGGCCACCCGCAGCCCACGTGACTGCCCGCATCAACTTTGCAGAACTGCCAAGAATAACTCCGCAATCCGGTTTCGAACGGATCTCCGAACGGGCGTCAAGAGACAATCGGGAGAACACCATGAAACTCGCGGAAAGAATGCAGCGTATCGGCAACGAAACGGCCTTCGATGTTCTCGTCCGGGCCCGTTCTCTGGAAGCAAAAGGTAAGAGCGTCGTACATCTGGAGATCGGCGAACCCGACTTCCCCACGCCTGGCCACATTGTGGAAGCGGCTAAGCAGGCGCTCGATGAAGGCTGGACTCATTATGGTCCGACGCAAGGCCTGCCGGAAGTGCGCGATGTGATCGCGCAACACGTCTCCCGAACGCGGCGGATCGACGTCGGCCCGGAGCATGTCTGCGTCGTGCCCGGCGGCAAGCCCATCCTGTTCTTTCCCATGCTGGCAATGCTTGAACCCGGCGATGAAGTGATTTATCCAAACCCGGGTTTTCCCATTTATGAATCGATGATCCGGTTTCTCGGCGCTACGCCTGTGCCGATCCCACTTGTTGAAGATCGCGGCTTTTCGTTCGATTTGAACGTGCTTCGCGATAAGTTGAGCGATCGCACCAGGATGCTGATTCTGAATTCGCCACAAAATCCGACAGGCGGCGTAATCCCGGCCGAAGATATCCAGGAGATTGCCGGCCTTGTGGCGGAACGAGATTTGATCGTGCTTTCCGACGAGATCTATTCCCGTATTTATTACACGGACGAACCGCCGGCTTCGATTGCAAGCCTGCCGGGAATGAAGGAAAAAACCATTATCCTGGACGGCTTTTCCAAAACATATGCGATGACCGGCTGGAGGATCGGTTATGGCGTCATGCCCGAATGGCTGGTCGACGCGGTGAACAAACTGATGGTCAACTCGAACTCCTGTACCGCCAGTTTTACGCAACGAGCCGCCATCTCCGCGCTGACAGGTCCGCAGCAAGAAGTGGAAGGAATGGTCCAAGAGTTCAGGAAACGCCGCGATGCGTTCTGCGCCGCGCTCGATCAAGTGCCTGGGTTTCGATGCACGCTCCCCGGCGGTGCGTTTTACGCGTACGCGAACGTGAAAGCCGCCAGGCTTTCTTCGCGCGAGCTTGCCGGCCTGCTCCTCAACGAAGCCGGCGTCGCCTGCCTGGACGGCGGCGGTTTCGGGAAGTACGGCGAAGGCTATCTGCGATTCAGCTATGCAAATTCGATCGAGAATCTGATGGAAGCGGCGCGGCGGATTGAGGCGATCTCCGGCAGGTGGGCCAATGGGTAGTGGAATGAGTGGATGGGCACATCCATCGCTGGCGTGAAGATTCGCCGCGTCTTTCAGGAATGAGGGATTCCCAAAGCCTTTCAGCCTGCTTCGGCCGAGGAAGCGGCTTCGGCGCCGTATTCCTTGAGTTTGTTGAACAGCGTCTTGAGGCTGATACCCAGGATGTCGGCCGCGCGTGTCTTGTTGTTCTTCGTGTGCTGAAGCGTCAACTGGATCAGCGCCTTCTCCGCTTCGGAAACGGTGGTGCCGACCGGCAGGCGAACGGTCTCGGGCTCCAGAAATTCAGCCGCTGTGCGAGAGCCGCTCGAGACGCCGAAATCGTAGGGCAGATGCGCCATCTGAATTACGCCCGCGCCCGCGACAATGACGGCCCGCTCGAGCACGTTTCTCAATTCGCGCACATTACCGGGCCAGGAGTGCTTCGTGAATGCCTCAAGAACCTCCGGGTGCAAATGCGTCACATTGCACGAGTGCTTATGGTTTAGCTGCGTGATGAGGGTCTCGCAGAGCAACGGCACATCGCTCATCCGGCTGCGCAGAGTCGGCAGTGAAATCTCGAAAACGTTTAGGCGATAGTAGAGATCCTCGCGCAAGTCGCCGTTCTTCAGAGCGTCTTCGATGTTCCTATTAGTAGAAGCAATGACGCGGACATCAACGGAAATTTCGCTCTTGCCGCCCAGGCGGCGCACACGCGAATCTTCAAGCACGCGCAAGAGTTTCGCCTGCGTGCCGGAGGGCATTTCGCCGAGTTCATCCAGCAATATCGTTCCGTGTTGCGCCAGCTCGAAACAGCCGGCCCGGCGTTCGAGCGCTCCGGTGAAGGCTCCCTTCTCGTGACCAAAGAGTTCACTTTCCATCAGCGTTTCGGGAAGAGCCGCGCAATTAATAGCAACGAATGGGCCGCCGCGGCGGGAACTCAGGTGGTGAATCGCGCGGGCCACCAGCTCTTTTCCAGTACCGCTTTCGCCGGCGATCAACACCGGGGCCTTGCTGGGCGCAACCTGCCGGACAATCGAGAACACCTGCTGCATCGGCGGCGAAGTACCAACCATGTCGACCAGAACCCCCTGGTACGACAACTGCCGCTGCAAACGCTCGGTTTCTTCGGCGAGGGCGCTTTGTGAAGCGGCGCGTTCGAGCAGAATCCGCAATGCGTTCGGCTGGATGGGTTTCTCTAGAAACCAAAAGGCGCCAAGGTCGTGAATGGTCTCTATGGCGGTCTCAATATTCCCGAAGGCTGTGAGGACGATCGCGGTGGGCATGTTGCCGTCAGCGCCCAGGCGTTTCATCAACTCAAAGCCGTCCATGCGCGGCATCATCAGGTCCGTAATGATAACGTTCGCGGGGAATCCGCCCAGCTTCTCGAGCGCCTGCTGCCCGTCATCTGCCGTTTCGACGACGAAACCCCACGACGACACCATGGCTGCCAGCGGATTGCGCTGGGATATCTCATCATCCACGATCAAGACGTTAATAGGCGGACGCGCCGTCTCGTTGGCCACGATTCTTCAGTTTAGCCGATCAGTGCAATTTCGATGGTCGGAAGGGTTGGCGCGCCGGTCATTGCAGCGCCAGTACCTCGGAAAGCACCGTTGTACTAAAGACCTAACTGGTATTTTAAGATTGCACACGGGTATTTGATTTTCAGCGTACCTCAGTACGGCGACGCGTGGCCTGAGAGACACTCGTGGATGGAGCCGCGCGGAGCGATATGAGCGAAATTCCGCAGCTTAAGGATATCCGGCAGGTCACGGACGACCCTCCTCCGTTTCTGGGCCGCTGGCCGTTCGTCTACGCTGCTGTGCTGTGCGTACTCGCCGCAGTGATTGCGGGGCTGTATGCCTTCATGCGCGCATTTGCGGCGTGAGCACTCCTTGGGATGGAGTCTCCCTTGTTCCAGATTATCGGATCAAGGCAGCTAACGCGTCTGTTCGTTACAATGCCCGTGACCATGAAGCTACTTGAGGTCATTGTGACTTCCGTCGACGAGGCGCGGGCCGCCGAAGAGGGGGGCGCAGACCGCTTGGAACTATTGCGCGACTTGGACGTAGAAGGGCTTACGCCCGTTTTAGCGCTTGTGGAGGACGTCCTCGCGTCGGTAACAATTCCGGTTCGCACGATGGTTCGCGAAAGCCCGAACTTTTCCATCCGGGACGACTCCGAGCTTCGTCAACTGCGCCGTCAGGCCGAGGAGTTCTCGAAATTGCCGGTCGACGGCTTGGTGCTTGGATTTATTCGGAATGGCGGCATTGATACTTGCGCTCTTGAACTAGTACTCGAGAGCGGCGGCGGACGCCGCGCGACATTTCACAGAGCGATAGAATCCGCCGCCGATCCACGCGAGGCGATCGGACAACTGACCCGCTATGCCCAGATCGATCGCGTATTGATTAGCGGGGGCACGGGACCGTGGGAGACGCGCATCGCATTTCTCGAAGGATTGCAGCAAACGGCGGGGACGAGGCTGCGCATCTTGACCGGCGGCGGCGTCGACGAAGAGGCGCTTGCCTTGCTGGCAACTTCGGAATTGCTTCAGGAGTTCCACGTGGGGTCGGCGGCCCGGGATGCGTCGCGACGTGTTTCCAGCGCACGCGTGGCCCGGCTACGGAAAATTCTCGATTCGCGATGACTGCCGCGTGCGAAGGCCGTGCATCGGCATGCGTTTTCGGACTTCGGGTTACAGTTGAAAACATGGCGGAGCAATACGGGTGAGAGCTCTCGATTGGGTGGTGTTGTTTGCCTGGCTCACGTTTATCGTGAGCTACGCAATGTATCGCGGCCGCGGCAGCAACACCGTCGATCGTTACCTTCTAGGCGGCAGAACTCTGCCATGGTACGCGATGGGCCTCTCCATCATGGCGACGCAGGCGAGCGCCATCACGTTCATATCAACAACCTCCCAAGCCTATGTAGACGGCATGCGTTTCGTGCAGTTCTACTTCGGGCTGCCGCTCGCGATGGTCATCCTGTCTGCCACGGCGGTTCCCATTTTTCATCGCGCAAGAGTGTATACGGCGTATGAGTACCTCGAGCAGCGTTTCGACATGAAAACGCGGGCACTCGTCAGCGTCGTTTTTCTCATTCAGCGCGGCTTGGCGGCGGGACTGGCGCTCTTCGCGCCCGCGGTTCTGCTTTCGGTAGTGCTGGGCTGGCCGGACTACATTACGACGATCATCATGGGAGTGCTGATCGCTATATACACCACGACAGGCGGTTTGAAAGCGTTGACTTGGGCAGACGTTCAACAGATGGTAGTGATCCTGGCCGCCTTGGTGGTCTCCCTGATTCTTGCGTTTCATCTAATGCCCAAAGGCATTTCAGTTCTGGACGCTTTACATCTGGCTGGCGCGGCGAGGAAATTGAATCCCGTCGATTTCCGGTTAGATCTGACCGATAGCTATACCGCGTGGAGCGGATTGATCGGGGGAATGTTCCTCGCCCTAGCGTATTTCGGGTGCGATCAGAGCCAGGTACAAAGATACCTTGCGGGAAGATCCATTGCCCAAAGCCGGCTGGGTTTGCTGTTCAACGCTGTCGCCAAAATCCCGATGCAAGCGTTCATCCTGTTCATCGGCGCGATGGTGTTTGTTCTGTTTCTTTTCGTGAAGCCGCCGGCAATTTTCCAGCCTGTCGAGGCGGACCGCGCTGCGCAGTCGCCGGGTTGGACACAAGTCGAAAAGCAATATGACGAGGCGTTTGCCGCCAGGCGTGATGCGGCGGTGCGGCTGGCGCAATCCATTCGGACGGGAGCGGACCGAAGCGAAGATCTAGCTACGTTCCATCAGGCCGAAGCAGAGTTCGCGGCGGCGAGAAAAAACGCGCTTGGCGTTGTGGACCGCGTGGAGCATACCAAGGGATTCAACGACACCAACTACATCTTTCTTACGTATGTAACGAAGTTCCTTCCGGTTGGCGTCGTGGGTCTCCTGATCGCCGTGATTTTCACGGCGGCGATGTCTTCAAGCTCCGGCGAGATCAATTCCCTGGCGACGGTCAGCGTCATCGATATCTACAAACGCTTCGCGGTTCGCAATGGCAGCGACCGGCATTACCTCTGGGTGTCGCGGCTGTTCACGGTGTTCTGGGCGGCGTATGCTGTCGTATTCGCTAATTCGACGCGCAGCTTTGGCGCGCTGATTGAGGCGGTGAACCAGGTGGGATCGCTGTTTTACGGAGGCATGTTAGGGGTTTTCGTTCTCGCGTTTTTCTTCAAGCGAGTCGGGGGCACGGCGGCCTTCTGGGGAGTGATAGCGGGCGAAGGCGCCATCTTCGGGACGAAGCTGTTCACTTCGGTCAGCTACCTCTGGTTCAACGTGGTTGGGTGCGTGACGGTCATCGTGGTTGCCCTTCTGCTGACGCCGTTCGTCACGCCGGAAGCGGCGAGAAGGAATGATTTGCGGGCAGTGGCGGACAAACCATGAGCAAGTCCCGCATGGCGATCTGATCTCTTGGAATCGCCTTACACCTGCAGTGTTGCGATATCGACGGTGGAACGGTGGCCTTCGATGACCACAATGCCGCTTTCCGTAACGAAGTACCGCTTTCGATCCGCTTCGCGGTTGTAGCCAATCTGGGCGCCTTCCGGAACTTTAACGTTCTTGTCAAGAATCGCCCGGCGCACTTTCGCGTGACGCCCGATGTCGCAGTTATCAAAAAGAATAGAATCTTCGACTACAGCTCCCGTGTGAATTTTCACACCGCGGCCGATGACCGATCCCTTCACTACGCCGCCAGAAACAATGGAGGCTCCGGCCACGATGGAGTCAATTGCCATGCCGCGCCGGCCGTCTTCGTCGAATACGAACTTCGCGGGGGCATCCGAGTAGCCGGCTGTACGTAATGGCCATTGCCTGTTGTAGAGGTTGAGTTCCGGCGAGACGGCGCGGAGATCCATGCTCGCTTCGTAGTAGGCATCCAAGGTGCCGACGTCGCGCCAGTATACCGGCGCTCCAATGGGATCGCCTGGAATGCGATTCGTCTGGAAGTCATAAGCGTACATGTCGGCGCGGCCGATCAGCGCCGGAAGAATATCCCTGCCGAAATCGTGTGAACTTTTGACATTCTGCGCGTCGGCGTAGAGTTCCTTTACCAGCAGTTCGGTCGAAAAAATGTAGTTTCCCATCGAGGCATAGACCCGCGTGGGATCTTCGGGCATGGTCGGAGCATCGGCCTTTTTCTCGTGGAAGCCGACGACGGAATTATCGGGATTTGTCTCGATCACCCCGAATTCAACCGCATATTCCTTCTTAACCGGGAATGCGGCAATGGTGACACTCGAGCGCTTTTCGACGTGATACTCGACCATTTGCCGAATGTTCATGCGATAGATGTGATCCGCGCCGAAGATGACCACGACATGAGGATCAGCCTGCTCGATCAAATTGATGTTTTGATAAAGGGCATCGGCGGTGCCGAGGTACCAGTCCTCGCTCGACGATCGCATCTGCGCGGGCACAGGGATGATGAAGTTATTCTTCATCAGGCCGGTCACCTCCCAGCCTTCACGCAAGTGCTCGAGGAGCGATTGGCTCTTGAACTGGGTAAGAACGTAGGTGGAGTAGATCCCCGAGTTGAGGAGATTACTGAGCACAAAATCCACGATGCGGTAGCGGCCGGCAAACGGCACCGCTGGTTTCGCGCGTTCCTTCGTCAATGGGTGCAGGCGGGTCCCCTTGCCGCCCGCCAGCACAAATGCGAGAACTCGAAGCTGCATTCTGTCAACCTCCGCCGATTCAGCATACAAGACGCCACTTCGAAGCGCCAGATTAACCCGATGCAAATTGTTCCACCGCTAACCGGCAGCCGGCTTCTCGAACGGACCGCCTTGCGTCCAATGGTGCTCGGCGATTTCGCATGCCGGCGAATGGTCCGCCCTTCGAGGCCTTGCCGGTCAGTTTGCGCCGGACCAGGCACACGCCAGTTCAACAAAACTGCGGACCGCGACTCCGCTGGGCCCTTTCGCGAGCCAGGGCTTCGCATCGTCCAGCCAGGCGGTAGAGGCGATATCGAGGTGAACCCACGGGGTTGGATCTGCGAACTCCTTCAGAAACCACGCCGCTGTGATGGCGCCGCCATAGCGGCCTCCGACGTTAGGCAGATCCGCGAATACGGACTTGAGGTAATCCTTGTATTCGTCGTCCATCGGGAGCTGCCACACTTTCTCTCCCGCGACGCCTGCCGCTTTCAGCAGCTTATCGAGCAGTGCCTGGTTATTTGTAAACGCGCCCACATTGTAGTGACCGAGCGCAATCGCGATGGCGCCGGTCAGCGTAGCGGCATCCACGATATGGGTTGCGCCATTGCGCTTTGCGTACGTGATAGCGTCGGCGAGAATCAAACGCCCCTCTGCGTCTGTGTTCAGAACTTCGACGGTTTTTCCGGAAAGCGTTGTGACGATGTCGCCCGGCCGTTGTGCGTTGCCGCCGACCGCGTTTTCGACCGTAGGCACGTAAGCCGTGACTGAAATCGCGGGCTTGAGTTGAGCAATGGCCTGCATGGCTCCGATGGCCGCGGCCGCGCCGGCCATATCGTATTTCATCTTCTCCATGCCATCCGCGGACTTAATGGACACGCCACCGGTATCGAACGTGACTCCTTTCCCGACGAGGGTCAGATGCTCGGATCCCATGGCCTTTTCCGGCCGATACTTCAACACGATCAGAAACGGAGGATTTGTGCTGCCCTGCGCCACACCGAGGAGCGCGCCCATTCCCAGCGTCTCCATGGCGTCGCTATCCAGAACTTCGCACTCCAGACCCCGGGCGGCGGCCATGCCTCTGGCCTGCTCGGCTAAAACGGCCGGCGTAAGCTTGTTTCCAGGTTCATTGACGAGGTCGCGAGCAAAATTCTGGCCTTCCGCGATAATCCGGCCTTTGTCGAGGGCTTCGGCGGTTGCCGCTGCGTTCTCCCCGACGACCGTGAAGAAATCAACGCGCATCTCGTTTTTTTTCGGCTCGCTCTTATATCTGTCCGGTTCCCAATTGGCGAGCAATGCGCCCTCAGCGGCGGCCGCTGTCAAGCCGGAGCTGACGTATTTTTGGTCGAGAGAAAGCGCTATCGATTTCACGCCTTTCCCTCGCACGGAACGCACCAGTACCCCCGCGATACGCCGCAGCTCGACCGGGGAGAACGTGCCCTGTTTGCCGCCGCCGATCACGATCAACCGTTTGGCGGATATCCCTTGCGGCCGGTAGAGCGTTACGGCTTCGTAAAGCTTGCCGGTGAACTCGCCTGAGGCGCGCAATTCCGCAAGCCACCCATCCTGGCGAGCAAGCTCCGGATCGCTGGTGGCCTGGTCTCCTGCCTCGAAGCAAATCACGGCGAGCGCATCCACCTCAGTCAGTTCGTTCGCAATCGAAACTTTCATTCGTGCCCTTTCACTGTTTATTCCGCCGAGCAAGCGCAGCTTTGGCCTCCGCTTGCATTTCTTTGGCTCGCTCCGATTCGCGCTTGTCGTGAAACTTTTTGCCTTTGCCGACGGCGATCTCGACTTTGATGCGGCCGCCTTTCAGGTAAAGTTTTGTCGGGATTAGCGTGAGGCCCTTTTCGCGAGTCTCAGCGCGCAGCTTCTCAATTTCCGATTTGTGCAGCAACAACTTACGCTTGCGCACGGGCGGGTGATTCATGATATTGCCATGTGAATACTCACTGATGTGGGCATTCACAAGCCAGGCCTGGCCTTCGTTGACTTCGGCATAAGCCTCTTTGAGCTGGACTTTTCCGTCTTTGGCTGCTTTGACTTCGGTTCCCATCAACACCATGCCCGCTTCATACCGGTCAAGCAGGTGATAATTATGTCCGGCGGAACGATTTTCGCTGAGAATCTTAATATTGGTCTGTTGAGCCACTGGTTCTGCTAATCTGCCAGATAGTGCGACTGGCCCGCGAAAGCCGCCGGGCGGCCCGGTCTGCACGGCGCGTCACTCCGCACCGTCTAGCTTTGCTGAAGGCGGAGGCGCAACGGAAATGGTACGGCGGCGCGTCTCACAGGCTGCTACCGGCCAGCACGCGAGGCTGAAACCGCTGGAGGCGGTTTCTGCATCGATAGTCTAACATAGGCATTTACACCTCCCAAGGTGAAGGTTTTGAATCGATTACGGCTTTTTACCGCGCTAAGCGCAACACTGCTTCTCCTTGCACCGCTCGCTCTTCCCCGCACGCGGAAGGGCGACAAGCTCCTGAAAGAAGGATCTGACGCGGAATCGAGAAAAGAATACGAAAAGGCAATCGACCTGTACGAACAGGCATTGCAGACCGATCCGAACGATCCCGGCTACCAAATGGCGGATAAGCGGGCTCGATTCCGGGGCGCCGAGGTGCACGCCGAAGCGGGCCAGCGGCTCCAGAAGGAGCAGAAGCTCCAGGAAGCGCTCGTGGAGTTTCAGAAAGCTTATGTGCTCGACTCCTCCTACATTGCCGCGCTTCAGCAAATCCGCAACACGGAAGAGATGATTCGCGAGAAGACGAAGCTTCCGCCAGGCACAAAGGTGCTAACCCCTGAGGAACGGGCTGAAAAAGCGATTAACACCCGCGTTAAATCGCTGGAACCGCCGCCTGAGTTGCGCCCTCTGACCAACCAGATCAGCAACCTGAAAATGAACAATCAAAGCACCAAGGTGCTGTATGAAACGGTGGCGAAGCTGGCCGGAATCAATGTGTTGTTCGATTCGGCGGGGCTCGATCAGGGTGGCCGGCAAAATTACAATCTCGATCTGAACCGGGTCACGCTATCGGACGCGCTCGACTACATTGCGCTTCAGACGCACACGTTCTGGAAGCCTATTTCGAACAATGCCATCTTCGTGACGCTCGACAACTCACAGAAACGGCAGGAATATCAGGATCAGGTTGTCAAGGTTTTTTACATCCAGAATGCGGGAGCGCAAACAGAGTTCCAGGATTTGTTCAACGCCGTGCGCACGGGCGCGAATATGACACGCGGACTGATTCAATTGCCGAGCCAGAACGCGATTATCGCGCGCGGGACGCCGGATCAAATCGCCGTCGTTGAGAAGATTATTCACGATCTCGATAAGCCGAAGGCGGAAGTTCTTGTGGATGTGCTAGTGCTCGAGACAACCAGGACGAAAATCCGCACACTCTCTGCCGCGCTGGCGAATGCAGCAGGCGCCGCGGCGGGCGGCCTTAGCACCCCCATTTTATTTACGCCGCGCAATCCGGTGCTATTCGGAGGGACGGGAACCGCAACAGGCACCGCGACCGGCACTGCCACCGGCGTCGCGACAGGTATTGCTACCGGCACTGCTACGGGCACGGGTACCGGGACTGCAACCGGAACTGCAACCGGAACCGCAACAGGCACCGCAACAGGAACTGCGACTGGCACCGCAACGGGGACTGCAACGGGCACGGGCGGGTCGTTTATATCGCTATCCCAGTTGGGCCATGTGTCAACCAACGATTTTTCGGTCAGTCTTCCCGGCGCGTTAATTCAAGCACTATTAAGCGACAGCTCAGCGCGGGTGTTAAACCGTCCGCAGCTGCGCGTCACGGACGGCGGAAAGGGATCCCTCAAGATCGGAAGCAAGATCCCGTACGTCAGTGGATCGCTAAACTCCGCGGTAGCGACTCCCGGGGCGATCCCCTATGCGACGACGCAGTTCCAGCAGATCGACACCGGTGTAAATATCGATTTGGAGCCTCGAGTGAATGGCGCCGACGACGTAACGATGCACCTGAAGGTCGACATCTCTCAGGTTTCCGGATACACCGATATCGCAGGCATTCAACAGCCGACAATTTCGCAGCACGTAAATGAAGCGAACGTACGGATGCGGGATGGGGAACTCGCGATCCTCGGCGGTTTGACCCAAAATTCGACAGCCGATACCAACGCCGGGCTTCCCGGCATTTTGGACATTCCCGTTCTTGGGTATTTTCTGGGATCGAAGCAGAAGAATCACACCGAGGACGAAATCCTGATTGCGGTGACGCCACATATCATTCGAAAACCGGATTTAAGCGTCATGAGCGAGGAACCGATTGATACCGGAAGCGAGAACAACGTCAAAGTCTTCTACTCCCAGCCGCAGGGCGGAGCCGCAGGCGCGGCAACCACGGCGCCCCAGCCCGCCGCTCCTCAACCTCAAGGAACTCCGGCGCCCCAGCAGCTCGTGCCGCAATCGCAGACACAGCCAGCTCCTCAGCAACCTGTGCCACAGTCACAAGCAGCGCCACAACAGCCGGGCCGGCCTACACCGACCGCGGTCTCTCCCCCGCCGCAGCAGGCGAGCCCGGGTACGAGAGTGTTCAACCCGCCTGTAAGGACCGCCCCGCCGCAACAAACGCCCGCAAAGGCGCCACAACGGTAGCAAAAGAGGGAGTAAGAGCAGTTATTTGTATGATGGGCGTCACGATTTCGAGCCGCGCCGTTGAGGGGCCCGGCAGACGTGAGAATCCGCGTAGCCGGCGCGAAGCGGGTCTCACGCTCATTGAATTGATTGTCGCCTTCACGATTCTTCTTATCCTGACCACCATGGCCGTTCCTATGGCGCGCCATCAGATCATCAGACAGCGGGAGAAGGATCTTCGCAACGATCTGCGCGAAATTCGAGCTGCCATCGACAAATACAAGGACATGACTGACGAGGGCAAGATTAAAGTCGAGAACGATACCTACGGCTATCCGAAGACGTTGCAATCTTTAGTCGATGGGGTCCCGCTGCTGAACAAGCTGTCGGGAAGCGGCGACACAGCGAAAATTCGATTTCTGCGCCGTATTCCCACCGACCCGATGACCGGGACGAAAGAATGGGGCATGCGCAGCATGCAGGATACCCCGGATTCGAATACCTGGGGCGGGCAGGACGTTTTTGATGTATACACAAAATCTCTGGAAAAAGGCAGCGATGGAACGCCCTATTCGCAGTGGTGAACCGCAAACCCGCCGTGAATTTGGGTTCACGCTCATCGAATTGATGATCGTAATGGCGATCGTATCCATTCTGCTCGCGATTGCTGTTCCGATCTACCAGAAATCGATCACTCGGGCTAAGGAGAGCGTCCTGAGAAACAACCTCTTCACGCTGCGGTCGATGATCGACGAGTACACGGTCGACAAGCAACATGCACCCGAGACGCTCGACGATCTGGTGTCGGAAGGTTATTTGCGCCAGGTACCGATTGATCCGATCACAGGCTCCAATCAAACCTGGAAGATCATCATGGAAGATACTCCGGTGGGAGGCGAGAACCAGCCGCCGGGGATATTCGATGTGAAAAGCGGCGCCGATGGCAACAGCCTGGACGGAACCGCATACTCAGATTGGTGAGCGGCTCGAATGCTACAATTCTAGCTGCCCACCTGCTTTTCCCTTCCCCGGTCGTCTAATGGTAGGACAGCGGCCTTTGGAGCCGTGAATCGTGGTTCGAATCCATGCCGGGGAGCCAACCCTTTTGTTGAATTGAACTTCGACCGACGGCGCTGCGCTTGCGCTTTAGAGCTTCGAAACAAGTCTGGATAGATAGCCAAGCGCGCGGTTCGTTGAAAAGGCGCAGGTCGGCTGGCTGCGCAGCTCGAGATACCGATATTTGCGCTATCGCGAGTGTTAACTGGCAGTTCTTTGAATCGTGGCCTTCTCGTGCCCCAAAATTTCCGGGTTCAACTCGACTCCCAAACCTGGACCGTTGGGAATCGGCAATTGGCCGTCTTGCGGCAGAAGACTCTTAGTGAGCAAGCCGGTGTATTCGTCCAGGTAATGTTGGCGCACGGTTTCAAGTACATATAGGTTCGTTGCGTTTGCGGCCAGATGCGCCGAGGCAAAATGAAGCACGGGCCCACCGCAATTGTGCGGCGCGATGGGAAGGTAGTGCATCTCGGCAATGGCCGCGATCTTTCGGGCTTCGGAAAATCCACCGCACCAACAGAGATCCGGCATGATAAATCGCGCCGCCTGGTTAGCAAACAGTTCCCGAAAGCCCCATCGCGTCATCAGGCGCTCGCTTACGCAGAGCGGCAAGTGGGTCGACGCGGCAAGCTGCCGATAAGCGGCCAGGTTATCTTGCGGCAGCATTTCTTCCAGCCACATGGGGGCATAGGGCTCTAACGCGCGAGCAATCGAAATCGCCGAGGGGAGATTCCAATACCCGTGGAACTCCATCGCAACATCCATCGCGGTTCCGACCCGTTCGCGGATCCTACGAATCGGATCGAGTCCTCGCTCCATGAGATCGGGCGTGATGTACTGTCCGTGCGTCTCTTTGGCGATTGGATCGAAAGGCCATATCTTCATGGCCCGGACGCCGCTCGCGAGCAACTCTTCGGCAAGCCTGGCGGAATCTGTCAAAAAATCTACTTTGTCGTAGCAGGTGTTGTAAATGCGGATCGATGCGCGCGAAGCGCCTCCGAGCAGCTGATAAATGGGAAGATTGGCGACTTTTCCTGCTAGATCCCACAGAGCGATATCTATGGCGCTGATGGCGCGCATTTCCGCCCCACCCCAACCGCTGTAGGAGACCGCGAGCAGCATATCCGCCCACAGACGATCGATCTCCAGGGGATTCCTCCCGATCAGCATCGGCGCGAGCGATTCGTGAATAACCGCCTTTTCCGCTTCCGGGTGAGGATAGGTTTCCCCCAGGCCAACCAGCCCTTCGTCCGTGTGGATGCGAACCCACAAGTATTGAATCGGCCCGAAATGAAGAGCGGATCCACCGCGATAGTGGATGGTCTCGATCGACGTGATTTTCATCGTGGCTTCTCAGGAGCCGGTTAGTGTTTAATCCTCAACGTCAACTTCTTCGTGGTACGTATGGCAGGCACCGCAACTAGTAACTCCAACGCCAGAGATTTGCCCCGGCCGTATAGCCCGCGCCGACTGCGGCGAAGAGCACGAGATCGCCACGGTGCAGGCGACCGTCCTTCACGGCGTCGACGGTCGCGAGCGGAATGGTCGCGGCAGTCGTATTGCCGTATTTATCGATATTCAGGACCACACGGTCCTCGGGCAAACCAAGGCGATCGGCGGTCGCCGTAATGATGCGCTTATTGGCTTGATGCGGAATCAGTAGCTTGACATCCGCGGGGGTGAATCCATGCCTCTTCAGCAGGCAATCGCACATTTCATACATCTTCCGGACCGCATACTTGAACACCTGCTGTCCGTCCTGTTTGACGTAGTGGAGACCTTGCTCGACTGTCTGCGCGGAGGCAGGCAAGCGGCTTCCGCCGGCGGGCATCTTTAAATACTGGCCCCCGGAACCATCTATTTCGTTTAGATGGCCGATAAAGCCGAGACCAGGTTCTTCGGTTGCCTCGACAAGCATTGCGCCCGCACCATCGCCGAACAGAATGCATGTAGTCCGATCCGTGTAATCGAGAATGCGCGACATCGTA
>JAICLJ010000145.1 GCA_025927575.1 Bryobacteraceae bacterium | reverse complement strand
GAGCCACTCGAAGCTAGGATGGCATTTTCGAATACGGGGCTGTCACCCTCTCCGGCCGGCCTTTCCATGCCGTTCTCCTAACACTTCCCTATAACTCCTTCAGAATAAGCCCGGCTTCCGACTTCTCCGAATCTGGTCGCTTACGCTTCCCGGCTCGGTTATATCTCGAAAACCATGCTTATTCTTGTGGTCCTGCAACCCCAGACTCTCCTTGCGAATCGTCTGGTTTAGGCTCTTCCGGATTCGCTCGCCACTACTACCGGAATCACTGTTGTTTTCTTTTCCTCCAGGTACTGAGATGGTTCACTTCCCTGGGTTCGCTCTCACCAGCTATGTATTCACTGGCGAGTAAGACGGTTACCCGCCTTGGGTTTCCCCATTCGGACATCCCCGGATCTTAGATTGCTTGCATCTCCCCGAGGCTTTTCGCAGCTAGCCACGTCCTTCTTCGCCTTCTTGCGCCAAGGCATCCACACGCATGCTCTTAGTAGCTTGACCATAAAATCTACTCTTCGTTCTGAGTCTCTTTTATGTCGGAATCACGCGCTCGCGGCTTCCGCCACTCCCACGCAATCCCTTCTAGCGCCCGCTGCCGCATACTTTTTTCGCGACAGCGTCGTTTTGCAACTTGTAGTTGCCCGTCAAATCTATTCTGTTGTCAAAGATCATGCCCCGCCTTCCGGCAGAACATCCCTCATCTAGCTTCCGCCAAACCTCAGGAGCCGCCCACTGAGACGCCTCAGTGCTGGCTTCCGATTTCTGGCTTTCGTTCCGCCCCTGTCACCGGCAGACAAACCCACTTACAGCCGCTGCATTACCATGCACGCTTCCGAAAGAAGGATTCCGATTTCCGACCGTCACCGCACACTTCCCTTCGCGGCTTTACCGGATCACCGGACTAGGGGGGACTGAATCTAATACTACTGTAAGCGGTGAACTCCGTCAAGCATCAGCAGAGGAATTTTCTCAAGCCCTCTCGCAACTCACCGCGTCTCCAATAAAATGCTGCGAGCGTCTACAGATTATGACATATCGAGTAGCGTTCGCGAAGAGATTTCAGTCGGACGGCAGCGAGTCAGCGCTCGATCCGACATCCGAGCTTGATGGCTATCTACCCGATGGCGTGGTCGCGGGCAAAACGTTTGTTGAGCGATTCGCTCCTGCCTCGGAGCACAGCCAGGAGGTGCTTGACGAAGATGACGCATTTCTCGGCCTGGCGGCGCCGGAAGTCTGGGAATACGACGTCGTCGACGAGCGCGCGAAAGACTTTGAGGCCGCCGCACGAAATTCAGAAACCGTGATGGAACTGCAAATAGTGGACGACAGTGTCACAACCTCCGACGAGGCGACACGAGTGGCGCTCGGTGATAGTGAAACCCGCGCCCCGAGGCGCTCCCATCCACCTCGATCGGTGACGCGCAGCAGTTCGGGTGTGCAGGGCGGAGACGGCGGTCCGGCGGGCCAGCCCACTGTCGATCCGAGCGCCGGCGGGATGCCGCCCGGTGAAACTGACGTGAACCCCGACGAAGTCAACATCGGAGAGGATGATATTGACAACCTGAACGTTGTCGACGCAGACGATCCGCGTCTCGGCCTCACAAATCACGGCAAAGTCGGGCCGGACGATTGGGCTGCCAATACTGGGCCAACGCGTAATCCGGGTGGCGCCTTGCCGCATCGAACTTCGAACGAGGATGCCGAGCAAGGTTCCGCCGCGCCCAGAACACGAAAGCGCTAACGCCGACGCCGCTCACTCGATACCAAGGCTGAAGCCGGGAACTTTAACCGACCCCACAAAACTGTCGGGCAGCGGCCGTCATCACCGGCGTCGTGTCTACCCAACTAAGCGGTGTGACAGGCTAAGGTAGAACCGACGTGTCAAAACACAAGAAAGCCTGGCTTGCTGCCGCTATCCTGCTGGTCGCGGGAATCGTTGCCGCGGGTTATTTCTATTTCCGTCCTGCCTACCGGACTCCAGCCGAACTCGTCTCACTGCTGCCGACATCAGATGCCGTCGTAGGCTACGCCGACATCGAGACTTTGCGCCGCGCCGGGATTCTCAAGCGCTTCGAAGAATCGAAGGCGCTCGAAGATCCGGATTATCGGATTTTCGTCAAGGAAACCGGTTTGGATTACGAGCGGGATCTGGATGCGATCGCAATCGCCTCTATCCCGGACCAGTTGTTCGCCGCATTGAGGGGGCGCTTCGATTGGGCGCGACTGAATCAGTATGCTACGCGACACGGCGGATCATGCCATAACAGCTACTGCCGGGTCCCCGGCGGTGCGTCAGGCCGCTGGTTGTCGTTCTTACCCGTCCGGCCCGACGTTATGGGCCTGGCCGTCAGCAGAGATGCCTCAGCCGCCTATTCCCTGCTGCCGAGGCACGATGCGCCGGCGCCGGCCGTTCCCGATTACCCGGTCTGGTTATCGCTGCCTCACCGGGCATTGGAGAATCCGGCCGCGCTTCCGGCGGCAGGGCAGATCTTTGCGAAAGCGATGTCCGGGGCAAATCAGGTGACTCTGGGGATCAACGGTGAGCTTGCACCCGGCGGAAGCCTGAACCTCACGCTGCATCTGAAAGCACAATGCCCATCGCCGCAGAAAGCGCGCGAACTGGAAACTCAACTCACGCAAGTGACAGCATTCCTGAAGGCGTTAACGAAGCAGGAGAAGCAGAAGGCGCCCGCGGGCGGGCTGGCGGAGATGCTGGCGGGAGGAACCTTTACCCAGGTAAAGAATGAGACGCGGGGCCGCTGGCGGATTCCATCCGGACTTATCGAATCCCTGTCCGAGTGAACGATGGGGTTTGCTAGCTCTCAGCTTGGCGTAATAGCGCCGCAGCCCGCGCGGCTTCCCTCTCCTGAGCAGAAATCAGCGGTTCTGTCCTGTGTGATTTCCGGACGACAAACCCGCGCGACCAAGGCAGCCAACAGATTCCGTATTCGAGACTCGTCTCGAAGTCGGCGACTTCTATATCCTGGAAGCCAGCCGTTCGAAAATGCTCCTCCAGGTCGCCTCTTGTATACACTCTCATCTCGAGAGTTTCGCCCGGACCGCCATGGAAAATAAGATTATTTTCTATAATCTGCAGTTCGCCGTCCGCCTTGCGGTTGACCAGGACGGGGCCGCTTCGGAGCTTCGCGATACCCCAATCATGAAGAAGCGGAAAATGCTCTTTCGTGTGGCCCTCGGGAATCCAGGGCACGCTGAAAACAGCAAACCCGCGAGGTTTCAACAGCCGAAAAAGGTTATTGAACGCCAATTGCGCGGGCGGAGGAACGTGCTCGAAGACTTCGCTCGAAACGATGAAATCGTACGATTCAGACGCTCCTGAACTCTCGTCCATGATGTCGAGCCGCGGTTCCCGGTGATAGAACGTGTTCTCGTAGTCGAATTTCTCGTTGTGAAGGGGCTCGGCAATCGACAGGCAATCGCTCATTCCAATTCCTCTGATTTGTCGCATCTCGGGAAAAGACGGCAGCGGGAGACTCTCGCCGAATAGTTCGACTGACAATGCGTGAACGATCCACCGGAAGCGCACGGTTGAGCCGCACGAGCAGGTCGGCTCTTCCCGCGGCAGGTCCGCCAATGGGTAATCGACGCTGCATGCTGCGCCGCAAATATTGCAAGTGAATTGGGGCATTGCCAAACAAGTTTACCTTGCAGGGAGATCCTTCTTGGCCGCGGAGGGCTGCTCCGACTCGAAAAAACCGCTTGCTTACGCAATGCGGCTCCGCATTGAAGCAACCTGGAAACAGGACCGCAGCCCTGAAGTGCGCGAATGCCCGCTTGCCCCGCGAGTTGAAGAAGGCTAGCCTGAAAGATATGAGCAGGCAGACGATCCAACTCCTCGAAGCGTTTGAGGGTCTTCCGGAGGAAGAGAAACGGATTTTCACTGAGAATTCCTGCGCCGGGCTATTCCTTTCGATTCGGGCCCACTAGACGACGACGAGACAGCTCGATCCTCCGATGAGGCATTCGCTCTGCTGAACACCGAAGAAGAGAATGACACCGCGCCGCGGTGAGGTCTGGTTGTTCGATCTTGGCATGGCCGGAAAGGTCCGTCCGGCCTTAATTGTCAGCCTCGCCTACAGCGATCTTGATCGGGCGCTGCTGACGATTGTTCCTCATACGACCAGCCTGCGTGACTCTCAGTACGAAATTGATTTGACTGTAGAAACCCGGCGCGTTTCTGGTGCAGAACAATGGAAGGGCCATCCGGAAGCTCGGAGTGCTAAGGAAAGACCAGTTCGACTTAGTATTCGCCGGTCTACTCCGCTGGCTTGGCCACTCGGCGATCTAAGCGTTTCAACCATTCAGTAGCTGCTAGAAGAGGCCGGCTTTTAAATAGCTTAAAGCGTTCCCCGAAATCGTCCTACCCATTGCTTCTCCGTGGCCGCGCTATCCTGAGACCGTATTCCATGGGTCTGTTCTCACGCGCCTGGGCATTTCGTCGGAGCTCTCCGAAAGTCTCTGAGGAGCCCATTCAGAAACCCAAGCCTCCCGATGTCGCCGATGGAGAGGGGCACGAACCGCCATCCGGCCCCTCTCCCGCCACCGAATACCAATCCCGGCTGGCGAAAGAACAAACAGTTTTCGAGAGCTGCTTCAACGTCCACGACCTGCCCGCCATTTTTCATTACTGGTCGAATCGCTATGTGCGGCCGAAACTGGAAGCGTTCGGTTTTTCCGATCCCTACGACTTTTTTCGCGTTCAGGTGGAAGAAAAGTGCCGGCCATCGGCCGATCGAATCCGCATAGTCAGCCTAGGCTCGGGCAATTGCGATATGGAGGTGAACCTCGCCTCAAAGTTGCGGGACCGCTCGATTTCAAATTTCGAGATCGAGTGCCTCGATCTGAACCAGGCGATGCTCGACCGCGGATATGAGGACGCAAAACAGCGCGGACTGACCTCGCACGTCACATTCAGCAAAGGTGATTTCAACGAGTGGCATCCCCGGGATTGCTATGACATCGTAATCGCTCATCAATCGTTACACCACGTGATGAACCTGGAGGGCCTGTTCACGTCGATCGAAAACGGACTGCGCGACGATGGCACCTTCATCACATCGGATATGATCGGTCGCAACGGCCACCTGCGCTGGCCCGAAGCGCTCGATCTTGTCCACGAGTTCTGGATAGAATTGCCCGAAGCATACCGGTTCAACCAACAGTTGAAGCGGCACGAAGAACTGTATGAGAACTGGGACTGCTCGACCGAGAGCTTTGAAGGCATCCGGGCGCAAGACATACTCCCTTTGCTGGTGGATCGCTTCCATTTTCATCTTTTCATTGCATTCGGCAACATCATCGACCCATTTGTGGACCGCGGCTTCGGGCACAACTTCGATGCAAAGGGCGAATGGGACCGAAACTTCATCGACCGCGTACAGGCTCGCGATGAAGCCGAGATGATTGCGGGCAACATCAAACCCACTCACATGCTGGCGGTCATGGGAAAACACCCGGTTGCGGAGATGAAATTTCATCCGCCGCTATCGCCGGAATTCTGCATTCGGCGGCCATAACGGCGCCCGATTTCAGAGTGCCCCGATGCAGTGCTGTCTTGCCGCAGCCTGCGCGCCTTGCTAGCGGCGGCTCTGTCTCAGCTTGCCTAAAGTACAGAGCCACCTGGTGGTAAGCAGGCGGGTGCCCAATCCTTGACGCATGTTCTAACCTGAAACTAAGTATTCATGTCGACTCTTCTTTCGGCTCCACCGTCCGTCGAGGAAATGTACAAACAACTCGAGGAAAAGGTGCGGGCCGCGCGTCCGAATGAAGACGTGTCAGCGCTGGAACGCGCCTTTCGTTTCGCGGCGGAGCGGCACAAGGAGCAGAAGCGGGATTCGGGCGAGCCATATATGATGCACCCGCTCGCTGTCACCAATGTCCTGGTGGATATGCAGATGGACCTGATCGGCCTCCAGACGGGACTTCTGCACGACATCATTGAGGACACCGACACAAAGCTCAGCGAAATTGAGGCAAACTTCGGCGAGGATGTTGCTCGGTGCGTGGATGGCGTAACGAAGCTGACCAAGATCGATCTCGCGGATCGCGAGGAACGGCAAGCCGAGAGCCTGCGGAAGATGCTGCTGGCCATGACCAGCGACATCCGCGTGGTGATCGTAAAACTGGCGGACCGGCTGCACAACATGCGCACGATCCGCTCGCTGTCCCGCGAGCGCCAGGAGAGAATCGCACAGGAGACGATCGACATCTACGCCCCAATCGCTCACCGGTTGGGCATGGGGAAGATCCGAGGCGAGTTGGAGGATCGCGCATTCCAGGTGCTCGAACCCGAGGCATCGGCTGAATTGATCCGCGAAATCGACGCCAAACGCGAGCAGAACGAAGAGTATCTTAAAAAAATCAAGACCACCATCGAGCAGAAACTCGCGCGTGAAAACATTCCATCGCGCGTCGATGGCCGTGTCAAAAGAGCTTATTCAGTTTTTCTTAAGCTAAAGCGCCAAAAGATCCGGCTGGACCAGGTGTACGACCTTCTCGCGATCCGGATTGTAACCGATTCGGTAAAGAACTGCTACGCTGCGCTGGGTGTAATCCATAACGAATGGCACCCGATTCCGGGCCGCATCAAAGACTTTATCGCGATTCCGAGGCCGAATCTTTATCAATCGCTTCACACCTCCGTAATCGGCCCCGGGGGCATGGCATTCGAGGTGCAAATCCGGACGGAAGCAATGCACCGTATCGCCGAAGAAGGCATCGCGGCGCACTGGAAATATAAAGAGGGCCGCAAGGGGTCGGGCGTCGACGATCAACGCATCGCGTGGCTTCGCCAGCTTGTCGAATGGCAGCGCGAGATGCGCGATCCGAGCGAATTCATGTCCACGTTGAAAGTGGATTTGTACCCGGAAGAGGTTTACACGTTTACGCCCCGCGGGCGGGTGGTCGTGCTGCCGCGAGATGCGACTCCCATCGATTTCGCTTATGCCATTCACTCCGATGTCGGCAATACATGCGTGGGCGCGAGAGTCAACGGCACCATCCGGCCGTTGCGTTACGCACTGAAGAACGGAGATGTTGTCGAAATCCTGACGCAGGCGGGACACCAGCCGAGTAAAGACTGGCTGGGGCTCGTCAAGACGCCCCGCGCCCGCAATCGGATCAAGCACGTGATCAATGCGGTGGAGCGGGCTAAGGCAGTTGAAATTGGTCAGAAATCGCTTGAAAAAGAAGCGCGCCGCCTAGGCGTGCAACTGAGCCGCATTTCTAAAGAAGATATCGAAAAAGTCGCCACCGATTACGGCGTCAGCAAAGCCGAAGATTTATACGCGGCCTTGGGTTTTGGCCGCTTCTCGGCGCGCCAGGTGCTTCAGAAGGTCGCGCCCGGGGAGGCCATCGAAGAGCCCGCGCCTGTCGAGCCTCCGGCCAAACCCGCTCCGGGGCGTCGCATCGCGACCGGTGACGGCGACCTGGCCATTTCCGTTACCGGCATCGACCAGGTGATGGTTTATCGAGCCAAATGCTGCAACCCCATTCGGGGCGAACCCATCGTGGGTTACATCACCCGCGGCAAGGGCGTGGCAGTGCATTCGGTTCAATGCCCCAATGTGCAGAACCTGATGTATGAGGTGGAGCGCAAAATCGACGTGGAATGGGTTCGGAGCGCCTCTGAGCCACTGCCGGTCAAGGTGATCATTTATACGGACGACAGGCCTGGCATTTTGAACCAGGTAACCTCTATTCTGAACGCGGAATCGAGCAATATTCGCAGTCTGGAAGCGCGGGGCGACACGAGCCGGCAGGACGAAGCGGCCATTGTGGACATCACGATGGAAGTGCGCGATAAGAAACAGCTGGACCGGGTGATCACGGCGTTCCGGCGCATCCCGGGCGTTCGCGATATCGAACGCGTTCAGCACGCGCCTTAGATTATGCAGAAAGAATTTCGAACGAGCGCAGCGACGGAACCGGAGCGCGTCGCGATCTCAAAATCGACAGGGATCAAAATCGAATGGAAGGATGGCCACCATAGCGAATATTCGCTTGAATATTTGCGGGACGAATGCCCCTGCGCAACGTGCAGCGGCGCGCACGGAACCGAGCCACAGCGATCGAGCTATGCGACTCCCAGCCCTTTCCAGATGTACAAGCCTAAGTTAAAGATGAATTCGGTAGAGCAGGTAGGGCGCTACGCAGTGCGGATTTACTGGAGCGATGAGCATAACACGGGCATTTACTCTTTCGATCATTTACGGGGAATCTGCGCGTGCGAGGAGTGTAAGACAGCGCGGAGTGGTGGTTCGGCATAGCACTGAGTGGCTCCTGGAGTAGCGCTTTCGAAGGTGCTCAGGGAAAGCCGGGGCCTGTAACTCTTCAGTTGCCTGCGCTGCTAAACTTGTGCCATTGTCCGTCGTTCAAATAGCGGTCCGACGACGGCGCCGGATCGGCATTTTGCGAACTGGGCGATGACGG
The DNA here is from genome assembly GCA_025927575.1 of Bryobacteraceae bacterium. Lineage (GTDB taxonomy): Bacteria > Acidobacteriota > Terriglobia > Bryobacterales > Bryobacteraceae > KBS-96. The sequence goes on along the minus strand of JAICLJ010000145.1, from coordinate 4,243 downwards.
GGGGTCAGAGTATTGGTAATACTGGGGCGGCTGATCGGGTGAATACGAGTATCCATACCCGCCGTATGGATACGGCGCGTAATACGGATACGGCGCATAGTACGGATACGGAGAATAGTAGTATGGATATCCGTATATATAGGGATCGTAGCCGAACCCAAAACCGATGCTGAATCCGTACTGTGGATAGCCCCAGCCACCGCCATAATACCCCCCGCCTCGATATCCGTAGCCGCCCCCGTAGTATCCCCAGCCACGGTATCCATAACCCCGATAGCCATAACCACGGGACCCCGAACCGCGCCCGTAATATCTGTAACCGCCAGGGCTGCGCCCACGGTATCCATAACCTCGAGAGCCATGGCCGTATCCGCGAGAGCCGTAGTTTTGCCCGTAGGAGCCTCGATTTCGATAGCCGGAGAATCCGCGATTGACGGAGCCGCGATAAGCTCCGGAGCCGAAGCCGCGGCCAATCGATCCGGAGTGAAAACCGCCTCCGCGGAAAGCCCCGTGGGAACCTCCGCCGCGGGCGCCGCGCTGGGCTGCGCAAGTGCCTGCTAATGAGACCGAGAGGAGAAGTAACCAAATTGCGCGCATCGTGCGCCTCCTCGGTTATTACTGTATCGCTGGAGCGAATTTGGTGCAATCCTCGAAAATACTCCTCAGAGAAACGTCTTAAACTCAACTACATCGCCGTCCTGCATAACGTATTCCCTGCCCTCGGTCCGCAGCTTTCCCAGTTCGCGCGCTTTCGCGAACGATCCGGCGGCGACGAGGTCTTCATAAGAGATAACCTCGGCAGAGATAAAGCTCTTTTCAAAATCGGTGTGAATCACGCCTGCCGCCTGTGGGGCCTTATCACCAGCGTGAATCGTCCAGGCCCGCGTTTCCTTTTCACCGGTGGTCAAATAGGTTCGCAGGCCAAGAAGTTGATACGCTTCGCGAATCAAGTTGCTCACACCGGTCTCCGTGACACCCAGGCCGGCAAGATATTCGGCGCGCTCTTCCGGCGAGAGCATCACCAATTCCGACTCAATCTCTGCCGATACGACTACCGCGCCCGTATCGTGGTGCTTGCCTACATAATCGCGGACCTGCCGAACAAATCTATTCTCGTCCGCATGCGCGAGATCGTCTTCGGCGACATTGCAGGCGAACAATGTTGGCTTTGCCGTCAACAGGAAAAAAAGGCGCACCATAGCCTTTTCTTCCGGCGTCAGGTCCAGCGTGACGATTGTCCGGCCTTCATTCAGATGCGCTTCCAGTTTTTCCAGAAGCGCCAGTTCCGCAAGCGATTTCTTGTCCCCGCTCTTCGCCGCCTTTTGAACCCTATTTTTGCGCTTTTCGACCGATTCCAGATCGGCTAGCACCAATTCGGTGTTAACCACCTCGATGTCACGCACGGGGTCGACCGTATCCATCACGTGCTCGATATTCGAGTTCTAAAAACACCGGACCACCTGGATGATGGCATCTACTTCGCGGATATGCCCCAGGAATTGATTTCCGAGCCCCTCGCCGGTACTCGCACCTTTCACTAGCCCCGCGATATCGACGAACTCGAAGACAGCCGGGATGATCTTGGCCGACTTGCTCATGGCGGCGAGGACGTCGAGGCGCTCGTCCGGCACGGTGACGACACCCGTATTGGGTTCGATTGTGCAAAAGCGGTAATTGGCTGCAAGAGCCTTTTGCGTCTGTGTGACAGCGTTAAACAGTGTACTTTTCCCTACATTCGGGAGTCCGACAATTCCAGCTCTAAGCATTCCTCTTATCTTCGCGTAACTTGAAACCAGCAAGGCTTCTCACACACGACTGTGATTCGGCGGTATAGCACATTTGAAATGGTTCGGCCGCATAAAAATGAAATGTTTTGACAGGTAAATGAAACCAATGTAAACTTGTGTAAATCTCGCTCAGTCTAGTGTCTTTGCAGGATTGGGCGTATTGTGGGTCAACGAGGGAGTTGCTTGTTCGCTGGTTGCGCCGGTTTGCATTGTGACTTGTGCCGAGAGCTTGGTGAGAGCGCGGTGCACGATCCCGGTGGGTGGCGGACAGAGATTCTCCGAATTACAACCAGGCCGTTTGTAATGAGACGGCAGAATTTCGAACGGAAGAAGTACAGGGGGTCTAGTAAACCAATGAAAAGAACTGCGTGCGCTGCGTTCGCAGCGGCGATTCTGCTTCTACTTTCAGGCAGTTACCGCTCAGCGCTTTCACAGGTGCTGTACGGTTCAGTAACAGGAACTGTCGAAGATCCGTCCGGGGCTGCGGTACCCGGCGCGGATGTTACCATCATCAACCAAGGGACGACGCAGCAAACCGCTGTCAAATCTGATAGCCAGGGTCGCTACTCGCTCCTGAACCTCTTGCCCGGCACATACAACTTGCGAGTATCCGCAAGCGGGTTCCGAACCGCCGAGCAAACCGGCATCATCATCAGCCCGAACATCGTCGGCCGTATCGACATGAAGCTGGAAGTCGGCAAAATGAGCGAGCAGGTTTCAGTATCCGCCCAGGCTGTGCAATTGCAAACGGACAAAGCCGATACCCACACCGAAATTACAACAAAGGCAATTACCAACATGCCGCTGCCGGCCTATCGGAATTACCAGAGTTTGATCAACCTGGTGCCCGGCGCAACGCCCGCGGCCTTCCAGAATTCAGTCACCGATACGCCGAACCGCTCTCTGGCGACGCGTATTAACGGCACCAACGATAACAATAATGTGACACGCATCGACGGCGCTTCGAGCGTAAACCTCTGGCTGCCGCACCACACAGGATACGTAATGCCCGCGGAGATGGTTGACAACGTCAACGTGACCACGTCTGCCGGAGACGCCCAGCAAGGATTTGCGGGCGGCGCGGCCATTACCGTGGTCACGAAATCGGGCACCAACGAATTTCACGGCAGTGCCTTCGAATTTCATGACAATCAGCACCTGAAGGCACGCAACTTCTTCCAGGCTCCGGGCGTAGACAAGCCGTTGAGCATCTATAACAACTATGGCGGCACGTTCGGCGGCCCCATTCTGAAGAATAAGCTGTTCTTCTTCGGTAGCTACGACGGCACGCGGCAGCGGCAAGGTTCGAGCGGACGATATTCCGTTCCAACCGCCGATCAGCGCGCGGGTGATTTCAGCGCGTACAACACGATCTACGACCCAACCACAGGCACGGATCGCGATCCGGCCACCGGCATTCTCACCGGAAAAGATCGCACGCCGTTTGCGGGCAACATAATTCCAGCCGACCGGATTTCGCCGCAAGCCGCCAAGGTACAGTCGTTTTACCCGCTTCCGAACTTGCCCGGCACCGCGAGCAACTATTTCGCTCAAGCAGTCCCCGCTTTTAACCGCGATTACGTCGACGTAAAACTCAACTACAACCGCGGCGACAAGGAAACTTTCTGGGGCCACTTCGGGAAAAACTGGGACTTAGTGACCGGATACCCGATCTTCGGCATTGCCGGCGGTCCAGCACCGGGCGCGGACCCGGGCGTAGGCGACACCAAAATCTACATTGCCTCCATTGGGCATACCTATGCATTCTCGCCGACGTTTCTGATGGATAACGTGTTCGGCTATCAGCGGCAGGATCAATCCGTGCTTCCCACGGAATCCTTCGGCACCAATTACGGCGAACAGCTCGGCATCCCCGGTCTTAACGGTCCGGAGATCCGGCAGAGCGGCTTCCCGAATTTCGATTTTACTGGCCTGGACGGCCTTGGCTATGCAGGCTGGATACCGGCGTTCCGGACGGAAGAGAACTTCACCATGAGTCACAACTTCACCTGGGTGAAGAGCGCGCATGAAATCCGCTTCGGATTTGACGGCGTTCTCTACCGCATGAGTCACTGGCAGCCGGAGTTGGGCGCCGGGCCACGCGGGGACATCAGCTTCACCGGGGGCGTGACCGCCCTGAATGGTGGCGATGCTCCCAGCCAATACAACGCGTATGCCGCCTTTCTGCTCGGCGACCCGACCAATATGCAGAAGAGCCTGCAATACATTCTGATGACACCGCGCGAGTGGCGCTTCGGCTTTTATGGTCAAGACCGCTGGCAGGTAACACCCAAGCTGACTGTTTCGTACGGGTTGCGATACGAGTATTACCCCCTGATGACACGCGCGCACGGCAAAGGCATCGAGCGGTTGGATCCCGATACCAATCTCGTCTATTTGGGAGGCCGTGGCGACATACCGAATAACGTCGGGGTAACGACCAGCAAGCTGCTGTT
>JAICLJ010000005.1 GCA_025927575.1 Bryobacteraceae bacterium | reverse complement strand
GAACACCTTTCAGTGCGACCGCCAGCATCTGGGGCATGCCGTGGTAACTATCGGCAGTCTCGAAAAAGCGAACGCCGCGATCGTACGCGTGCCGTACCAGAGCCGTGAAATCGGCTTGGCCGAGATCGCGCTGTACACGCCCGCTGAACGTTCCGGTGCCGAACGCGAGGCGGGTCACCTTCACTCCGGAATCGCCAAGCGTAACAAGATCGGTGGCCGTCTTTTTTGTTGTCGATGCGGCGCCTACACCGGCCGCGCCCGTAAGCATGCCGGCAGCGACGGTCGTTTTCAGAAAATCGCGCCTGGTTGATCGAGCCGTGACACTACTCCCCGTGGTCAAGCTATCACATTTGTGGCGAGCGGAGAGAGGCATGCGTGCGGACGAAAATTCGAACTACAAATGACTTTGGCACGGAGCCGTAGCGCGTTCGCGACGGGCTGCGGAATAACCGTAAACCTTAGGATTGGCATGTGGGCGGCTCCGTGTACAGGCTTGTGTTGCGTGCGGGTGATACTTTAAACGTCAAGCCAATTGAACGCGTCAGCGCGACCGCATCGCAGGGCGCCGGGCAGATAGTGGAAAGGAACGATGAACTACGCACGAAGATTTTCGATTCTGGCGGCCTTGTTTATCGCGGCGAGCGTATTGCCGCTAGGGGCGCAAACCGCCGGCACGGCAGCCACCGAGGGCAAGGGTACTGCCTCCGAACAACCGCCCTCGAAGGGAAAGGCTGTGCGAGCCGACAAGACCGCGATTTTTCTTGGTCTCGGTCCCGCGCCCGATGCCGCCGCATCCGACCGTGGAGCCCCGCTGTTCGCTGCCAACTGCGCGTTCTGCCATGGCGCCAAAGCCACCGGCGGCGAAGGCCCCGATCTGGTCCGTTCCTCCCTGGTGCTACACGACGAAAAGGGCGATCTGATCGGTCCCGTTGTCCATAATGGCCGTCCCGATAAAGGAATGCCCAGCTTCAGTTCGTTCACGAAAGCCCAGCTCTACGACCTCGCCGAATTCCTACACATGCGCATTTATCTGGCGGCGAATCGCGGCACCTACCAAGTGCAGGACGTGGTGACGGGAGATCCGAAAGCCGGCGAAGCCTATTTCAACGGCGCAGGCCGGTGCAAAATGTGCCACTCGCCTTCTGGCGATCTGGCGCACGTCGCGGCCAAGTACCAGCCCGCCGATCTGCAGGCCGCCTTTCTGTATCCGGCATCCGTGACCGGTTTCGGTCCAACTGCCAAGCGGCACGAAGAACAGGTCACCGTCACTCTGCCATCGGGCCAGTCTGTGTCCGGTGTGCTCAAGCGCCAGGACGATTTCAACATCTCGATGGTCGATTCCTCCAGCCAATATCACTCATGGCCGCGCAACAGCGTCAAGGTGGACATCAAAGATCCGCTGGCGGGCCATCGTAATCTTCTCGACCAATACACCGACGCAGACATGCACAATCTTCTGGCCTACCTGGTGACTTTGAAATGAACATCCGACTACTTTCGATCTCGCTCCTGCTTCCGCTGATTCCGTCGCTTCTGCCGGCGCAGACCCTTAATCCGGAGAAGCTGCTGCAGCCTCCCACCGATGCCTGGCCGACATACAACGGCGACTATTCCGGGCGGCGCTATAGCACACTCACGCAGATCAACTCATCGAATATCGGCTCGTTGTCGCTCGCCTGGATGCACCGTATCGGGGTCGGAGAGCAGAGAGGAGCGGCGTCGGAAATAAAATCGACGCCGCTGCTGGTGGATGGTGTCCTCTACTTCACGATCCCCGATCATCTCTGGGCCGTAAACGCTCGCACCGGGGAAGAGATTTGGCATTTCGACTGGGTCGATCACGGGGGCCATCTCACAGGACAGCGCGGCGTCGGCATGTACGGCAGCTGGCTGTATTTTCTTACGCCGGACGGCTGGTTCATTTCGTTCGACGCCAAAGATGGAAAGGTCCGCTGGAAGATACAGGTAGCCGACGCCAAACTGCAATACTTTACGACTATGGCACCGCTGGTCATTCGCGACCACGTTATTGTCGGCGTGGGTGGCGATGCAATGGATGTGCCCGGCTATCTGGAATCGCGCGATCCCAAAACCGGAGCACTGCAGTGGCGCTGGAACACGGAACCCCAAGTAGGAGAACCCGGCGCGGAAACCTGGCCGAACGCCGGCGCCATGGGACATGGCGGCGGAATGACGTGGCTCCCCGGAACCTACGATCCCGAACTTAATCTGCTCTATTGGGGCACCGGCAACCCCAATCCGGTGTATGCCGGGCAAGGCCGAAAGGGCGCGAACCTCTGGACTTGCTCCATCGTGGCGCTGAATCCGGATACCGGAAAACTGGTCTGGTATTTCCAGGGATCGCCGCACGACACACATGATTGGGATGAGGTGGAAACGCCTGTTCTCTTCGACGCCGTCATCAAGGGACAAAAGCGAAAACTGCTGGCCCAGGCTGCCCGCAATGGCTATTTTTTCGTACTGGATCGCACCAATGGCAAGAACATCGTTTCGGCCCCCTTCGTCGGCGTCAATTGGTCGAAGGGCGTCGATGACGGTGGCCAGCCGATTCCCAATGTCGCCAAAGAACCAAAGACGGATGGCGCTTTGATGAACATCGATGGCGGTGGTGGAACCAACTGGAACCCCCCTAGCTTCAATCCAGACACTGGGCTCTTTTATGTAAACGCCAATTATGGATACAGCATCACGTATCTCACCGACACCGATGCCAAACCCGAGGGCTATGGCGGCAGTGCCCGGACCATCTGGTCTCAGGCCGCGCTGGAGGCTCTCGATTACAAAACCGGGAAAATTCGCTGGAGCCACTTCTTTCCGAGCAAAGGCAGCGGCCGCGCCGGCATTTTAACGACCGCCGGGAAATTGCTATTTAGCGGCGATCCGTCATCGAACCTCATCGCCTGGGATCCGGAAACCGGCAAGATCCTCTGGCATTTCGGCCTTTCCTCCCCCGTGAGTAATGGGCCGATCACATACATGTTGGACGGCAAGCAATATCTGGTCGTCGGCGCCGGCGATACGCTTTACGCATTCAAGCTGATCAAGTAATTCGAAACATCACGGAACGCTGTGAATTTAGCGTAGGGCCGGAATGCCCGAGTCCAACTATCGGATTCGCACCGGGATTGGAACGCGAGCTACTTGGCTTTGCTCAATCGGCGGAAGTATTCCGCCACGGAATCTCGATATGCTTCGGGCACCGTTTGCGATTCGCTGCCATGCGCCGTATCGCTGATACCCAGCTTCTGCTTCATCTGCAATTCGAGGCGTGCGATATTCGGCAATATCTCGCGATCAATGCGCCCACTCAACTCGTTCGGATCCTGGCGCAGATTCATGGGAGCGATGCTTTGCAGCAGGTCATCCGCCGACTGCCGGAAATCGCCATCGCGGCCAAGGGTCTGTCCCAGCCGCGCCAGTTCTTGCGCGGTCATGGCTGTGTTCCCGCCTTCCGTCCACGGGTCAGCGCGTCTGCCGCCCGCCGAGCCACCGCCGCTCTGTGCTTGAAGCGCTGCTCGCAGCCGCTGTAGTTGGCCCAATTCGCGACGGAGCTGGTCCGTGCTTTGTTCGCCTCCTGGTCCGTTCCCTTGCTTAGCCTCCTGACCTGGCTGGTTCATCGCCTGCTGCGCCGATTGCAATTGTTCATGAAGGCGGTCGATCCCATTGGTCACCAGATTCTCGCTCATCCAGACCGATGCGGCGCGACCCTTCTCGATCCATTCCGCATGTTTGCGCATTCTCATTTCGAGTTCATCGCCCTGCGCATCGGAAAGAGCCTGACGGAGTTGCTTCGCTGCACCGGGTTTTGAATCGTTGAGGGCCTGCGCGCTCTGTTGCATCTGGTTTTCCAGGTTCTTTAAGCTCTGAGCCATTCCTAGCTTTTCGCGGGCGAGGCGCTGCTCTTCGGCTGTCGGCTTCGGCGCTGGTTCCTCCCCCTGCGCTCCCCCAAACCACCAGGGCCGGCGTCGATACGGCAGCTCTTGAGACCCCATCGCGTCGAGATTGCGGGAGCCGATCTGCTTTCGTAACCGGTTAGCAAATTCACGCTGTTGCTGCGCCAGCTCACCTGCTTGCCGCGTCATCTGCGCGACCTGATCTCCAGCCTGCTGTTTCGCGGAATTGCCGAGCTGTGCGCTGGCCTGGTTCAATTGGTCGGCCGCGCGCTGCTGGTCGCCCCCGTTCGGGTCGCGCTGCGCCTGCCGCATGGCGTCTTCCGCTTTCCTCAGTTGATCGAGCGCTTGAGCCATTGCCCGCGCGGTCTCACGGTTGGAAGCCATTTCTCTCTGCCGCGTCATCTGGTCGAGGCGGCGGCTGCTCGCAGTCTGCCCACCCGAACTCGAAGCGCCGCCGGACGAGGATGAGGAAGCCTGCTGCGAATTCTGGCTGGACGATGATTGGTTCTGCATCATCTGCTGGATTTGCCGCTGCAGTTGTTCCGCTTCGCGGCGTAGCATTTCCTGCTCCCAGCGCTGCCGGAATGCTTCTTCATTCTGTCGCTGCGCCGCAAGCTCCTGCTGCCGTTCCGCCAGTGCTTTCAACCGGTCCATCGTCTGCTGGAGCTGTTGCGCCTGCTTATTTGGGGAGGCGGCCTGTCGGCCCGTCTCGTACTGGTTCTTGCTCGTGTCCAGCTCAAGGTCGAGCATGCTTGCGAGGTCGCGGCCGGCGCCTCCGCCCATCCCCCCGTTTTGGTTTCCGAAAGCAACCTGAATATCTCGGAATTGCGCATCGGCTCGAAGCAGTCCCTGCAGAGCTTTCTGCTCCGGAGCGAGCGCGTCGCGCCACCGTTGACCTTTCAGTTGGCCGACGGCGTTCGACATCTCGGACGAAGCCTCGTTCATGTTCTTCATGTATTCGGCGAAGGAGGAATTTCCGGTCAAATCGCGCGATTGCATTCGTTGAGCGAGAGTTTTTGCCTGCTCGCCCAGTTTGCGCTGCGTTTCAGCCAGGAATCGCGCCTCTTCCGCTACATCCGCCGGACTCTTGGTGGTGTCCCGTATTTCGTTCCACGTGGCCGCGACGATTTCTTTTTGGCGCTGCGAGATCTGCTCTTGCGTATCGCCATTCGCGCCGCCGCTGCCGCCCATCTGCTGCGATTGCGTGTAATTCCTCTCGAACGGTTGCACTTCGGCAAAGAAAATGTCCGATTTCGAGGTCTGTCGCGCATCGCTGGCGCTTGCATAAAAGCTGATCAGATCGCCCGGCGAGAGATTGTCTTTTTCAAGCGTGAGAACACTCTTGCCCTCCGATTCCTTTGGGCCCGGCGAGTTCAGCAACGGCACAGATTTCTCAGGACCCCCGTTGACGGAATAATGCAGATCCATGTTCTTCAAGCCGAAATCATCCGAGCCTCGAACACGAATGGCGAGTTCTTCAATCGAACTGACGCGGGGGTCGCGGCCAGGGTGAACCACCTTCACGGAAGGCGGCTCGTCCTTTCTCGCTTCAATGAAATAATCTTCGCTGATGCGGACAGGCTGGCCCTTCAGGATGGCGGCGACATGATAGGAGCCGTCTTTTTGTAGCGAAACGGTAGCAGTGAGCCAGTTACCCTGAGCAGGCTCCAACGTCAACTTCGAGTTGTCGTTCAAAACCAGAGCGCCGGCCGCTAGCTTACGATCGGTTTCAATTGAGACTTGCGCCTGTGTGCCTTTCACAGCGCGCAAATCGCCTCCTGGGTCTTCAACGGTCTCGTGCAAGCCCAGCCAGGACGGATAACGGTATTGAACGCGAATGCGCTTTACCCCGGGCAAATCGATCACGCGCAGCTTGTATTCGCGCGAGCGAACCTTGCCGGCAGCAACGTAATAGTCGAGCGTGTCGCCCACGCTCGCGATCAGGAACTCATAGCCGGGGCCGTTTGTTTGTGGCTGCATTCGTGTTTGTTCCCATTTCGAGGCGCCCTGGTAACGAACGAACAAAGAGACTTGATTGGAGCTGAAGCCCTTCAGGCGGGCGCGAATCCACTCTTCCGATTTCCGGCGAATGCTCTCATTGCCAGGTTGGACGTGAATGGCGTAAAGCGCGTCCATTTCGCGGGGCGTGCCTGCCCACAATGCCGACGCTCCGTACCCGAGATAACCGGGAGCGGCCAGAATCAGCCAAAGGAGAACACCTGCGCTGAGGATCGCTGAAGCAGCTAGCGCGGCTATGACGCCTATCCGGCCGAAAGACTCAGCGCCATCTCGCGGCAGCCCTTCAAGCGTCTGCTCCGCAACGAGATCGGCGAACGGATTCTGTTCCGCCGGCTGTTCGGTCAGCGTGAGAAGACGCTGTTGGAGGTGCGGAAAGCGCCTTTCGATTTCACGGGCGGCGCGTTTTCGATTCAGAAGGAAAATAGGAATCAGAATGCTGAAAGCTAACGCGGCCGCGACCGCGAAAAATAGAAGGAATCGCAGCGGAGGGAGCGCCGATTCCGCGAACCGAAACCAATTCCCGGCAGCAGCCAGGATGATAGTGACAACAAGTGCGATGGCCGCGGTAATCGCTGCGCCGCGTGAGAGAGCCCACAGGCGGAGCCGCCTCTCCACACTCTGAAGATAGGTTCGGACTTGTTTAACGGGATTCACGCAACCTCCTTAGCGGACAGATAACGCGAGGCAACAACGGATTCGACAATTGCCGCCAGCAGCGCGAAGAGCAAAACATAACGCCACAAGCTATACGGCCGATCGGTAGTCGCACCCGTAGTTTGTACAGGCGCATTCGTTGCACTGCCCGACTTCTGCCACAACGTAACGACATCGGACGGCATCGGAGCTAAATCCGATTCACGCCGGTCCGCATTCGCCGCAACCAGCCGGCGACGGCCGTCCGCCCGGCGGACATCGTAAAAACCTTCGTGATCCAACTGGAAATTCTGCGCCGATGTCGCCTCATTCAATGGGATATCGGCCTTACCGTCGGGTCCGGTTACCGAAACCGATCCCGTTTGTTGCGGCGACCTGCGCAATTCGAGTAGGGAGCCGACCGCCATATTAGATTGTGCGGCTTCTTCGCCGGCAAGGTAAAGCGCGGACTCCTGCACAAAGGGAACAAACGCGGCTTGCAGCGGCAGATTCGTGGTTGCGCCATCGAGTGTTGCCGCCATTGTGAGCACCCGGCCACCTCCCACAGACTGTTCCACCAGTACCGGAGCGCCGTCTCCTGTCCTCAGCAGCACACGCGCATTCGGCGGTTGCAGCCGCACAACCGGAGAGAACGTCACGCCGCTGAACTGATTCGTATTCTGTAACGCCGGGTGCTGTGTATCCGCTGCTGTCACCGCCTGGTCCCTGCTCCGGACGCTGAGTTCAGCGACACTCGTTTGCGTGACGGGCAATCTGCCGCTCATGGCGGATTGCGAGCCGGCCAACAGGAGCAGGCCTCCGCCGTTCTGTACGTAGCTGTGAAGCGCTTTCTCGATGTCTCCGGCGAGCTTTCCCGGATCGGAGAGCACAACCAGGGCGTATTTGCTGAACTGCAGACGATCGGAATCCCCCATTGTGGCGGTATCGACCGTAAAGGGCGACGCGTGGACCGAGTCGATGGCCGCACGATAGTAAAGGCTTCCTCGCCCATTGCGCTTACTGTCCAAGAAAAGGATTCTTTCCGGCTCGGCTCGTTCTACCGCGAATAGAAAGTGATCGTCCTGCGGCAGCCGGTCGTGCTCATCCAGCCGTATCTCGCCGCGATGGTGGCCGTGGCCGGGAGTAAATTGAAACTGCACCTGTGCCTGGCCATTTGCCGGAACGGTGACTTGTTTGCTCCCGAGCGGCTTGCCATCCATAAGCAGTGAGGCGGTCCGCTGCACGGCGTCGGACGAATGCCAGCCTGCGATCGTTGCCGTGACTAGAACTGCTTTTGAATCCCACACAAGGGCCGGTGCATTCGCAGCTTCCAGGGCCCAGTTGGCCGTCGATGCCGATTGAATGGGATGCAAGCGAACGGAAGCGTGCGGGCCGGGGTCGAGATCCGCAAACGATGGAGGAGCTGAAGACTGCTGGAGGTCACTGAAGAAGTGAACTTCCAATTGAGCTTTGGCGTTCTGCTGCAGCACCCGCGCCGCGCGCGCCAACTCGCCGAACGAACTCCGGCCGTCGCCGGGTGTGATGCTATTTACCGCCTCGATCGCTTGAGATTTATCGTGCGTCGCCCGCGTGAGGTATTCAACTTGCGAATCGAGAGCGAGTACCTGCAACTGAGAGCCACCGGGCAGGCCCGACACGAAATCACGCGCCTTTGCTTTGGCTTCATCCAGGCGTGTCCCGGAGAGCGCGCCGGTTGTTCGCATGCTAAATGAGCGATCCACTGCCACCACTACTAGTTTGCGCGAATTTTCCACGGGCACGGAGGTCGAAAAGAACGGATTCGCAAATGCCAGGGCGAGTAGGGCCAGTAAAGCCACGCGTAACGAGAAAAGTAGTAGATAGCGCAGCTTTCTCTGACGAACCGAACTCTGGGTCCGCTTCTCAAAAAACATCAGCGAGCTAAAAGGCAGCGGCGTGGTGCGATGCCGCCGCAACAGATGCAGCCACACAGGTAAGCCGACCGCCGCGATGCCTGCGAGAAACCATGGCGCGAGAAAACCCATTTACATCCTTCCTTCCCGCACGGTGAAATACTGGCGCAGACCCAGCTCCAAAGGTTCATCCGTCCTAAGCAAGACGTAATCCATACCCGCGGAGGTAGCCTTTTCCCGCAGGTTATGAATGTGCGACTGGATCCGGACACTGTATTCGCTTTTCGCGTATTCCGGGGATGTCTCGAGCGCGTCGCCGGTCTCCATATCCACCAGAACAGTAGAATCGGGCAGGTGCGGCGAAACTTCAGCCGGATCGAGCACGTGGAATAGGATGACTTCGTTGCCGCCGAAGCGCAGTGGTTCCACGGTCTTTACAATTGCCTCCGGTTGCTCAAAAAAATCTGAGATCGCCGCGACAATGCCACGCCGCCGGAGGAACGCCTGGCAATGGAAAAACGGCTTCGCGAAATCCGTTCGCTTGCCGAGTGAAGCCTGATCAACCGCGTGCAAAAGCCGCGCGAGTTGCCCTTGCCGCGAGGAAGGCCGGATGTAATTTGCGACCTCATCATGAAATACCACCAGTCCCGCCGCGTCCCGTTGCAGATGCGCCATGTAGAGCAGGGAAGCCGCGAGATAGCGCGCGTAATCGAACTTGGTGACGGACGCGCCCGAGCTGAATCCCATGCTGGCGCTGGCATCGAGTAAGACAGTCAGCAAGGAATTTGTTTCGCCCCGGTAGCGCTTCAGGTAGGCTCGCTCGGTTCGCGCGAACACGTTCCAATCAACATGCCGCAGGTCGTCGCCGGGCGAGTAAGCTCGATATTCCGCGAATTCCTGGCTGAAGCCGAAATCGGGCGAGCGATGCAGGCCGGCAATGAAGCCATCGACCACAGTTTTCGCCACCAGATCCAATCCGGATAAAGCGGAGAGGATCTGCGGATCGAGGAACCTGGTGGGCGAAGCGGCAGGCATGGGCGGCTCTCGTCAAACTCGCGGGATCGGCTTCCAATCGAGCAGACGCCGCAGGATTTCATCCGTGGTGAGGCGCTCCGATTCCGCGTGAAAATTTAGCAGAATGCGATGCCGCAGGATGGGTGCGGCCATCGCGCGAATGTCCTCATAGGTCACGTGATAGCGGCCCTTCATCAAGGCGCGAACCTTGGCCGACAGCACGAGGTTCTGCGCTGCGCGCACGCTCGCCCCAAAGTTCACGTACTTACGGATGAAGTCTGGAGACGACTCGTCGGTCGGCCTTGTCGCGCGGACAATCTCGATGGCATGGACGGCGACGGATTCCGAAGCGGGCACCATACGCACCAAGCGCTGAAAGCTCAAAATCTCCGAACCGTTCGTTACTTCCACGACCTGCGCTGATTGATTCGTCGTCGTCAGATCGATAACTTGCAATTCCTCGGCCGCCGGGAGGTAATCGAGGATGGTGTTGAACAGGAAGCGGTCGAGTTGAGCCTCCGGCAGCGGATAGGTTCCTTCGAGTTCGATCGGGTTCTGCGTGGCAAGGACAAAGAACGGCGGCGCGATCGTGTATTGCCGTCCGCGTACCGTGCAGGAAAGTTCCTGCATTGCCTCGAGCAGCGCCGACTGCGTCTTTGGCGGCGTGCGGTTAATCTCGTCGGCCAGTAGCACGTTCGCGAAGATGGGTCCGGGCACGAAGGTCCAGGTGCGCCGGCCGCTGACGGGATCTTCTTCGATGATATCGGTACCGGTGATGTCGGACGGCATAAGGTCGGGAGTGAACTGGATACGCTTAAAATCGAGGCCCAGCGTCTGCGAAAGCGTGCGCACCAGCAGCGTCTTCGCCGTGCCCGGAAGTCCGGTTAGAAGACAATGTCCACCGACGAAGAGAGCGGTCATCACCTGCTCAATCACTTCGTCCTGCCCGACGATTACTTTGTGAATTTCGCGCAGAATCGCCGCTTGCGTCTCTTGAAAGCGCGTAACTTGAGTCTTTAAATCGTCCATCCCGGTGGAAAAAGAAGTAGCAGTAGACATGAAATATTCGCCTATTTTGTAAGTTGCAAAAGAAGCTGCTGTGCAGGTTTGTAATTCGGCGCTACTTCGAGGGCTTGCAGCACCTCGTCGCGTGCTTCACCTGCCCGGTGCGCGGTATTTAAGGCCCGCGCGAGCTCGTAGTGAGAATTCGCGGGGTCCACGGGCTGCCAGGCAAGCACGGCTTTGTATTCACGAATGGCGCCGTCCGTCCTGCCCGAGGCCATCAATAAATCGCCCAATCGTTTATGTAAATCCCCATCCTCGGGGTAAATATAGTTCAGCCGGCTGAGGGTATCGATGGCGGCAGCGGCATTGCCGGCTTGCTGTTCGGCCTGTGCCAGTTTCTTGAGAGTGTCCGGATTGCGGCCGCCGATATCGCGGTAGCGCTCCAGTTGCGAAATGGCCGCCTTCTTGTCGCCTTTCGCAAAGTACGCATCAGCCAGCATCTCGTAGACACTGCTTTCCTCGACGTAGTCTGGATACCAGTCGCAAATCGCCGTCCCTTCGCGAATCACGTCGTCATACCGCTGCTGCTTTGCCAGCGCCGGAAGCCCTTTCGCCCGTTTTTTCCATTCGTCGAAATGCTGAACTGTGTTTTTGGTCTGGTTGTCGAGCCATGCCAAAAACTGCTGATCGAACGCCGCTGGCTGCAAATGAAGGTTGTCCTGAATCGCTTCCGTCGTGTTTTTTCGGTTTGCAAAAGAATGAATCATGCCGAGCAGTGCGGTATGGCCCCATTTCTGAGAAATGTAATCGCAGATCTTGCCGGCTTCGAAATAAGACACCACGACCTGATCGGGGTAGCTCGGACGAACGAACCCTTTGTCGAGATCGAGCACTGGCAGCAGCTTTTTATGCTGCAAGGCCGCGATCACGTCCGGGGTCATCCGATCCCCCCAATCCGGTGAGGCTACTGTTTCTTCATGCACCGCGAGCCCTTCTGCAAACCAGCGCGGCACGCGATCGTTCGTCGCAGTAAGTACATACACATGGCTCATCTCATGACGCAGCGTCGTGGCCCAGTGAAACTCGCCCGGCGGACGGGCGGACGGGCTATCCATCGCGACGATCGTGTCAAAGGTTACGCCGAGGGCGCCCAGGCCCGGCAGGCCCATCGTGCGCACGGCAAAATCTTCGTGATCCGGGTACACTTCCAGTTGCACAGGCTCCTTCAGCGTCATCTGATACTTGTGTTCGTAATACTCGATATCCCGCTCCAATTCCGGTTGGAAGTACAGTTTCAAAAGTGCCGCTTCTTTCTTATGGAGGCGCAAAACCGTATCATGGCTTCGGAAGGTCTCATAGTTTTTGTAACTGTCGAGCAGGCGCAATGAATTGACCGTTTGAGCGTTGCGATAGCCGGCGGCATAAGCTTTCTGCAACTCCTGCGCGGCCTCAGTGTAATTGCCGAGGCGCATGAGATTCACTCCCAATTGCGACCGCGCTTCCCATAGCTCGGGTTCCAACTGAAGCGCTTTGCGGTAAAACTGGATTCCCTCGCGATAGCGGCGATTGATGACAAAAAAATGTCCTGCTGTCGAGTAGGCCTCGCCGTACGACGGATTGATTTTCCAGATGCGATCCGCCCACGGTGAACTCGTCTTATCCGCCATCCAGTCGATGGTGGCAAGCACGGATAGGGCTTCGAGCGCATCGGGCGAGATCTGCAGTGTTTTCTCGGCCTGGTCGGAGGCGCGCCGCAGATTGTTATCTTCGAGAGCCAGATAAGCAAGAAACTCCTGAGCTGAAACGAGTTTTGGATTTAACTGAATTGCCTTCTTTGCGAATTCCTCCGCCTTGTTCTCGAAGCCTTGCGAGGCCGTTTTGGCCAGGCCGAGATAAGCGTCCGCGTTGTTCGAATCGATCAGCAGCGCTTCCTGAAACAAATTCGCCGCTTCCTGCGGGTTGAAACGCTCCAGGAAGAGCATGCCCCACCGCACGCGGACGTTGGCCGATCGCTTGTCGCGGGCGGCTGCTGCGCGAAACGAAGCGTTCGCTTGTTGATAATCGTCGAGGCCCCAGTAACCTTCCGCTGCAATGGCTGGATTGGCGCTCCGCGACAGCGCTGTGAAACACCGGCGCGCCTGATCTCGCTTGCCGTGACGCTGGAACGCCTGACATTCGTCCGGCGTCTGGGCGAACGACAACGACACGACCACGCCGACTGCGATTAGGATGAACACGCGGCTCATTGATCCAACTCCGCCTGAGTGCGCGCCAGTTCAAGCAGCAGGGTCGCAATCTGTTTTTTGTACTCGTCTTCCGGGATTGCCGCCTTCTGGTATTTCAACCGATCGATAGCCGTCTCCAGTTGCTCTTTGTGTGCCAGCAGTTTACGTTTTGCAGGCGTGTTTGCTTGCGTAGTTGTTCCTGACCCGAGCGGCAGCAGAGGGAAACCGGCCGCGAGCATGCCCTCGCCATTTTGCGGGGATGGATTTCGGACGCCTTTCCCTTGCGCCGTGTCATCGAGCACCGCATGCTCGGTTGCTATCCTCTTCTCCGTTTCGTAGAACTCGGAAGTCTTTTGAGACGCGTACCGGAACGCCTCGAGAGCGCTAACACCGCCGCTCTTGTCAGTATCCGCGCCGGGATCGTGCAGTGCCTGAATCCAGAAACGCGCAAACAGCGTGGCGTTTCGTTCATTGCCCGACTGCGTTGCTGTAATCACAATCCGATTCTTCTTGGCAAGCGGCGGCAGGGCGGCTCCGCTGGCGCTGCTCATATTTACCACAAGCTGCCGCTCCGCGCGAATCGCCCGTAGACAGTTTGCAAGTTGTGCTGCGCTGATATCCGGACCCGGCAGGTTGAATTTGTATTCTTCACCATCGAAAGTGCCGTGCCCGATCAACATCAGTACGAACGCATCCTCCGGCGTCGCCTGCCGCGCCACGTCCGCGAGAGCCGCTTCCAATTTCACCCTAGTCGCATCAGCGCCGGATAGTGTTGTCACGTTCGCGCCGGGCTCTGTGCTTCGTAACGTTTTATCGATGTCGGCTGCCCACATTTGAAACCGTTTGTCGTAATCCGGCTCGCCGCCCAGCCCGGCCGAGGTGACATAGAATGTCGCCGCATGCAGCCCCATTGCGACAAACAAGCAAATGATCGATAGCGCGATAGGTCTCATACGAAACCCCACTTCCGCCGTAACAGCCATTCAGCGGCACGTAGAAGCAATATGGCCAGAAACACGGCCGGCATGTTCCAGAGATCTTTCGTTTCGCGCATGCTGATACCCGCTTCGGAATACGAAATGTCCTCTCCCAGCCGCCGTGCATCGCTTGGCTTGTAGTAATTTCCTCCGGTTGCTTGCGCGAGTTTCTCCAGTAATTCGCGATTCTGCGCGCGCCCGAAATTCTCCGCGACTCCATCTTCGCGCCGGAATGTGATCACGTCTCTCCCGAGATTCTGGTTAGGCCGTGCTGCCGTGATTTCGGCGATATAGGAGCCGTCTTTCGGGGCATCCCAATCCGCCAAGTACATGCCGGAATGCTGGTTGTCGGCTTTCAGCGGCATAGTTTCCGTGGAGCCGTCCGGCGCGACAATGCGCGCCTCAACATCGACATTGCAGGCCGGCACGTAATTCGCATCGCGGACGTCCGCGCGTAACTGGAGGTGGCCGTCATCTTCTAACAGCCGCTGCGATACAGATGCCACAACTTGCGCCGGTGTATCCGCCGATAACCAGCGGACCATCTGACGCCAGACCGTTTGCTGGCTTGTGTCGCCTACCGGTTGCTGCATCTTCCAGCGCCAACTTCCTCCCGTCGCAAATACCGCGGTCCGGCCTCGGCCATAATTTTGCGTAACCAGCAGCGGCAGCTTGCCGTGGCCCGGGACTTCCATTTGGGCGAGCTCAACGGCGCCCGGTTTCACCTTGCCCGCGTCCTGGTAATTGGCTAGCAGCGGGAACCGGCTCCACCGGTCCGCGTTCGCGTCCGGGTCTTCCTCGACCCGGCAGATCAAGCTGTCCTTCCCGGATGCGGTAAGATTCGCCTCCACCATATCGCGGACGAACGTATTCTTGCCGGACGGCAGAATGACCGGAAGCAGATCGTCAAATGGCTGCTGTTTGTAGCCGCCGTCGGCGAGTGAAGCCCGGCCACCGAGGAAGAGCAAGCCTCCTCCGCGCCGATCGACGAATTGCCGGATCATTTCCTGTTGGGCCGGTGAAAAATAAGCTGCCTCCACACTGCCGAGAACCAGCCCTTCGTAAGCGAAGAGGTCCTCGGGCTTTGTGGGGAAGCCATCCTGCAGCTCTTCCGGACTCGACACGCCTTGCCGGTAAATCTTGTTTTGAGTCGTCCGCAGCATGGACACAAGCTGCAGTTGTTTGTCATCTTCGACGGCTCTCCGGATGAATTTGTATTCCCATCGTGGCTCGCCTTCCACGTAGAGAACCCGGCGTGGACCGGAATCCACATAGAGGACGCGAGTCACCTGGTTATTCGCGGAACTCTCTTCGCCTTTCAACGGATCGATGCTAATCCGCAGATCGCGCACGCCCTCGTGCCCGGCGTCCAGTAGAATCGTTTCGGTCTGGGATGGCGCATCGCGAAGCGTGACATCGCGGGCGGCGAGCGTTTTGCCCGCATCGCGCACCGTAATTCGCGCATGGTTGCCGCTGAAGCCATGCTGGCGTATCGTCACAAGCGCTTCCATTCGCGAATTGGCCAGTGTCCGTATAGGCACATCCGCGTTCGCCAGTTCGATATCTTTGTCCATCTGCTCCCGGCCGAAACCGATGGTATTCACTGGTAGGCGGTGCTCGCGCAACTGCGCTAGCGTGCCCCGGTCAATGCCGCCTGTATTGTCCGCACCATCGCTCAAAAGGATTACCGCGCCAATCGGCAGAGTCGCGGAGTCGGCCGCTACGGTTTTCAAACTCTCCCCGAGATGGGTTGCCGGCTGCCGGGCCGTCAATTGGTCGAGTTTGTCGATGCGCGTGGCTTCCGCACCGGCGCGATAAAACCGAACGACAAAGCGCTTTTGCAGCGAATCGAGTAATCCCCCGCGCAATAGCGCAACGGCGGCGTCTTTCCGTGTGCCGTTCGCATCCGCGACAGCCATGCTGGTGCTATCATCGACGACCACCGCTACTACATTCTGCTGGGGTTTCAGTGTAGAGACGCTGATCGCCGGTTGCCATAGGAGCAACAGCAGCAAGGCGACCAGCGCTGTTTCGAGCAGCCACAGTACGGCTGCGCGTCCGAGCCGTAGCGAACCGGGCTGTCGTGAGCGACGTCTCCAGAGTAGCCAGCCCAGTCCCATCGCTGCCGCCACGATGAGCGCGGCCAGCACCCACACTGGCCACGATCCGAGCATGAATGTGCCTCGGGTGAAAACGTCAGGTGGGTACTTGAAAAGAAACTGGAACATCGCGGGCCATACCAGAGGTCAGTGAGTCATTGCGTAGACGAGATAGTTCACTCCAATTCGAAATCCAAGCGCTGAGTATTTTTCCGGATACTCCGGCTCATCCGCGTGCTCCCACGAGTCGCCCAAGTCCATGTTGTGACAAATTGCCACCATGAGCCGCCCCTTGTCGTCGTAAATTCCTCGCCACCGCGCTTCGTACCCATCTCTCTCATACGTTCTGCCGGTATAAAGGTACTGCGCTCCAGGGACCTGGTATCGGCCGTCTAGGTCATAGACGGTGTGGAAGATAGGATCGTTATCGGGGATATCGACAATGGGGCGATCGGGAAATACGCGCTTCATGCTGGCCGTGAATACTTCCCACTCCCACGTACCGTGGAAATCGTCGCACATAAAGAAACCGCCCCGAAGCAGGTAATCGCGCAGTTTGGCCGCTTCAAGGTCCGTTAAATCCCAGTGGCCCACTTCCACCGCATACAGCCACGGCCAGTTGTAGATGTCATCGCCATCTTCGGCTGCCACCGGTTGCTCTACCGAACGGGCGTCAACACGGGTCAGCCTGCGCACGGCTTCCGCAAAGTGGCGATCCGAACGCGGGTAGTCGATCGTCCAGTTCGAGTACCGGATGCCCCGATACATGAAACGTGCGAACACCCATTCCGCCTGCCGGCCAGCATCCGGAGGGATCGGAAAACTTTCGTACTCGACGCCAGGATATTCGCGAAAAGGGCGCGGCGCTTCCTCCTGCCGCTGGGATTTTACAGAGGCATGCAGCACGAAGAAGAACAGCAGAATTGCCGGGAGGGCCGCGAGAACTACATTGCGGAAACGCATGGCGGGATCGCGCTTGGGATTCAGCATAGCATGCAGGGGCCGAAGAGCCTCCAGGCACCTACTTTGTTGGCTGGATGACAAGGTGAACGGCGGGAACGTGGGCTGAACGACATCAGTCACGTCCCCGAGCCCATGAAGATTCAGCCACATATAGACTCAGCATGAGAGCGAACTTGTCGGGTGTAGCTAACAGGACGGGCGAACCACCGTGGTTGGTATGGCTGAAGCGCGTTCTCGGCTTCATCGAACGTGAGCCCGCGTCTGAGTTGCTGGCCATCACGCGCCGGCGCGAAGAGTTGTCCCCGTTTAGCAACGATCAAATTAGAGCCGCCGCGGCAGCGATTGACGGCGATCCCGATGTCATTGAAGTGTTTGCTCTGGCTGCGGTGATTGCAAAGCGCGTGCTCGGGTTGCGCCTGTTCGACGTGCAGCTTCTAGGCGCGCTTGCATTGCAGCACGGACACATCGCTGAAATGCAGACAGGCGAGGGCAAGACGCTCGCTGCCGTTCCCGCCGTGGTCTGGTACGCCCTTCATCGCCGCGGAGTGCATGTGCTGACCGCGAATGACTATCTTGCCCGGCGCGATGCGATGTGGATGAGCGAGATCTATCGCTGGTTTGGGCTCTCGGTTGGTCATCTCTCGCAGAATCTGCCCGCCGATAAGCGCCGCGCCGCCTACCTCTGCGATGTGATGTACGCGACCGCGAATGAAGTAGGCTTCGATTATCTTCGTGACGGCCTGGCCCGGACTCCAGGTGAACTGGTCCAGCGGCCGTTTGCATTCGCGGTCATCGACGAGGCCGATTCGATTCTGATCGATGAAGCCCGTATTCCGCTCGTGATCGCGGGCGGTGTGTCGGACGATCCGGCGCTTGCGTACCGCATCGATTCAGTGATTCTCGGCCTCCGGCGCTACGCCGACTACTTTCCGGACGAGTTCGCCAGAAATGTACAGTTGACCGATTCCGGAATCAACCGCGTGGAACGAACGCTTGGCTGCGGGAGCCTGTTCGATGAAGGCAATCTTCGCATCTTGACTGCCGTGCAGGATGGGCTGCATGCGCATGCCCTGTTGAGGCGCAATGTCGACTACGTGGTCAAGAACGGTTCCGTCGAACTGGTCGATGAGTTCAAAGGCCGCATCGCGCAGGATCGCCGCTGGCCCGCGGGCCTCCAATCCGCACTTGAAGCAAAGGAACGCGTCGCGCTGAAACCGCAGGGGCGCATTCTCGGTTCCATTACAGTGCAGAGCCTGGCCGGACTGTACGAACGGATCTGCGGCATGACGGGCACGGCCGCCACGCAAAAGGAGGAGTTCCGAAAAGTCTATAACTTGTCCGTCACTGTGATCCCGACAAATCGTCCGGTGATCCGTCAGGATTTGCCGGACATCCTGTATGCGGACAAGCGCGCGCGGAATCGGGCGGTAGTGGAGGAGATTCGAAAGGTTCACCAAACCGGCCGTCCCATTCTGGTGGGGACCGCCAGCGTGGAGGGTTCGGAATCGTTGAGCCGTCATTTGCAAGTTGCCGGCGTGCCTCACTCGGTGTTGAATGCGAGAAACGACGAACTGGAAGCGGAGATTGTCGCCCAGGCGGGCGCGCTTGCCGCAGTGACCATCTCGACAAATATGGCAGGGCGGGGGACCGATATTCTGCTGGGCGGCAATCCGCCGAAAGATCGTCAACAGGTGGTTGAACTTGGCGGCCTGTATGTCATCGGGACGACTCGTCACGAGGCGCGGCGCATCGATAATCAACTACGCGGGCGTGCCGGCCGCCAGGGCGACCCTGGGGCGTCCCGTTTCTTTCTCAGCCTCGAAGACGAGTTGCTTGTACGCTTCGGTATCGCGGAGAACCCGGATGTCGACAGCGTGCAGCGCACCGCGGAAAGCCAGAATATGGAGATTCGCCAGACGTTATGGAAGTATGAATCCGTCATTGAGCATCACCGCAAAGAAGTACACGCGCTACGCCGCGAGATCTTGCTTTCTTCCGACTGGAGCATCGCGTCGATGCTGCCCGAAGAACAATACGCTGAACTTGTGGACGCTGCCGGTACGGATATGCTCGAAGCGGCGGGACGGCGTTTGACGCTGGCAGTTATTGATGACATCTGGGCCGACTACCTGGCGAATGTTGCCGAGCTGAGAGGCGGCATTCACTGGGTTTCGTGGGGCGGCCGCGACCCTCTGTATGAATACCTCACCGGCGTGCAAGAAATTTATGCGGACTTGCATTGGCGGCTGAAAGAGGAACTCGCGGACGCATTTGCAGGCGCCGAACTACGGGACGGCAAGTTCCGGTTCCCGAACGAGGAGCGTTTCGAGCGCGGAGCAACCTGGACGTACTTGACGACAGACCAGCCGTTCGGAACATTTAGCGAGCGCATCGCAAAGGGGCTTCGGCGGCGGCGCTCGCGGAAGAGGTAAGTGCCGCGGAGCACAACGCTCCCGTCCTGCACTTCACTGACCCGACGCTTCCGTTTTCCGTTCTAACGCCGGATTCTTTCCCAGACTCACCAGATTCGCCAGAATACGGTAGGCGCCCGGGACGCCTGAAGGTAATTGGCGATACAGTGCGAACGCATCGTAGACATAGATGCCCTTGCCGTACCGGGCAATCAACAGACCGCCCTTCTGCGGCGCTTGTTCGGGATCGTGAGTCTCGACAGGAGCCTCGTAGCGAGCGTCCCAGCTCTTCATGAAACCATGGCCGCGCTCTTCCACCCAGCCGCGGAAATCGGAAGCCGTAATCCGATTGGGCCACGTCAGTGCCGGGTTATTTGGCGCTAATAGCTCGACAGCAGATTTTTCATCCACTACCTTCTGAGCGCTTCCGAGGTCAAAGGGATATGGGCCATCGCCATCGCCGAAATTTTGAAGATTGTATTGCACAATGAGAACGCCACCGTTTTTAACGTAGTCAAGTAAGCGCTGATTGGCCGTCCTTAACTCCGGCCGCACCGCGTACGCACGCACGCCAAGAATAATGGAATCGTAATCGGAGAGATTTCCGGACTGGAGATCGTTCGCCGAAAGAATGCGCACGCTGGTATCCAGGTTGGCAAGCGCTTGCGGAACGTCGTCGCCCGTGCCCGGAAAGAAGCCGACGTGCAGGTTGGGCGCGGTCTTCACATCCATGCCCACTGCGCGATAGGTCGCCGAGCGGTAATAAGGATAGCGCCGCAAGCCCGTATAACCGACCATACGGTACCCCTCCTCGTAGGTTTTGCCCTGGTACTCGGCATCCGCGGTGATGGTGTAGTCGCCGGGCTTGATTCCATTCGGAGATACCGCAAATACGATCGTTTGGTCTTCGCCATCGCGACCCATCGAGAAATCCGCTATCGCCGGCTTGGAACTCCAGCCCGCCGGCAGTTTCAGCCGGAGCTTGCCATTGGCCGGGCCTTTCACGTTGCTGTGAACAGTGCAGGAGAACGAAAACGATTTCGCGTCCATCGGCACTGCGCCCGCTCTCGGCGATACCCAGACCGAGACCGGCGGTCCGATGATAAGTGGTTGCGATTCCAGGCCGATGCCGGGTGTGCGCTGCACTGTCTGCACCACTTCGCGCACCGTAAATGCCGCGCCGCGATATTCAAGCGTCGCGCTGGCCGACAGTGGATAGGGCGCCAGCGGCAGATTCCGGTAGCGCGGATCGTTCAAGTCGTAGTACGGCTGCTCTTCATTTGGCCGTTCGAAGTATGGCTTGGTCAAACCTGCATCTTCTGGCGCCTTCAACTCAAATTTCATCTCTCCAAGATTGCCCGCCGCCACCTCGTGTAGCGCCTTCCCTTGCACATGGATAGTCCAATTGTTTCCATCGCTGGGCGTCACTTCAACCTTGTCAACTGCGATCTTCTCCGGGCCCGAATTCATCAACCGGATACCTACGCCGAAGGATTGACCTGGAATGCCAATGGTGAAAGTGGGCGGCGGCCCGCCGTAATGCGCGAACGGTCCGGAGGCGGGATGTGGCGGCTCCACGGTGGCGTTGAAGGATACGGCGAGCGATGCCGCCAGCGCCTGCTCGAATTCTTGTTTCTTCGCGCAAAGCTCAAAGGCGATATCGGACTTTCCGGGCTCGGCCAGTTGGCTTGCTCGCAGTTCGGCAACTAGCGCGCGAGTCGCTGTTAGGCCTTCGGCGAGAACCGGCGCGATCGCTGCGGGACGATCTGCTTCATACTGTTTGCGTGCTTCATCCGCGATGGTTGCAATTTTTGCCAACCCATCGCTCAGAAACTGTGGGTCCTCCGTTGCCAGACTTGCGATTCCTCGCACGGAAACGTCAATGCCATCGAAGAAGGATTCTTCGTGCTCGGCCGCCGGCACGCGCGAATCATAGCGATGGTAGGAGGTTTTCACCGGACCCGGCGGCGGTACGGTGCCTCCGCCATTCTGGGACTTCTGATGACCCCAGCCATCGCGCGCGATTTGCAAAAACGTCAATCCGGCGGCGGGAGCATAGCTGCCCTCCGAAATCTGGATATTCGTGGCCGGCTTATGATCGATCCATTTATGGTGGATGTAATCGTAGAACCGCACCGGAACGTATTTGTCCGTTGCGTAGTCGAACATGCCCTTGGGCGTCACCGAAAAAAATGGCGTACGCTCATAGACCTTCAGGGGTGTCCACGGACGTAAGCCTTCTTTGATCTGTTCGGGGAAACGTTTCGGATCGCCGGCGGCAGCGAATGCTTCCTGCGCCATCTGCCCGGCTACCTGGTGATTGCCATGGCCATCGGTGGGCGCTCCTACAAACACGGATGTAATCACCAGCGGGCGGGTCATCCGGATCACACGCACGACATCGGCTAGCACTCGGTCGTGCCCCCATTTCTGGAGCGCTTCCTCGCGTGTTTTCGAAAAGCCGTAGTCGATGGTGTTGGCGAAATATTGATCGACACCGTAATAACGATCGGCCTCGAGCAGTTCCTGCGTACGCAACAGGCCCAGAGCGTCGTACATATCGATGGACATCGCGTTCTGGCCGCCTTCGCCGCGATTCAGACTGAGCAGAATGCCGCGAGCGCCCTGGCCGCGCGTCTCATAGGCGAGCATGCCGCCGTCTTCGTCGTCCGGATGGGCGGTCACCATCAGAATGCTGGCGCGTGTTTGTAGCTCGCGAAGCAGCCGCGACAGTTCAGCCGCGCCCCGGTCCACGGCAATCGGGGCGGCATCAAGCCTGGGCTTCGATACAGGACAACCTGAATTCTCGGCCGGCAGTAATCGAATTACAAAAACAAACCCACAGAGTCCTACGACCAGCCCGAGCGCTACGCCCTGCCGGTGAAAGCGGCGAAGTCTTTTCATTCTTTTCTATTGTGCCTTGCCGATGGCGGAGAAACCGATTCAGATTGCCTCGACACAGAGCCGCATCGCGTGAGCGAACGGGTTCTGGCCGCCGTAAACCGCGCACGCGTGCCGTGCCCCCATCAAGGTTACTGATCGGGCTTCTTCTCGCCGGGCCGGTACAGCGTGGGCTGCTTCTTCTTCTTTTCCTGCTCGGCAGCTTCCACTTTCTTCTTTTCCGCCACTTCCGACGGCCGCATCATCGATTCCCGCTTCTTCTCCTCTTTCGCGTCGTGCGAGGCGATTTCGGAGGCGCGGCTCCCGATATTTTCTTGAGACAGGTCGAGACTGTCGTTGGTTGCATCGATGGCTTGCTGAAGAACGAAATTATAACGGCTGATGTCGGACGGGTTCGCCGGCTCCACCTGGTTCAGCTTAGCGAGGAAATCCTTTTCGGATTTGACGACATCCACCTCACTTTTGTCGATCGGCAGCTTGCGCCGAAGCGCGTCGTCGCCGACTGTGTCGATCGCGTCGATGATTTTGGAATAGTCGTCCAGCGCATCATGAATCAGCAAGCTGCGGCCAGGCTTGTTGTTTTGGAGTAATTGCTCGACCAGATTAAGACGATTCTGCGCAAATTCCAGGTACAATTTCAGCCGTTCGTTGGGCTCCTGCGTGAGGCGTACCTGGTCGACTTCATCCGATGTCAAAAAGTCCCGCTGCGCGAATAGCGCTGGGGCAAATACCGCCGGAATCATCACCGCGGCCAACAAGACGCGCACCCATTTCATTTCGCCATGACCCCCGCCAGCAACTGGTCGTGAACGCGGCTGAGATGCGTCTCGAGTTCCTGAGCCTTGCCGCGCTCATTGTAATCGAGATCGGCGATCAACGAGTTAACTCGGCGCATGAGAGCTGCCACCTTCAATTCGGCTTTCTTCCAGTATTTCGACTTGTGCGCCTCCTCCACGGAGGTCAGGCACTCTGTGGCCAGACTGTCGATCATATCCAGTTCCGAATCGCCTTTCAGCGAGTTTCCAGAGACGTAATACTCGCGGGCTTGATCGAGAGATTTATCCGCAAGCTGCA
Source organism: Bryobacteraceae bacterium (assembly GCA_025927575.1). Lineage (GTDB taxonomy): Bacteria > Acidobacteriota > Terriglobia > Bryobacterales > Bryobacteraceae > KBS-96. The sequence continues at coordinate 41,174 of JAICLJ010000005.1, read as the reverse complement.
GGGCGATCTCCGATCGCTTACCCGGCTTGCGCTCCGCTTGCGCTTCATCGAGAAAGGATTCTGCTTTCAGGACGGGAACGAAAAGGGAAAGGAACAGGACGAACAATAACGGTTGCATCATCGCCCATTCACCTCATGTTGAAGAATCTTTGCACGCTGGCGAGCTTGAAACTCCTGATCCGGGTTTTGGCCCGTGCTCAGTTCGAGGAATCGTTGGTAATTCGCCAGCGCGGGTTTGGGCTGGCGCAACTTGTCGAGGACAATAGCTCGCAAAAAGAAATGTCCAGGTTTCTCAGCGTTCAATTCATGCAGTTTTTCGAGCGCGCCCAACGCCTGCGGGTACATTTGAGCCAGAACGCAAGATCCGGCAAGTTCGCTCCACGCTTCGGCTGAATCGGGCTTTAGTTTTGCGGCGGCGAAGAAGTGATCCGCCGCTTCCGTTGAATTTCTCTGATCGCGATAGATGCGGCCGACCGCCATCTGTAAATCGTAATCGTCAGGCGAACTCGCAAGCGCATCTTTCAAGATAGGCGCCGCCTTGTCCTGCTGCCTATTCCTCAGGTATGCCGTCGCGAGAGCCAGACGGTTGGCAGGTGTTGGTGAGATCTGAACGGCAGCTTCAAACTCCGGAACCGCCTTCGCCGCTTGGTTTCCGGCAAGATAGATTTGCCCCAGTTTCTCCCGCGCTCCAGGATCGTTCGGGAATTCGGACAGTAGCGGAATGGCGGCCTCCTGATTATTCGCGCCGGTCATCGCGACAGCCAATTCGAGCAGGTACGATTTGAACGCCGGATTCAACGCCGCGGCCTGCCGGTAAAGTGGTTCCGCTTCGGATAGCTTGCCCTGATGCATCAGGCTCTGGCCAAGCTCTAGTTGTGCCGCTGCGTTCTTCGGGTCGCGCTGAACTACCCAGTGAAGCTCCTGCTCAGCGTCCTCCCATCGGCCGGCCGCAGCCAGCGCCTCGGCGAGATATTGGCGCGGCTTCGGCTTCTCGGGATCCGCCTTAATGACCGATTTGAGCAGCGGGATGGCTTCGGCTCCCCGCCTATTGCGAAGATAGAGCATCGCCAGATTCAGTTCTGCCGGAAGGAGGCCGGGCTTAAGATCGAGCGTGTGCTTAAAATACTGAATGGCCTTGTCGTCGTTTTTGAGGCCTGTCTCGGCGAGGGCAAGATTAAAGGTCGCGCTGTAGTCCTTCGGATCATTTCCGGCGAGCTGAGTGAAAATCTGCTCTGCTTTCCCGTAATCTTGCTGGTCCAGCGCTTTCAAACCCTTAGTTTGCAAGTCTGCTGAATTAAGTACGCTCAGCAGCGCAACTGCGACAACTGCGATCAAGGCCTACGTGTCCCTTGGGACCATTTTAGCGATGATGGTTCAGCTTGTCTTCGCCCAAGTCACCTGGCGGCCTTGCTCATTTCGGCCGCGCTGATTGCCTCGCGGCGAAGGTGGCTCATCTTGATGCCGCTGAGAATCAGGATCAGGAATCCCACCACGATCAGCGGGATGGTGGCGACGCCCCACAACACAAAGGAAAAACGCTTGGAAATGGCCGCGGATACACCGAACAGCACCAGCGTTCTGAAGGCAATCCCTTGAAATAAACCCAGGTTGCCCGGCGCCTGCGGCACTACTGAACTCAGGCGGAGCAGCACCATCATGGCGAAACTGATGACCCATGGGGACCCGGTGTCCAGACGGTATCCGCGGATCACGGCGTAAATCGGGAAAATTTGTACAAGCAGAAACGCGCCGCTGATGAAAAAAGAGTAGTAAAGGTACCGGGAGTGTCCGATCAGGTGCAAATCCGCCACGAGTGTCTCAAACCAGCTCGGAAACGAGAAACCGAAGAGCTTGTCAATCGACTGTTCTTTCGCGTACATACCGAAGCCGATAACGACCGCGGCCAGTACGATGATGATGCCGAGAATATAACCCCCACGCTCAAAGATGTACGGCAGGGCAGCCATGCGGAGCGTCAGGAAAAAGCAGATCATCAACCAGATGCCGTCGAAAATCCGCTCGATCAAGGCCGAGGCGAAGCTGACCGACAATGGCACCCGAGACCAGCGGGTGATAAGAAAGCAGCGGATCAGCTCGCCCGCGCGAAGCGGCAGCACTTCGTTGGCGAATAATCCGATGTAAACGGCGCGGGTGCACGTCCACATCGTGACGCGCTCGACCGGGCGAAGGATCAGCGCCCACCGCCAGCTCTGGAGCAGAAAAAGAAGAACTGTCGCGACGATCGCGAACGTCACCCAGCCCCAGTGCATGTGCTGGATCTCGCCCCAAATCAGGTTGATATGAGCGCCTGAAAGGGCGTAATACATACACACGGCCGAAACCAGATACATAAGGACGATCAAGGTCCAATTTCTGATTTTCCGGAACCGCTCCGAAGTTAGCGTGGAGCTAAAAGACGCGCCCAAACCACCATCATAACGTTGTAGTAACGCCCGTCAGTTCGTGGAGCCGGTGGCGCCGGCCTGACCGGCTTCAGCTTAAGCTGAAAGCATGGTCTTAGCAGGCCGCAAGAAATCGATCGCGTTCTTCATTGCTCTTGGAGCCGGCCTCATTTCGGTTATCCTGCTGCTCTATATCGGTTGGGTTCTTCTGAACTGGCGAACCGGCATTCTGCTCTTTTTTGGAGTGTTGTTGCTGCTTATGATCATCAGCGGCGTCGTCTTGAACACAATCTTTCTTGTCCGCGAAATTCGCCGGAATGAACAGCATGATGCTTTCATCAACGCGGTCACGCATGAGCTGAAGACCCCCGTAGCATCCATTCGGCTGTATCTTGAGACGCTGCAAGCCCGAAGTGTAGACGAGGAGAAGAGGAAAGAGTTTTACCAAGTCATGCTCGAGGACACCAACCGCCTGATGAGCACAATCGAGCAGGTTTTGCGCACCGGGAGGATCGGCGCTGCCGCGCGCAAACCCAATCTGTTTCCGATCGAGTTTGGCGCGGTAATCGATGAATGTGTCGCTCGCGCGCGCATCCTGCATCGCGTGCCGCCCGAAGCCTTGGACTACCAACCCGGATCGCCAGTCATTATATTGGGGGACATGGATGAGGTGCGCGCGGCTGTCTCGAACCTGATTGACAACGCGATCAAGTATTCCGGCAGCATGGTAAAGGTCAGTCTCGAAACCTCCAATGTTGAAGGGAAATATATCTGCCTGCGAGTTAAGGATCAGGGTGTGGGCATTCCGAAACCGGAGCTGAAACGGGTGTTCAAGCGCTTTTATCGTGTGCCGGGGCCGCTGACAAACAAAGTGAAGGGGACAGGGCTGGGCCTTTTCATCGTTCGCGCCGTGGCCAAGCGGCACCGCGGACGCAGTTGGGCGGAGAGTGAGGGGCCCGGGCAGGGCAGCACATTCGTGCTGCAATTTCCGATCGCAAGATGACACGCGTTCTGGTGGTGGAGGATGAGCAGCACCTTGCAGAGGGTCTGCGCTTTAACCTTGAAGCGGAGGGCTACGAAGTCCAGGTGGCAGACTCCGGCGAGGCTGCGCTTGGAGTGCTGCTGGCCGGAGCCCAGCGTTTCGATGTGGTGATTCTCGATATCATGCTTCCCGGCGTGGATGGCTTCCATGTCATGTCGGAGATGCGGCTCGGTGGCCAGTTCATCCCGACGCTGATGCTCACGGCTCGGGGGAGGCCCGACGACGTTCTTCGCGGCTTTGCGGCCGGAGCCGACGATTACCTAACCAAGCCGTTCGACCTCTCAATTTTGATTGCGCGAATTCACGGACTGCTGCGCCGTCGGGACTGGCTGCTCTCCTCGACTAATCGAGGTTCGGGGCCAACGGATGAGAGGGATACGTTCACATTCGATGGCAAGACGGTCAGTTTCGACACTCTGGAATTGCGCGTCGGCGATCGCGTGTTTCCACTCACGCTGATGGAGGCGAACTTGCTGCGCTACCTCATTCGTTACGAGGGGAAGCCAGTTTCGAGGAAGTCGATGCTCGAAGAGGTCTGGGCGTTACACGAGGACACAGATACCCGCCCCATCGACAACTTCATTGTGCGTTTGCGGCGGTATATCGAGGACGACCCTAAGCGCCCGCGGCACCTGCTGACGGTTCGAGGAATTGGCTACCGTTTCATCGCCGCGCCTGGGCTCGACTAGCCGGCGAATCACAAAACACGCACGTGGGCCGGCAAGCCTAGGATTAGCGGAATGCCTTGGATATCGCATCCAAAGATGTAACGAGTTGGATCTCTGCCCCGAAGCCATGTTCTCCATGCCAATAATCGTTACCCCAATATCCGGCGTTGCGATTTGAGTAAGTGAGCCCTGCTTTTAGAAGTTGCAAGCGGCTGAGGCGATATCCCCAAACCAATTCTTCCGTCTCCTGGCGCGCGGCTATCTGTGAAGAGGAATTGTTGAAGAAATCCGTGGCAGGACCAGGTTGTTGCCCGGAGCTGCGAAAGGCAATATAAATGCGCGGCGACAATATACGTTTGACTTCTAAATACTCAGCTTGATCGGAAGGCGAGACGGTCCATGCCGGGAGTGAAAATACGAAACGTTGCCATTCTCCATTGAACGACCAGGGCCCACGGGAGAAAGTGGCGTCGATGCCAATACCCGAAGCCGGATAATCACAAATTCGTTTTCCCGATGGCAACAGCGGCATAAGAACGTCTTCGAGATAGGGGCCGCGAAAACCGGAGATACCGAGATGAAAACCGCCGTGAAAGCTATAGCCGCCTCCGGCAGTCCACTGGAGAGACTGGCTTCCGGAAAGAAGAGATTGTGGATTCGCCGGTGAACTGTTAGTAATCTGAAGCCGAGCATCCATCCGCTTCCAGGAGACCTGGGTCTCGAAGCCAGGGATGCCGTATAAGGTCACCGGGACAATCCCTCGATGGTTCTTAACGGGCCCATTGCAGTTGAACCGGACACCGTCCTCGTAGCCCTGGTACAAGACGTTGAAGAGATTGCAAGGAAGTTGATCCGGACGCAGTGGCAAGTTTGCGGTGTATGCCGGCGGCGGTTCGATCATTGCTGTTTTCGCGTCATCGTAGTCCAGTGGATACAGCCCGAAAGCGGAGACGAGGCGCCCGGCTTTCACGAGGATCGAGGCTGATTTCAAATCGGCTCTGTAGCCAATGTAGCCCTGCATCAGGCTGGCCTTAACTGGGCTGCCGCTGTCCCAACCTAGTTTGTAGCTGAGGTAATTCGACGATTGGACATCGACAACTGAATACGCAAACCAATGAGAATTGAGCCGGAGCGACGGTGAGAGGAGGGCGCGAAAGCCTGCGGTTGCCCGATTTTGCGCCAACTCCCCACCTTCCTGCGATCGGACCACGCGGCCATCGGCGCTGATTGTTGCGGCAATTGATAATCCCGAACTGGCTTCCTGAGCGGCGAGCCACGAAGTCATGAGTGATGCCGCGACAAAGACGGCCACGTAGCGGGTCATCGCGCCACTATCGCTTGCTGCTGGATTAGTTGGCCGCTGGTTTGCTCCACGACGCAAACGGGAAGAGTAAACCAGAACGTCGAGCCGGCGCCGGGACGGCTTTCAACGTGGATTGTGCCTCCCATCAATTCAACGCTGCGCTTCGCTATGCAAAGCCCGATCCCGGTTCCACCCTGGCGCCGTGTCAGGGATCCGTCCACCTGAGTGAAGCGGTCAAAAATCAGATCGAGATATTCCGCCGCAATTCCGATTCCCGTATCTTCAACCGAAAACTTTACGATCGCCTCGGCGTCCATTTTGCTCAGGCACTGCAGGGAAATATGAATCGAACCGGATTGCGTGAACTTCACGGCGTTCCCGCAGAGTTGCTTAAATACTTGGAGAAGCCGTGATGCGTCGCTAAGCACCCAACGCGGAACTGCTGTGTCGAACATCCCCTCTACCCTTACCGGTTTACCTTGCGCTCGCGCGCGAGTGGTGGCATACGCATTCTCGAAAACGGCTTTGAGATCGCATACTGAAGGCGCCAGATTCGCCTTTCCGGTTTCGATTTGCGAGAAGTCCAGTATGTCGTCGATTAACGCCAGAAGATCGTGGCCGGACTCGCGCACGGCTTCTGCATATTCTTGCTGCTCCTCGTTGAGGGGAGTGGAGAGAAGCAGTTCCATCATTCCGAGAACGCCATTCATGGGAGTGCGGAGTTCATGACTGACATTGGTCATAAACTCGGTTTTCAGGCGATTTGCCGATTCCGCAGCGTGTTTCGCTTGAATAAGTTCGGAACGGGAGCGGCGCTCAGCTTCGGCGACGTGGTTAAAAGCGCTTACAACCAGATCGACTTCTTGCACGCCCTTACCCGGATCGAGTTTGTCGGGGAGCACGCCTGATTCGGCACTGGCGTACAACTGGGAAGCGAGTTGAGACAACGGCTGTGAAACCGAACGGGACGTCAGAAAGGTGCAGAGCAGCGCGAGCAATACGCCTCCCGCGCCGATCTCGAGCATTATGGGCACGAACGCCCGGTTGAATGCCCGTAAGCCGTCATCGAGCGAGCGAAAGCCAAGTAGTCGATAGCCCCGGCCTAACTGCGCGCGCTGAAGGTCTGACACGACATACGACTTGCCGGCTACTGGTATTTCACAACCGGCTTCTAATTGCGGGCATGTGCTCTGAATGTGGGCGGTTAGCTCCCGAGTGACCGCGGCCGGAAATGTCGAGAGCACGACCTTGCTGTTCTTCAGAAGAACCGCATCGCCGGCCAGGACGGAACGGGTGAGGTTGAACCGGCGCCCCAAGCTCAGCGTTGCTGCGGTCTCGCCGCCGATGTCGATCGGCACGGATTGAAGCTGAAACAAAATACCGTCGATTTCGGCCAGTCCGGATTGTGCTGGAACAGCTGAAACATCACCAGACAGTTTTCTGGAGGCGCAAATCGCGGCGACAGTGTGTCCGCGCAGATCTGATATCGCCAGCAGGTCATAGAACGAGGCGTTCTGCAACTCCCACAGTTGTGCTTCGATTGTGGAACGCACCTGATGGCGTAGCGAGGGATTGAGGCCCGCTTCTGCGAGGAGGCCTACGGAAGCTTTAATTCCGGCGCTATCGGTCATCTTGGCAAGAAGCGCGGAGTTTTCACGGGAGAATTCAGCGTTGGCAATGTTCAGGAGGTGGTCGGCATTCTGAAGATTGTCGCGAAGGTCTTGCCTGATTCTTTGATGGACGGCGGCCGTGATAGCGACAAAGCAAACCAACAAAACCGCGCAAACGGGAATAAAGGAATAGAGGAAGGCGCGTGTTGCGAGAGGAAGCCTGCGCATGCTTGGCGGTCGCATCTTACCGGGCCGTGTCTTCGCTTTCTTCGGGCAGCCTCACCTCAACCTGAACGCTGCCGGATTGTGGAATCGTTACTCGTTTCTCTTGCAGCCCCGCCGAACGTTGCCAGACCATTAGCCGGTATTTTCCGGCCGGGATGTCCGGCCAGGAGAAGTTTCCATCGGGATTGGGGTGGGCTGTCCATTTGCTGGAAGTAACGATAACCACGCCGTACATTTCCGGATGGATATGGCAATAAACCTGGACAATTCCTGCTTTCGGAAAGACCACGTCGCGGCTCTTCCCTTCGGAGTAATAGCCGAGGTCGAATTTCCGCGCCCGGGACAAAGAAAAAATGTTGTGAAAGATCGGATCTAGATTGGGGAATGAGATCGTCGATCCGGTGGGAACGATTAGAAGTTCAGGTTCGAAATGACGGCCCTTCTGATTCATAGTGGCAGCCACCGGGCCGAGAAAGTTCGAATCTCCACCCTCTAACCAGACCGCCACCCTTCCAAATGTCCCTTGTCCCGGACTGTAAGCGGGCCTGTCCGCGACGGCCATGCCACGCAGATCGTACACTGCGGGAGCGAGCGATTTCCTGACCATTTTGCGGTCGAGGGTGATCTTTCCGGCCAGCTCCGAACCCTGCATGGCCGGACTGGACGCAACGAGAGCGGCGAGAGTCAAGGCAAGCCCGCGCATGGTGACCTAACAACAGTTGTAGGTATTGCTCGCGGTTTTTCTCAGCTATTTGGGGACAGCGACATCAAAATAATGCATCTTCCGGTTGCGGCCATTCGCATCAGCGCGCGGCGGTTTTCTTCCAGGCCGTTTTCAGCCGCCATATCTTCAGCGCCCGTATGCGCGCATCTCCCCCTTCGCTGAAAATACTGGCGCCCGTGCTGGCGGAGCCTGGGTACACGCGGTCGGCGAGCGTGGTTTCGCCGTCGTTTGCGAACACTTCGACCGAAGACTTGTCGAGGAAAATGTGCAGCGTCACGGTTTTACCAATGTGTACTGGGCCATCGCTCCGGCATGGGAAATCCTTGTTGAAGTCCACCGGCCCGGAATTGCGCCGGTCGACAAATACCGTCGAGCGGCCGCGGTCCACGCCCACCAGCGTCTGTTGGTGCCCCCCTTTGAAAACAGCTATTCCAAACCTGCGAGCGGAGCCGGCGTCGAACGCAAGCTCCATCTCGATGGCTTTTGCGCCCGCAATCCCCTTTCCAAGCAATTTGTTCGCCCCGCTTATGTCGATCGGTCCGCTTTGCACGATAGAAGGAACACGCAGGCTTTGCAATTCGGGGACAGGGTGCTGCTGTACGCGGACGCCGGATGAAGTCTTTACCAGTGCGATCCTGCGGGGCAAGCTCATCGCGCCGCGCCAATCCGTTTCAGGCGTATCGTTTGCGTATTGCCAGTTTGAGAGCCAGCCGATCATGATTCGGCGAGAATTCGGAGGGCCGAAATAGGAAACGGCCGCATAATAATCTTTGCCGTAGTCCATCCAAAGCTGTTCCGAGGCGGCGTTCTCGTTCGTGAACCGCGTGCCATCGAAACGCCCGATGAAATATTGTGTTCCCGAACCTCCCGCCACGCCGCCAGGGTTGATATTGACCACTAGCACCCATCGCTTTTCGCTTGCCCCGGATACCGGAAGCTCAAAGAGATCAGGACACTCCCACGCGCCGCCGGTAGCGCCGGCAGGACCAAAATCGCTTAATGCCTTCCAGTGAATCAGGTCGTGCGATTCGAAAAACCGCAGCTTCTGCCGGTCGGAAAGCGCCGTGGTCATCACCCATTTCTTCTGGGGCGCATACCACATCACCTTCGGGTCACGAAAATTCTTCAACCCCAGGTCGATCACGGGATTGCCCTTGTATTTAGTCCACGTGCGCCCGCGGTCGTTGCTATAAGCTATGTTCTGAGTCTGCAGTTTGGACGTGTTTCCGGTATAGATCGCGACTAGACAGGACCGATCCGTTGCATCACTGTTATGGCACAGGCCGCTCGAGTTGTGCTCGTCGACCACAGCGCTGCCGGAGAAAATCATAATGCCGTTTTCTTCCAGCAATGCCACAGGTAGATCCCGCCAGTGCACCAGATCCGGGCTTACGGCGTGACCCCAACTCATGTGCCCCCATTTGGTTCCGAACGGATTGTATTGGTAAAAAAGGTGGTACTCGCCCTTGTAATAAACCAGCCCGTTCGGATCGTTGGTCCAGTTCCGAGGTGGAGTGAAATGATATTCCAACCGGAACGGTCCATCGAACGTTCGCGTCGGTATGTCGGCTGCGATGATGCACAGCGCGCCTATCAGCAGGAGCAGTGTTTTTCTCATCAACCGGGTTCCTATAAAGCCATCGCTTCTTCAAGAGTCCACGTTGGTGTCGCTCCGGAGCGGCTCGCGACCAGTGCTCCTACACGATTCGCGAATTGTGCAATCTCGCGTACCGGCCAGCCCGCCTGCAAGCCGTGGAGAAGAGCCGCCGAGAAGGCGTCGCCCGATCCTACTGTATCGCCGATATTTACAACGAACCCGGGCGATTCCAAATACTCGCCATTTCTCCATAACGCGCATCCATCCGGACCGCGCGTGACACAGACAACATCGAACTCAAATCGCCCTGACGCCATTTCGCAGAATCGATTCAGAGGATGGGGTGGCAAACCAAAAACGCCGCTGAGCACGGACGCTTCTTCCTCGTTCAGTTTAATTGCATTCGCCTCGCGGCACAGTTGATTCACTAGATCGGAAGTCCAGGAATTGGGGCGCAAGTTAGCATCGTAAAAACGCTTCGCGCTGCTATTCTCTTGCATCAACTGCTGCGTCAGCAGGCGCGGATTGGATTCTATCTGCGCCAGCGTACCGTAACACAACCACGCAGGCTGCTCGTCGGCTAATGCTAAGCGCTGATTTTCCGTCAATTGAACGAAATCATAAGCGGCCGGGCGCAACAATTTATGCTCGCCATGTCCTTCATCGTTCAGCGTGACTTCTGAAATCCCCGTGGGCGCGTGTTCCGTGCGGTCCACGTACCGGACGTCGATGCCGAGTTCCTCTGCCCTTTCCAACGCGCGGCGGCCGCGGTCGTCACAACCCACGCCGCTGACAAAGGATGCCTGGTGCCCGAGGCGGGCCAAATGAGCGCACAGATTGAACGGCGCCCCTCCGAGATACTCGCTGCCGCCAATGACGTCCCACAGTATTTCGCCAACGCTGATGATGCGCATCTGGACTAGTCTCTCAATTTTCCGCCGGCAGCTAGTAAAATGCAGTCGGCGCACGCGGAGAAAAACAAATTGAAAATCTTCTTATATTACGTTGGGAAACCCCGAGATGAGCACGCCAACGCCATCGCCGCCGAGTTTCTCAAGCGCTCATTTCGCTATGCCCATTGTGAAATGCGTGAGATCGTGTTCGGGCGCTTCGATTTGTTCAGCAAGCATCCCTCCGGGCAGAAGGTCTTTCTCGATCCTGCCGGCAAGCCTCTCGACTCGCGGGCATTCACCGTTCTTGTGCAAAGCGCGGAAGACGAAGGCCGTGATCTTATTTTTCTGGTGGGTGGGCACGACGGATTGCCGGACGAGTGGAGGCCGCGCGCCGATCTTCTGCTATCGCTTTCCCCAATGACGTTCCCGCACGAACTAGCGCGCGCCATGCTCGCCGAACAAATTTACCGGGCATTCACGACGCTCCGAGGACATCCTTATCCGCGGTGATCTATTTCGGAGGCCAGATTCCCAACTGCTGCCGTACTCCGACAAGTTCGCCCAGATGATACGAGTTGTGATCGATTACCAGCAGCGCCTCACGAAGCAGCGTTTGTCCATCGCCGTGCGGAATCGGGGCATACAGATCTCGCTCGGGGTCGGCAATCAGGTCTTGCATCTGTTTTAAATCGCGCCGGAAGGCTTTTACCGCTTTGTCCCATGCCATTTTGTCGGGTGGCGCCGGATTGTGCGGCCAGTAGTCGTCGGGCCATTTACGCTCTTGATATCCAAGATTTGTGCAGAATTCGAGAATGTCCGCTTGAGCAATCCGCATGTGTTCGAGCAACTGCCAGGCGCTATGCGGCAGCGCTCCTGCCTTCTTGCCTTGTAGGTCAGATGAGAAATCCTTTACAACTGAATCGAAATCGATATGGGCGCCATGCCCTCCGAGCGTGCTCACCAGCTGCTTGCGTAAGCGGTCTTCTGCTTTCATCGGTTCAATTCTCCTCTCTATTGATGCGCTCGCGCTCTGAACGCCAAAGATTAATCGTAGGACAAGGGCGGCTCTGAAACCGTCTCATATTTGCGTTTTCGACTCTGGAAGAAATAAACCAGCGCCCCCAATGCAAGCACTCCCACTGCCGTTAGCGAGATAGTCGGGCGCATGCGGAAACCCTCCCAGGTCATCCAGATTCCGATGGTCAGCGAAATTACAGGTATCGCTGGAAAGCCGAAGCTCACCGCCGGCAGTCGGCGCCATCCGGGCCGGCGGCGAAATAGGAACAACGAGCCCACCGCCATCGCAGCAAAAAAGTTCAGCGTAAAACCGATGTAGATGATGAGCTGCGGGAAGGGAGTTAGCGTCAGAGCCATCGCAAAGACTCCCTGGGCCAGAATCGCGATGACCGGAGTTCTCCAGCGGGTATGGACGTACGCCGCTTTCGAGAAGAATAGGCCATCGCGCGCCATCGCGAGGTAAACGCGCGGACCCGTCAGGACCATCGCGTTGATCGTTGCCAGCAGCGAGGCCGCCATAAGCGCGCGGAACATTCCCGACGCACGAGCACCGAATAGCGCGGTGGCCGCATCCGCGCCGATCGCCAGGACGCCTTTCATGGAATCGAACGGAAGCGCATAGAGAAATAGAAAATTCAATGCCAGGTACAACGCGGCGACAATCGCCGTGCCGCCAATCAGCGCCCTCGGCAGTGTCCGCTCAGGCGACTTCAATTCTTCCGCGACGTACACGGCGGCATTCCAGCCGCTATAGCTGACGTAGATCCAGAACAAGCTCACCGCGAACTGACCGAATAGCGGCGCAGTCGTGGATCGCGCCGCCGTTTGACCGAGATGGGCCCAATTCCCATGCCCCCATACGAAACCTGCAACCAGGAAACTGCCGAGCACAATCAGCTTAAGAGCTGTCAGCGAGGTCTGCAGCCGCGCAACTCTTTGGACACCAAAGATGTTCACTATGGTGAGAACGCCGATGACGCCACAGGCAAATATTTGCGCGCCCCCGAAGCGCAGCGTCCAGCCGCCGAAGTGTATCAGTTCGGGAGCGCTCGCCTGACGCAGCGCGGGAACAAACGAACCCAAATAGTCGGCACAGGCGAGGCCGGTAGCCGCAATCGGGGCTGAAAAGCCTGCAAAAAATGAAGCCCAACCTGACAAAAAGCCCCAGATTGGCCCGTAGGCCCGGCTCAGATAGATGTATTCACCGCCGGAAACCGGGAAATTCAGGCCAAGTTCCGCATAGCAGAGCGCAGCCAGGAGAGCGCATCCGGCGCCCACGATCCAACTGAGGAGCACCAGAGCCGGCGACCCGAGATCGGCCGCCAAAAAGCCCGTGGTGGTGAAAATTCCGGTCCCCACCATATTGGAGACTACAAGCGCAATCGCGCTGAGCAGGCCGATGCGCCGGAGCAGGCCGGGAAGTTGGCGGGTGGAATGCACTATCTCTCAATTCAGGCGAAGGCCGTATTGTTGTGCGCGTTAGTGGGTGGGCTTGCGGGCCAGGACAAAATAATCATTCTCCGGCCAGCCCTGTTGAACGGACACAATCTCGAATCCCGCCGCCTTCAACTCGCCGGTCATGACTTTTTCCGGTATGCCATGACCTCCTCGATTCGCGGGTACGCCGGGCACGGCCGGCAGCCACTTGCTCGGCGGAAAGTCGATCAGGGCCAGCATTCCGCCGGCCTTCAGATTGCGGAAGAGGGCAGCGTCAATCGCTTTCGGATGCGTAAAGTGATGGTAGACGCGCCGCATGAAAATGCTGTTGCAGCAGTTTGCCGGCAAGTTGGTGTCCTCTGTCCCGGCCATCAAGATCGTTACATTCCGGGCGTGATTGCGCGCGACGTCTTTCTTTAGATTTGCGAGCTTGCCCTCATCTAACTCGGTGGCATACACGTGGCCCGTTTGACCCACTCGTTTTGCCGCGTCAAAACTCATCTGGCCTTCGCCCGCTCCAATTTCGGCGATCACATCTCCGTTAGCCCAGTGCATCAACGAAGCAAGCCGTGCCGCTTCGTCCTGGTATTTGTCTTTGGCGACGAGCGGTATTGGCAGCGAGGCCAACAACAGCACTGCAAAAACGGTAAGGCCGGGTATCCGCTTGCACATGGCTTTATCTTAGTGCTGGATGGTGGGCGGGTGTGAGGAATTGCAATCGCGCCCGGGTGGCTATCGACCGGGGTTAAGCTGCGTCGTGCAAGAGTTCGGTTGACCGAAATCCCGCTCGTTTTGAATCCACACGTTAGAGTGAAACGATGAATCGGCGTCGTTTTGTAACGAATCTGGCGGGAACTGCCGGAGGCCTTGCGTGTGGACTCTCGTGCTCCAGCACGGCACAATTTAAAGTCCCGAAACCCGATCCCACCGTCAAGCGCGTCCTGGCAATGTTCAAGTGCCATTTGGACGTGGGCTTTGTCGACACACAAGCCGCGATCATACGCAAATACTTCGATCAATATTTCCCGCAAGCCATCCAGACTGCCCAGGAATTACGACAAGCAGGCAAGGAGCGTTACGTCTGGACCACCGGATCGTGGCTCGTTTTTGAATATCTCGAGCAAGCGAGCCCGGAAAATCGCAAGCGCATGGAGCAAGCCCTGGAACAGGGCGACATCGCCTGGCATGCGCTCCCCTTCACCTGGCAAACGGAGTTGCTGGATCGTTCCGCCATCGCCGGAGCCATTGGCTTTTCTAAGTCGCTCGATAAGCGGTTCGGACGGACAACGACAGGCGCCAAGATGACGGACGTCCCCGGTCATTCACGAGGTCTGATCGGCCCGCTTGCCGAGAATGGCGTCACGTTCCTGGATGTTGGCGTGAACGCCGCCAGCACTCCGCCCGATGTTCCGGACGCCTTTGTCTGGCAGGATGCCAGCGGCGCCTCCGTCATCATGATGTACCACCGGCGAAACTACGGCGGCGTCGTGCGTTTTCCTGCATCGGACTTAGCGATAGCAGTAGAAGTTCGCGACGACAATAGCGGCCCTCACACGGTGGAGGAGATCCACAAAATCTATGCGGATCTGAAGCAACAGTTTCCAAATGCCTCGATTCGAGCTTCGAATTTGACCGAAATTGCTAACGCCGTAGAGCCTTACAAACGCGGCCTTCCCGTCCTGAATCGGGAGATTGGCGATACCTGGATTTATGGCGTATCGAGCGATCCGGTGAAACTTGCGCGGTATCGCGAGGTGCTTCGGATGCGCCGTGAATGGATCGAGCAAAACAGATTCAAGGCGGGAGACGATGTCGATCTGGCATTGTTGGGCCGCTTTGCCCTTGCCGCCGAACACACGTGGGGAACCGATACGAAGACATGGCTGGATTTCGATCACTACGCCCCGGATGCCTTGGCGCAAATGCTCGACCAGCCTAAATACAGGGTGGTGACCGGTAGTTGGGTCGAAAAGCGCAACGATATCGATCAGGGTGTTGCGGCCTTGCCGGCAGCGCTTCGCACCGAGGCCAAGGAGAGACTGGCAAAGTTGAAGCCGATCGTGCCCGAGACAGCCGGGCTGAAAGCACATGACGCATCGACGCCAGTGGATGCGCCCCATTTCACGATCGGCCTCGATCCGGCGACGGGATCGATCGTGCAATTACATAGCAAAGCCGGCAACCGGGATTGGGCCTCCACCGAACATCCGCTAGCGGCGTTCAGCTACCAGACACTCTCGAAAGGCGATTACGATCGATTTCTCGCCAGCTATATTACTGTCCACACCGTTTGGGCCCCGAAAGATTTCGGCAAACCCAATATCGAAAAGTTTGGCGCGTCGAGCCGGACATGGACTACAAAACTGCTCAACTGCTGGTCGGGTGAAGACAAAAATGCGCATCGGATGGTGGCTCGTTTGCAAATCGAAAACGGCGGCGCTCCGGTGCCCGCTGTCACGGCTTGGCCGGAGGAGCTTTATTTAGATCTTGCGCTTCCGAAATTGGAACCAGTGGTCCATGTCAACTTCTCGTGGTTCCGCAAGCGCGCGAACCGCCTGCCCGAAGCGATGTGGCTGACCTTCAATCCTGAGGCACCAGCGGCGCAAAATTGGACGCTATCTAAAGTTGAGCAGCCGGTTTCACCGGCAGATGTGGTTCGAGGAGGCAATCGGCACATGCATGCGCTATCGAGCGGACTCAGCTATTGGGATGCGCACGGGAAATTGACGATTGAGACGCTCGACGCCCCGCTGGTGTCACTTGGCGAGAAATCGCCTATCTACTTTTCGAATTCGCAGCCGGATCTCTCCAAGGGCATTCACTTCAGCCTGTTCAATAACGGCTGGGGAACGAATTACATCCAGTGGTTCGGAGAAGATATGAAATTCCGGTTCACAATAAAGGGTTAAGCGTAAAGTAGGCTGTTCTGTTACGGCGTCAGCCCAACCTACTGCCTCAGGCTCCAAATGTTCCCTGTCAACTCTCCAAGGCCCATCACAATTTTGTCCCGTGCAACATCGATTTCGAGAAAGCTGGTGCCGACATTGTCCATTGCGAGCCGGGAATTGTGAAAGTGGTAGAGCGCAAATGGCATGCCGACTGGCTGCTTGGTGCGGTTCTCCAGGCGTTGGGCCCAAAGGCAAAACTGACCGTCGCGGTCGGAGACAAAATAGGCCACATTGCCATCGGGCGACCATCGCGGCTTGTCGTCCCAACGACTGGGGTGATCAATCGCAATCCAATTCGCCTTCTCGGGAGTTCCGTCACTCTTCAAGGGCACGACGAAAAGTCGGCAGCCCGCCGATTCAGAATGACAGTCGACTAAAACCACTGCCCGATTGTCCGGCGAGAACCTAGCCTGATACAGCCCGTCGCCGGGCAAGAACAACGAGCCTCGCCGGGAGGACACGTCGTATGCATAGATATTCGGCTGGGGATACCTTCCGAGAAGAAGGCGCTTGTTGTCCGCCGACCAATCCCATATCTTGCCTCCCTCTTTTCCCGTTTCCACGAGCATGCGAGGTCGCTGCCGGTCAATCCTGAAAATCTGAATTCGGTCGCCTCTGGTGAATGAGACTAGAGTTCCATCTCGCGAAATCTGCGGATGGAGTTGTTGGGGCTCGGCATCTGGGATTGAGATCTCTTTCCCAGACTGCGGCGACACGGGAAGGTTGTGCGCAGCCCCTCGACTCAGCGACAGTGAGGGCCGCGATCCTCCCCCGTGCACCGAGGGGTTTCTCCCAGCAGGCGCTTGGGTACGCATTGCCCTGTGCCGCGCGGGGGATGCAGGTCACCATATTTGCGGATCGCGTCGAAATCGTGAGCCGCACCAACCTGGCGGCCTTCTACCGGGTCCTTGGTCACGCTATTGCGCACGAGGTCGGTCACGTCCTTCTACGGTCGGGTGTACATGACACTACTGGGCTTATGAGACGAGTCTGGGCTAAAAGCGACTGGCAACGCACGGCCGTTACGATAATTCCGTTCACTTCGGGTCAGGCGGAATGCGTACGGCGAGAGTTGCTGCGGATTGAGGCATTGAAACGGCAACCCTTCAGGCCTCTGCGCTTCTGCGAGAACGAGGCAACCGACCTGCCTTGGACACCGATGGTGCTCGATAGAGCTCTGGCAATCAGCGATTGGACATGTCCGGCCCCCACCATCTTGGCAAAACGTCCTTGTACGGAGTCTGGATTGAGCGAGGCGATCGTTCACTATTTGGATCGAACTGGAACAAAGGGGATAAGTGGCTGTGCTACGGCGTTTGGCACTGGCCTGGGAGACCGCAGGAGCCGACATTCGGCCTGGACACTCGAACGCAGCCACGACAAATTTGACTTCCATTGAGCCCGAACTGATCGCTCCGGGCTGATCGCGCCTGCGCCGAGCCAAATCCTCGGCGCACGCACCGAGCGGTCGGGCCATTGCCCACTAGCCCGAATGACGGTCATTGGACACCTTGGTCCGGGATAAATCCGCTTTAACGGCACAGCGTTTCGTAATCCGCTTTGCCGAGAAGTCACATGTCGGACATCGAAGCCCAGTCCGGTTCAATTATGACGCTAGTATTTTTCGCAACAACAGACCGGGGCCGAAACGGGTCTCCGTCGTTCCGGTCATCTCGAAACCACAAGCCAGATAGAACGCCTCAGCGTGAGGATTGCCGACCACGTGAAGGGCGGTCGACCCGTGTTCGCGGGCCACGCTCGCGCAGTGTTCGACCAACAAGCGTCCGATGCCGCGCCTTCGAGTGGCGGGCTCAACAAACAGGGCGTCCAGGTCCGTCTCTCCGTCTGCTCGGGGCAACACAGCCGAGAAGCCAGCAAGCAGGCCGTTCCACTCTGCGACGAATACTCCTCCTGCTTCAATCTGCTCAACTGTGAGTTCGATGGCATCGGGATGGGCGAGCAGAGCGTTGCGATCACCAGCATTGCTCAGAGAGGCCCTCCACTGCAAAGCCTCGAGCTCCTCCCGTTCGGACGAGGCTGCGGGGCGAATACGCACATCGTTCATCGTTTCTACTAAACCACAGAAAGTGGCGGTGAGGAGGTGGCGCGCGGCTGAGCGCCGGACCGCGACCGTCAGGGAGCGTACGTTTTTACGGCGTCTTCAATGGAGCAGAGGCGACGTGCGGCCGGCAATCCTCGGCTAATCTACCTTTTTCAGCATCTTCACTCCCGGCGGCAACTCAAACGTGCCCGGCGGGATCGACTGGTTCACCTGAACGTTGTTGGAAAATAGCTGGAAGACTTTTTCCCCATTTCGAAATCGCTCGCTGACAAATGGCAATTGCACTCCGCCGACATCGCGATATTTCGAATACTCCGTCCTTTCAGTCGATCGCTGCTTTCCGACCGGGTCCCACTCTGAGTATTCCTGGCGGATTGGCAGATTCGTGTTGTAGTCAAAATACACCCGCACCGTGCGCTGTTCCGGGTCCGTGATATCCACAATATAGACATGCGTGCTGATCAGAACATCCTCACGAACAAAATCGTAGAACATACGAGGGTCATTCCGTCGCTCGCGCAACAGGTAAAAAACGTTTGTCAGCGTGCTGCGGAGATACCGATTCCAGGTTTCATCGGAAACCGGCCGTGCTCCTCGAAACGTGAGCTGAAATCCCTGGTCGGGAAGAAACAAAAACGAAAATTCCTGTTTTTTCCCGTACGCCTGGCGTTCTCGCAAGGCTACGCCATTTTTTGGCGCCTTACTGTCGACGTACTCGGTGTAGATCGTGGCAATGTCCAATCCGCTCAGCTGCTCACGGTAGAACGAATAGGCCCTGCCGGAATCCACGCGATTGCGCATCGTTAGGAAATTTTGGCCGCCTAATGCTTCGACAGCTTTGTCAACGATTTGCTTCCCTTTCGGGCTGGTCTGCGCGCACAGCGCCACGCTCAAAACGAAAATCCCGGCAATTGCTTTCAAGGCCGTTTGCTTAAATCCTCCGCTTTCAAATTGTTGTTGATCTTAATATCTGACGCGCTCGACGTCTCGGAGGTTTTACCATCGTGCAGAACTTCTGTCTTAAAGGGTGCCTTAATCCCGCCGGCATCGCGCCAATCCGAAAAGTTCTCGGTTACCTTGCCGTCCGCATCGGTGGCGCTCAGGCTTAAAATTGCGCCGCTGGCCTGATCGATCTTCAAGGTGACGAGTTGCCCGGTTTCGCTTTTCACCTGAATCGCTCCAGCACCCGACGCGACCGTCTGGGCAGTCGACTTCGCGAGATGTGACATCAGCACCGGCAACTGCCTCGCGACCTGCTCCCGGATTTGCTGGGCCGCGGGCCCGGGCAGGTCCTTCACGCCTTGCGGCGTGTTGATCCAGGCTTCGCTCGGGCTCACATAAATGGTGACCTTTGCCGGCCCGCGCTGTTGCTCTTCGCGGAAGGTCCCGGGTAGAATGCCGTTCGACGTAATCTGAAGCGAGAGTTCGCCTTGGGGCGTTTCCATTTTTGCGTTTGCGGTTTCGGTGATATCTTGCAGCGCCGCCAGTTTCTGCTCGCCGCCCATGAATGCAAACGCTTCGTCCAGAAGCTCTTTCCCCTGGGCGACCGACTGCGCATCGGCTTGAGCCGTTTCCTCGTGAGGAGGCGGAATGCTGACATCGAGCGGCTTCACGGGTAAATTCAAGGCGGTGAGTGGTTCGCCGAATTTCGCGGGATTTCCGACAGCAACGATTGTTAGTTTCGAAGGTTGAAAATACTCCTTCGAGACTCGAAGCACATCCGCCTTGGTCACTCCTTTGATGGCGTTTTCATACTGTGTGAGGAAATCGGCCGGGTAACCAAAGTAATCGTAGGTCACCAGCCGGTTCAGGGTGCTGGACGGGCGAGCAAATGCGAATACCAGGCTGTTCAGCACGCTATCCTTGGCGACCTTCAGCTCTTCATCCGTAATTTCGGACGTTCGCATCGCGGTCAATTGCTTCAGAATCGCTTGGATCGTCGCAGTCGTCGTTTCCGATTTCGTGCTGACGCTGATCCGAAACAGGCCCGGGTGGTCATAGTTGGCGGCCCAGTCCGCGCCAACGGCATAGGCATAACCCAGCCGCGTGCGTACGTCACGGAACAGCCGGCTTGAGAATCCCCCGCCGAACACATCCGCGGCTACCGAGAGGGCAGGGAAATCCTTGTTGCGGAGTTCGCCGCCGAGGTGGCCCATCTGGATAAACGTTTGAGTGACATCGGTTTTCGTCACCAGGAAGACGCCTGGCTGCGGCGGAGCATCCACTTTAGGAAAGGCCGGCGTTTTCGGCTCATTCGCTTTCCAGGCGCCGAATAGTGACTCAAGCTGTTGTTTGACCGCCGCGCTGTCGAAATCGCCGTACATGGCGAAAATCATATTCGACGGGGAAAAGTAGCGTTTGTAAAAGTCGACGATGTCGTCACGATGAATTGCATTGATGGTGTCGTACTCGACTTGCTCGCCGTAAGGGGTGTGAGGGCCATAAACGAGCCGGTAGAGTTCACGGTCGGCGATGCCGTTCGCGTCATCGTTTCGGCGCGAAATGGAGCTCTTGATCTGAGTTTTCGCGAGCTCGATTTTGTCTTCCCGAAATGCCGGATCGGTCACCACATCGTGAAAGAGCTCGAGCACGGCGCCGGTATTCTTCTTCAGGCATGAAAAGCTGGCAGATCCGCTTGACTCGCCGATGCCCGTTTCGACAGATGCCGCCATGTCTTCCAGACGTTCATCGAGCTGATCGCCAGTCATCTTCGAAGTTCCACCGCTCCGCATGGTGATGCCGGTGATCTCAGCGAGCCCCAGCTTCGCTTTGGGGTCAAAGAGGTTTCCAGTTCGCACCAGCATCCGTCCGCTCACGAGCGGCAATTCATGATTTTCCAACAGATAAACTTTCATCCCGTTGCCAAGCGAGTAAATTTCGGGATGGGGGATCTTAACCTGGCCGAGCGGAGGGAAATGCAGATCTTTCCAGGATGGTAGAGGCCCGGTATTTCGAACCACAACCGGATCTGGCGTTGTCGGTGGCGACGCGGTCTGGGTTGCTGTGGACTGTGCGTATCCCAGGCTTGCGGCAAGCAGCAGCACGAGGCCGCGCATCAGGAAACGGTTGCACAACGGCTTCATTTGCTCGTTGCTCCTTCTGCTGTTGTGGAGGAAGCAGGCGGGGAAACCAGCCGCCCGATCGTACGCGTTTGCGGCACGAAGTACTGCTTGGCCACCCGCATGACATCGTCCGCCGTAATTTTGTCGTAATCGTCAATCGAGGTGAACAGCTTCTTCCAATCGCCGAAAGAGACGTAATAGAAATTCAATTCCGCTGCCAGGCCTGCGTTGCTGTCCAATTTGCGGATCAGAGCCGCTCGTAATTTCGTCTTAACGCGGTTTAACGTCTCGTCGTCGACTTTCTGCGTTTTCAGCCGGTCTACTACCTCGTTCAAAGCCTTCTCGCATTCATCGAGCGATTTCCCCATGTTCGGAGCGACATACGCGATGAACATATTCGGGTATTTCCCCGATGGATAAGTCGACGCGGCGCCCGCGGCCAGCGCCAGTTTTTTGTCCCGCACGAGTTCTTTGTAAAGCGTTCCTGTCCGGCCTCCCGACAAAATCGCACTAATCACGTCGAACACCGGATCGTCTGGCGACAGTTGATCGGGACGTTTGTAGCCGATCAGTTCAATTGGCTGCGCTTGGGTGTCGATTTCGACAAGTCGCTCTCCGTTCTGCGGCGGCTCAACGGTATGGACCAGCGGCGGATTAGGGCCGGGTGGGATCACGCCGAAATATTTTTCGGCCAAAGTCCGGGCGCGCTTCGGATCGATGTCGCCCACAATCGCGACATTGATGTTCTGCGGCACATAAAATTTCTTGTAGAAACGGATTGCGTCATCAAGGCGGAGGCTTTCGATATCGCTAGCCCAGCCGCCCGGAGAGTGATGGTAGGGATGCGCCTCGAACGCGGCCGCCAGGAACGATTCCTGCAGTTCGCCCTGCGGCTCGGATTCAACCCGCATCCGGCGTTCCTCGCGCACGACACTGCGTTCCTTGTAGAAGTTACGGAACACGGGCGCATAGAAACGCTCCGATTCCAACAGAAACCAGAGTTCCGTCCGGTTCGACGGAAACTGATAGAAGTACTGCGTGGCGTCCACTCCCGTTTCGGCGTTCAACCCCACGCCGCCGTTGGTCTCGATAATTTGCGGGTAGAGATTGGGGATCACATACTTGCCCGCCGCCTCGATATCGGCCTTCACGCGGGCTTGCAACTGTTTCACCTTCTCCGGGTCGGCATGCAGCCCCTTGTTCTGCTCCTGCTGCAAGGCGTCGTAGTCCTCTTCGGTCTGCTGCATCGCCCGCTTCTCGGCCGGCCAGTTCGTAGTTCCGATCTGCTCGGTGCCTTTGAACGCCATGTGCTCGAACATGTGCGCGAGACCGGTGGATCCGCTGGGGTCGTCCACAGATCCGACATTCACATAGGTGTTGAACGCCAGCACGGGCGCTTCATGCCGTTCCACGACGATGAAGTGCATGCCATTCTTCAGAGTAAATTCAGTGACTTTCTTCTCGAAATCCAGCAGCGATTGTGGCCACAGCGAGAAGGAGAAAAGAACGGCCGCAAGCGCGGCGAACGCGATTCGCTTCATAGTGCTCATTCCGGGTCGTGCCTTTCGATTCTACCGAAGCAAGGGCGGTGGGCATAATGAAAACTAGAACCTCTGAATGCGTTTCGCTCATAAGGACCTTCTCGATCGGCTGGATGCCGGCGCGACGGTCTTGACTCCGACACCCCTGCTCGCAGCAGTCATCGAAAGCCAGCACACTCGCCGGCAACTGCAGAATGGCCTGCGAACGTGGCCGCGTCCAGCGGTGCTGGCGGCATCGGCGTGGCTCCGTCAGCTCTGGCAGCAGGCGCGATACACTCTTGACGAGAAAGTGGGCGCCTTACTGTCTCCCGCGCAGGAGACTTTGCTCTGGCAGGAGTGCATCGAAGGTTCCGGCGTGCTCTTGCTGAATCCTCACTCGACGGCGGTTGCCGCTCGTCATGCTGCGTCTAAAGCGGCCGCATGGGGGACGCCGCTTGCGCATCCCGCCTGGGCCGAAACGGAAGACGCGCAAGTTTTCCTCAATTGGCATGAAGGCGTTCGGCGACGATGCCGTGAGCAGGGATGGATGACGGCCGACGAGTTGTGGCTCCAGGCATTCGATTGGATCGCATCTCTGCCCGTACCTGGAACTATCGTGTTCGCTGGGTTTGCTGAACGCCCTCCGGCGCTGAAAGAACTAGCCACCAGGCTGCAAAGCTGCGGGGCTGTTGTGTCGTTTGAGAACAGCCAGGCCGCTGTATCTGAGTTAGGCGCGGTTTGCTGCGGCGACTGGGCAGAGGAGATCGATTCCGCTGCTCGCTGGGCGCGTGCCGCTTTCGAGGCGGGTCCGGGTGCCTCCATTGGCATCCTCATACCGGGCTTGCGCCAGCGGCGGCCCGAGGTCGAACGCGCGCTTCGAAATGTGTTTCAACCCGCATCGGTCCTGCAGCCGCTCTCATCCAGCGCGCCCGGCGACGCATCCATCGTTCACCTCCACTGCGGCGTACCGCTGTATGAACACCCCATCATCGCCACGGCCTTTCTGTTTTTTGGCTTTGCAGAACCGCGTATTCCGCTGGCCGTCATCAGTGGGCTGCTTCTCTCGCCCTTCATTGCGGGAGCGCCGTCCGAATGCCGTGCTCGCGCCGATGCCGATGCACGGATCCGCCGGCTTCATGAACTCGATTTACCGTTGTCAGAGATTCGCAAGCACACAACTCAGTGTCCTGAGTTGTCGCGGCGCTGGCCGCAAGTTCAGAAGGCGCTGCAAACGTCAACCGTTCGGGCCGGCGCCTCGGAGTGGTCTGCATGTGCCGCTCGCTTGCTGGAGGCACTCGGCTGGCCAGGAGATCAGCCGCTATCCGTACTTGAAGAAGCGGCAATTCAACAATGGAAGCAGATCCTGTCGACGTTCAGTTCTTTCAATCTGCTAGACCATGCGATGGCGTGGTCTGAGGCTCAATCGCACTTGCGCCATCTGGCCTCGTCCGATGGACCCGTTGCCGGAGACCTAACCTCGCCGGTCCAGATGATGGATTTTGGTGACGCGCAATCTCTTCACTTCGACCGCGCGTGGGCCGCTGGTTTATCCGATGCCGGCTGGCCGCCCGCATCCGCTCCGACGGCCTTCATCCCTCTCGCCTTGCAGCGGTTTTGTGAAATGCCTGGAGCCACTCCCCAGGGCCGCCGTGAACAGATACAGCGAGCCGCAAAATCGATTCACGAAGCCGGGGACATCGTGTTTGGCAGTTACAGCTCAGATACGCGCGAATTAGCTACCTTGTCGCCGCTCTTCACGGATGTCCAGCATCTCTCTTTGACTCAAATCGATCTGTGGCAGGGCCAAGCTCTTATCGACAGCGTTAATTCTCAGGAACTCGAGAGAGTTGAAGATTCGCAAGCGCCCCCGCTCGCACCGGGCACGGTGGTGAGCGGCGGAACGCACCTCATAAAATCACAATCGGCCTGCCCGTTTCAGGCGTTCGCCAAATGGCGCTTGCAAGCGGAACCGCTTGAGGAAGCGACGTTTTCGTTTGATCCGCTGGACCGCGGTATCTTTCTTCACAACGCGCTTGCGAGCGTATGGCAGGAGATTAAGACACTGGATGCGCTTCGGTCCATGAGTCCGCCCGAGCTTCGCGGCGCCATCAATCGAGCTGTCGATCATGCCGTTGATTCGGACCGTGTCGCGACCGTATTTCGCGAGCAGCTTCGTCAGGCGGAGCGCCAACGGCTCAAGCTGATTCTGGAAGCGTGGCTGGCGATTGAGACAAACCGCACGGTGGATTTCAACGTTGAAACCACAGAGCACGAATCCTATTACGAACTAGGCCCGCTGCGCCTCCGTCTTCGTCTCGATCGGATCGACCGGTTGAAGAATGGCCGCTTGGTGCTGATCGATTACAAGAGTGGTGAGCCCAAGGCGAAAAGCCTCGACGGAGACCGTCCGAGCGAGCCGCAATTGCTTGTCTATGCAGCTGCCCTGGGGTCCGTGGTGGATGCTCTCTATTTCGCTAAATTAAAGCCGCGCAAAGAGGGAGCCGTCGGTTACGGCAGGCAAGCTCACTTCGGTGGCAAAAAAGAAGTGCCTGAGGGAGATTGGGCGGCCTGCCTTCAGGATTGGAAAAACGTAGTGGAGAGACTGGGGCGCGAATTCATCGAAGGCTACGCTGCGGTCGATCCGCAGCCCAAGGCTTGCGAGTGGTGCACCATCAAGCCGCTGTGTCGGATTCGCGAGGCGCGGCAATTTGGAATGACGGAGGAAGGTGAATAGATGATCGGCGACCAGGACGTTCGCCGCCGGGCGCTGACTCCGAGCCAATCGTTTCTTGTTGAGGCGCCGGCCGGCTCCGGAAAGACGGAGCTATTGATCCAGCGCTACTTGCGGCTGCTGGCAGTAGTGCAGCGGCCCGAGTCCGTGGTTGCCATGACGTTCACGCGCAAAGCTGCCGCCGAGATGAAAGAACGGGTGCTTCAGGCGTTGCTTTCCGCGACTGCGGGGAAGCCCGTTGAATCCGACTATGCTCAACTGACTCGCGATCTGGCGAACGCCGTACTTGATCAAGACCGCCGCAACGACTGGCGGCTGCCCGAAGACGCGAGCCGTTTGCAGATTCAAACTATCGACTCGCTTTGTGCGATGCTGACGCGCCAAATGCCTCTGCTTGCCGGCTTCGGCAGCCCTCCGCAAGTGATTGAGCACGCCGAGCACCTGTATAGCCGCGCCGCGCGCCAAACGATCGTGAAGCTGGCCGAAACCGGCGATCTTCAGCAGATCTTCCGCGATGTCACCGTGCACTTCGATGGAAATCTGACAAGGCTTGAAGAGCAGATCGCAAACATGCTCGCCAAGCGCGATCAATGGACTCGTGCCCTTGAAGCAAGAGATTCGGAAAGTCTTCAGGCGGAAATTGAGGCGACTTTGCGCGAATGTATCGAAGATCGGGTGCAACGAGCGTGGGACTTGTGGCCAAAGCGGATTCCCGGTAAGCCGCTAGCCTCGCTGGATGCGATGGAGCAGTGGTGCGCATTCGCGGAAGAGTTTTTGCTCAAAGATAAAGCATTAGCTCGGAAGAAAAAGCCACACACCGCGATTCTGGAAGGGCTTCCAGAGTTTTGCGAGGCGCTCCACGAAGCCCGCCTGCAGCCACCTGCACAGCTTTCGCAAGAGCAATGCAGGCTGATTGCGGACTTCTCCGCTATTCTTCGCGTCGCGCTCTATGAACTTGAGGACGTCTTTCGCGAACGAGCGCAGGTGGATTTCACGCGTATCACGCAGGCGGCGGTCGCCGCGCTCGGGCCGCCGGATCGTCCAACAGACCTCGCTTACTGGCTTGATTATCGAATTGAGCACCTGCTGGTGGACGAGTTTCAGGACACATCGCTCGGGCAGTATGAACTACTCGACCGGCTCACGGCGCAGTGGTCACTTGGCGATGGCCGCACGTTATTTGCCGTGGGCGATCCGATGCAGTCGATTTATCGCTTTCGCGATGCCGAGGTGAGCCTATTCATGCGCGCGGCAGAGCGCCGCATGATTGGGAGCGTTCCGGTAGAACCGCTGCGTCTGACTTCGAATTTCCGCTCCCAGCCGGAGATCGTCCGGTGGATTAACGAATCATTCCGGAAGATCATGCCCGCGGATGATAATGCCGCATACGGCGACGTGGCGCTGCGTGAAGCGTTCGCGGCAAGGGCCGGGTGTGGCGTTGCTCCTGCGCTGCACGCATTCGTCGACGATGACGGAACGCGGGAAGCGGCGCGGGTTGTCGAGCTTGCTCGCGAAGCCCTGAATCGCGGAAGCGCCGCGATTCTTGTTCGTACGCGCCCGCATTTGCGCGCAATTCTGCCGGCGCTGAGAGAAGCACAAGTCCCCTACGAGGCCATCGATATCGATGCGCTCACCGATGAGCAGCACACGCTCGACTTGCTGTCTCTGACGCGCGCGATCCATCACCGCGGCGACCGGCTGTCGTGGCTCGCCTGCTTGCGTGCTCCCTGGTGCGGGCTGACCCTCGCCGATCTGTTTCAGCTTGTGGGCAACGCGCAGAAAAGCGGTATTTTCGATCTTCTCTCCGATGGGGAACGCGTAGCCCGGCTATCCGCAGATGGCCGCTCGCGGGCGATTCGCTTCCAAAAAATAATTGCGAAAGCGTTACTGGCTTTCGGCCGCTATCCGCTTCGCGACGTGGTCGAAGCAGCGTGGGTTGCGCTCGGCGGGCCGGCGGCGCTCACATCTGAAAATCAGCGTCAGGACGCACAAAACTTCTTCGAACTTCTCGACGAATTCGGTGGCGGCGGCCTGGTCCAGGATTTCGGCGTACTCGAGGAGCGGCTGCGGTTTCTTTTTGCCAAGCCGCACGTTCATGCCGGACCGTTCGTTCAGGTAATGACCATCCATGCCGCCAAAGGGCTTGAGTTTGACACCGTCATCGTGCCTCAGCTGCATGCGGGCGCTCGGAGTAGCGAACCGGAACTTTTGATGTGGACGGAGCGCCTTCGCGGGGACGGCTCCGAGGGACTGTTGATCGCTGGTTTGCCGAGAGCGGGCGATAAAGATCCTTTCTACCGGTTTGTCAGCCACGAATTGCAGATCAAAGAATCTGCTGAAAACCGCCGGCTTCTTTATGTGGCGGCAACGCGCGCTAAAGAACAGCTTCATCTGCTTGGCTGCGTGGCGAGCAACAGCAAACAAGACAACTACAAGAAGCCAAGTCACTGTTTCCTGAGCCTGCTCTGGGGCACAGTCGAGCCGGTATTCGATGAAGCGTGGAACCACTTTGTTCAGGAACGGCCGGGGCAGCAAGTCCTGCCGCTGTCTGCAATGCCGCAGACAACGCTGCGCCGCTTGCCAAGCGATTGGATGCTGCCGGTGCCACAGCCTGCGGCGCCCTGGCGGCCGCCCTTCCAAAAAGAATCCCCATCGGAACGGGAAGTTACCTACGAATGGGTGAGCGATACGGGCCGTCATGTTGGCACAGTGGTCCACGATTTCTTGCGGCGGATTGCCGAAGAGGGCGTAGCTCATTGGACGGGTGACCGGGTTGACTCGCACGCGCGCTTCGTCAGCGACGAACTGTTGCGCATGGGCGTCGCTCGTTCCGAACTCGCGATCGCAACGGACCGCGCTCTTTCGTCTCTAAAACACGTTCTCACTAGCGATCGCGGGCGCTGGATACTCGCCCCCCACAATCGTGCCGAGTCCGAATGGGCATTGACGGGCGTTATCGGCGATCGATTGGAAACCGGCCGCATCGACCGCACATTCGTTGACGAGGCCGGACGCCGCTGGATCATCGATTACAAGACTGGCGCGCACGAGGGGTCGGATCGCAAGTCATTTCTTCGGCAGGAGCAGCGACGCTATCGCGCGCAACTCGAAGCCTATGCGTCTCTGTTGCAGCAAGCCGGCGAATCCGCCGTTTCGGTGGGACTATACTTTCCGCTGCTGGATGAATGGATTGCGTGGGAGGTTCCGGCCGGACGGTCTGCTGCCGAGCCACTTGAACTTTGATAGTCATCGACTGTGCGGATGAATGTTTTCTTATTCCGCCGTGCCGCCGCAGCCACTCTTGCCAGAACAGAGGTGGCGGCTCCTAGGGCTGCCCCGAGGGGTACGGCCAACCATGGCGAAATCGCCCGATTGCCGGGCAGCAGAAATAACAGACCGGCAATCAGGCATGTGGTTCCGCCCAGTCCAAAGTGGACTGCCCGGGAAAACCGCAGGATAGCCGAGAACAACACGGCGGCTATCGCCAGTAGAGCGACGCCAGGTATGGTTGGACGCTGCTGGACCAGCAGCCAACTGCTCGCCAGGAAAAGCGCGCCGCCGCACGCGCCCGGCCAAACCTTTCCCGGCGCGCAGAATTCGCGGTAGACGAGCATCAGTCCCGCGCTGGCGACAATCAGCAGTAAATGAGGATCGAGCAAAATGAATCTCTACCAGTTGCTCTGTTGGAGGCGCATGCGCTCCAGCACCGAGCCGCAATTTTTAAAACGCGCGGCCGTCCCAACGGGCTTATTTGTCAAGAACTCGCCGACGCGTCGACAAGGGTGGCCTCGGGTTGGGGCAGCCTCACCGGTAACTCGAACCAAAATGTCGAACCCCGGATTGTCTGGTTGCGATAGGTCCCGATCCTGCCGCCCATCAGCTCCACGAGCTGTTTGCTGATCGTCAGACCCAGTCCCGTTCCGCCGAAACGGCGTCGTGTCGAGCCGTCTGCTTGCACGAAAGCCTCGAAGATTCGCTCGCGCGCCGAATCGGAGACCCCAATCCCCGAGTCGATCACCTCACATCGCAGCCGGTCGACATCCTTCAGATACGTCAAGCAAACGCGCACCCCCCCGGATGATGTGAATTTGATCGCATTCGCGATTAGATTCGTGAATACCTGTCGTATTCGAACGCTATCCCCGATGATCTCAGAGGGCATCGAGGGATCAATCTCAATGCCAAGCTCCAGGCTCTTTGCCGCGGCGCGGAACCGCAGCATCTTGACGACGGCCTGCAG
Source organism: Bryobacteraceae bacterium (assembly GCA_025927575.1). GTDB lineage: Bacteria > Acidobacteriota > Terriglobia > Bryobacterales > Bryobacteraceae > KBS-96. Next base: position 11,693 of record JAICLJ010000005.1, on the reverse strand, counting down.
GCTATCCCGAACGTCGAATGTCGACTCGGTAAGCGAAATGTGGCCCGATTCGATCTGCGACACGTCAAGAATGTCATTGATAATCGTGAGCAAATCGTTTGCGCACTGGTTCACGGCTTCGGCATATTCCTGCTGGTCTATCGTCAGATTCGTCTCGAGCAGCAAGTTAATCATGCCCATGATGCCGTTCATGGGCGTGCGTAATTCGTGCGAAGTGTTGGCGAGAAATTGTTCTTTGAGCTGCGTCGCTTCCCGCGCCAGTTGTAATGCCCGGCTCAATTCTTCGTTCTTGCGTTGTAGTTCACCAGAGCTCTCTTCGAGTCGCTGCTGCGCCTGCTTGCGCTCGGTAACATCGCGCCCAATGCCCTGAATCGCGACCGGCTGCCCGCGGCGGTAGAGAATGCGAGTGCTAACCTCCAGCTGCCGCCGGTTTCCGAACTTCGAAACAATCGGCAGCTCATAGTGCTGCGTGGCGCTGCCGCCCAGGTGCGCGCGGATAAAGTCATGAATCAGCGGGCGGGCTTCCGGCGAAATCAACTGGTCAAAATTCTGCCCCAGCACCTCGGAACGCGAATAACCGGTGAGATACTCGGCCGCGCGGTTCACGGCGATGATCTTGCCTTTCAGATCGTGTAGAAAAATGACATCGTTGGCGTTCTCGAAGAGTTCGCGATATCGTTCCTCGCTCGATTTCAGCGCTTCCTCAGCCATGTGCCGGCCGGTTTCGTCGAGCAGCACAGCGATTCGGCCATCCTGTCCTCCGATCTCGAACGAAAACGAGACCACGCTGACCATTAGTTGCTGCCCGGCGGCCGAACGGTGCGCAAACGGGCCGATTGTATTTACGGACCGCCGCAATTGCGCTGCTAGATCGTGGTGCCGCCGCTGTTCATCCATCGAAAAAAGATCAAGCAGATTTAACTCGCGCATCTGCTCCGGCGTATACCCGTAAAGCGCCAGAGCGCTTTCGTTCGCATCGAGCATCTGCAGCGATGGGACCGCGAATGCCACCGCGGGCATTGGATTGTCGGCGAACACGCGTTTGTAACGATTGAGGCGCTGGTGTGCACTCGATAGCGCGATTTCCAATTCTGCGATCCGCGCTTTCAGCCGGTCTTCTTCCCGGTCTGAATCGAGGCTTGGCCTATCCGGTGCTAAAGCCATTACACGTAGGTTCTACCAGTCTAAATCGAAACCAACCGAAAGTGCGAGAACGCTCGAGAAGCGCCCATTCCCGGTCCGAAACGGTTCGGCGGAGTTCGCAGAGGCTCTCAACCCGGCGGGCGCGCTCCGATGCTACAGTGAGGGGTTTAGCATGTCCGTAACACCCCCAGATGCCGGTCAGGAATTTCTTAGGCTCGTAGAAATCATGGCCCGGTTGCGTGCTCCCGGAGGCTGCCCGTGGGACCGCAAGCAAACTTTCGACACCATCAAGTCCTACCTTCTCGAAGAAACGTATGAGGTGATGGACGCTATTGACGGCCGCGACTGGCCGGAACTGATGGATGAACTAGGCGATATCCTGCTCCAGCCGGTTTTTTTCGCGCAGATGGCGTCTGAGGAAGGGCTTTTCAATATAGTGGACTCCCTGCAAGCCATCAATCAGAAATTGGTCCGGCGTCATCCGCATGTTTTCGGCGACGCGATTGCGAGCACCGCCGACGACGTGAAGCGGCGCTGGGATGAGATAAAGCGGCAGGAAAAAATCGAGAAAGGGGTTGAGAATCCCGGTACATCCGTCCTCGACGGAGTGCCGCGATCGCTTCCGGCGCTGGTCGAAGCCCTTAAGATATCGAAGAAGGCGGCGGGTCTCGGTTTCGAATGGCCCGACATCGGCGGCGTCCTCGACAAACTACAGGAAGAATTCCGCGAACTGGCGGAGGCCCGGGAAATGGGCGATCAGGCTTCCGTCGAGTATGAAGTCGGCGATTTATTGTTCACGCTCACGAATCTCGCACGTTTCCTGAAAGTGGATCCGGAGCAAGCTCTCCGCAAAACCAACTCCCGGTTCAGGGAGCGCTTCCGGCACATCGAGGAGAGCGTCGCCGACTCGGGCGGCAGTGTTCAAGAGACGCCGCTCGAACGGCTGGAAGAACTGTGGCAGGAGGCGAAGCGCCGCTCCGCTCACGCACCCGCCGGCGGACAAGTCAATGGTTGAAATCCGGAAACTGGGAAGGCACGCCGAGTTTGCGGAAGCAGTGAAGCTGCAACAGGAGATCTGGGGATTCGCCGATATTGAACTACTGCCGCTGCGGTTATTCGTTGTCGCGGACAAGATCGGCGGCCAGGTTCTGGGGGCGTTTGATGGGCCTCGTATGGTTGCGTTTTGCCTCGCGATTCCAGGACTGAAGCCCAGCGGGAAATATTATCTGCACAGCCACATGCTCGGCGTGTTGCCCGCTTACAGAAATAGTGGGCTCGGGCGGCAAATGAAATTGAAGCAACGCGATGAAGCGACAGCGCGCGGCATCGATCTAATCGAGTGGACTTTCGATCCGCTCGAATTGAAAAACGCTTATTTCAATATCGAGAGGCTCGGCGCAATCGTGCGCCGTTTCGTCCCCAACCAGTACGGCACGACCAGCAGCTATCTGCATACCGGGCTTCCGACGGACCGATGCACGGCTGAATGGTGGATACAATCGCCGCGTGTCGAAGCCGCCTGCGCCGGGGATCGGTCTGAAAGCGCCGCGATCATCGAAAGAATCGAGGTCCCAGCGGCAATTTCGGACTTGCGGCGGTCCGATCCGGCAAGAGCACGCGACATCCAGTCAGGCGTGGCAAAGAAATTCGACAAGTATTTCGCCGGCGGGCTCGCCGTCATCGGATTCGAAAAAAGCGAAACGGCCGGAACTTACCTCCTGGGGCAATGGGAATCAAACTAGATCGAGTCATCCTTCGGCATCTCAAAATGCCGCTCGTTCACTTCTTCGAAACCAGTTTTAGCCGGACATACGAGCGCGAAATCGTTCTGGTGGAAGCGGTGGCGGACGGCGTTTCCGGTTGGGGAGGAGTCACCGCAGGCGAAAATCCGTACTACAACGAGGAGTGGACCGGTTCTATCTGGCCGCTGCTCGTCGATTATGTCGTGCCGCGGATCATTAATATCGATCTCGATTCGGCGTCGGACGTCTATCCGCGCCTCGCGCACATTCGCGGTCATTACATGACGCGCGGAGGAATGGAGACGGCAGTCTGGGATCTGCAGGCTCGTCTGCATGGGAATCCGCTGTGGAAGGAGATCGGCGGTGGGGCGCGCCGGGAGATTCCCTGCGGCGTCTCGATCGGCATCCAGGACAGCATCGGGCAACTGCTCGAAAAGATTCGCACGGAACTCGATGCCGGGTATCAACGCATCAAGATGAAGATCAAACCCGGCTGGGATGTTGAGGTGATTCGCGAAGTTCGCAAGGCCTTTCCCGCCATTTTCCTGATGGCGGATGCCAATTCAGCGTACACGCTGAAGGACAAAAGCCGCCTGAAACAGCTTGATGAATTTGGGCTGATGATGATCGAGCAGCCTCTTGCCTTTGACGACATCATCGATCATGCCGAATTACAAGCCTTGCTCGATACCCCCATCTGCCTGGATGAATGCATCCGGTCCGCGCACCACGCGGAGCAGGCCATCCGCCTGAAAGCTGGAAGAATCATCAATATGAAACTCGGCCGGGTCGGGGGCTTCGCGGAGGCAAAACGCATTCACGACCTCTGCCAGGCGAACGACATCCCGGTCTGGTGCGGGGGCATGCTGGAAAGCGGCGTTGGCCGGGCCCATAACATCGCCCTCTCGACGCTGCCGGACTTCGTCCTGCCCGGCGATGTTTCGGCCAGCAAGCGCTATTGGAAGCAGGACATCGTCGTGCCCCCGGTCGAGGTGAGCTCGCACGGAACAATCGCCATAAGCGACCAGCCCGGTTTCGGTTACGATCTCGATTTCGATTTGCTGGAGCGGTTAACTGTACGGAGGGAAGTCCTTTCTGGCCATGTTTTTCGGTAAGGATGTTCTCTCGTAAGATTGATAGGAGCGTCAAAACGTCCATGCCAGAGTCGGGAGCGCAGGAACGCGGAAAGAACAGGGGACGCGAGGAGTATCTGCGTCGCGTTCGGGAATCCCTGGCCCAGCTTCAAAGCAAGTACGGGCTCGAATTGGGTGGCGCCGGAGAAATCGACCTCACCGCGGAAGCCCGGCGGCTGCAATTACCTCAGCCTCTGCTGAACAATCAAACGATTGTGATTCCATGCCAGGCGGAACTGAAGGATTTGGGCCTTGCCGACCCTTGCCTCATTGTTCCGTCGAGCTGGCCTGTGGAACTGCTGCCTACCCACAAGCAACTCGCCGTCGGAGGCCAGGTCCGTTCCATCGCGCGAAGTACCTACTCGCTTCCGAAATACGTGATGGATGCCGCGTGGCGCAGTACCCTGGTCTGGCAAGGGTCGCTGATGCCCGTCCTCGCTGTCATTGATGGCGACGAGAAATACCTGGTGCGCGCCAACAGTTGGTTCTTCCGGCTTGGCAATTTTCGCGGGCACGACATCGACCCGTCTTCCGTCAACGAGCCGGATGAACGCGATTTGAAGCGAGGCGCCTATCTCTGGGGCGAAGATCTCAATTCAGAAATCACCCTGGTTGTTGGGAAATTCTGAGGCTTTCGACCCTGCATGCGGATGCTGAAACCGTAAGTGTTTGAAATTACACAAGTGTTACAAACCGCGTGCTGAATTCTAGGTAGCTTTAAGTGTGGACCTAATTACCGAAGAACGAGTGAATACGGATGTCATCGCGATTTCAGATTCGGACAGATTGAACTGGATTACCATCGTTGTCCTCGTGATCCTGCATATCGGCGCGGTTGCCGCGCTGTTCATGTTTAGTTGGACCGGTCTCGCTGTGGCGCTTGGTTTGTACTGGGTGGCCACCGGTTTTGGCATCAGCCTGGGCTATCACCGGCTGCACACGCACCGGTCCTACAAGGTGCCAAAGTGGCTCGAATACTTCTTTGCAATCTGCGGAACTCTGACGCTCGAAGGCGGCCCGATTTTCTGGGTAGCCGTCCACCGGATTCATCATCATAAATCGGATAAGCTCGGCGATCCTCATTCTCCACGCGATGGCGCATGGTGGGCACACGTTGGTTGGATTCTCATCGGGGAAACCAAACACAACAACACGCGCATGATGGGCAAGTATGCCCCGGATCTGGCCAGGGACCCGTTTTACGTCTGGTTAAATAACTACCACTGGCTCCCGATCCTAGTGCTCGCGGCGGCGCTCTGGGCGATCGGAGGGCTTCCGTTGGTGCTCTGGGGCGTTTGCCTCCGCGTCGTATGCGGTCTCCACGCGACATGGCTGGTCAACTCAGCGACTCACATGTGGGGGTCCCGGCGGTTCGCGACACGAGACGACTCGCGCAATAACTGGTGGGTTGCCCTCATCACTTTCGGAGAAGGCTGGCACAATAACCACCACGCACACCCTACCTCCGCCCGTCACGGCCTAACTTGGTATGAATTCGATCCATCCTGGATAGAGATCAAAATCATGAAGCTATTCGGAATCGCAAGATCGATCCATGTCGCGAAGGTCGACAGCGGCATCACCGACCGCGAAGCCGCTTAGCTGCCGAACGAGGTTCTGGATATCCGGCGCGAGTGCGAGCGCGGCGGACAAGCAGCCGGCTGAGAGTCGGTGCCGCATTCTTTACGGGCGTGAGCCGCCGGCTTACATGTAGGGGGGCTGTTCGATCCCCAGAATGTGAAGCGTGGCGAGGAGTTGCTCACGAAAGTACTTCGTCATCCAGAGGAGAAACGCGCGGCGTTCCGCGTCCGTTTCCTGCAAGACCGGGTACTCGTGGTAGAAGTTGTTGAATGCCTGGACCAGTTGGAAGGCGTATTTGGCAATATGGGCGGGCTCGCCGGACGCTATCGCCCGGTCAACAGCGCTGTCGACCTTGGAAGCAGAGAGAAGAAGCTGCCAGAAATCCTCAGAAGCAAGCTGGCGGTCGAGTGCTTCCTTGGTGAGCACGGCTGCGAAATCGGGTAGAGATTCGCCGCGTTCCTGGAGCTTTCGTAGAATATTGCCGGCCCGAACCGCGGCGTACTGAACGTATGGCCCGGTCTCGCCTTCAAAGCTGAGAGCTTCATGAAAATCGAAGGCGATGACCGAATTTCGCGTGAACTTCAGCATGAAATAACGCAGCGCGCCGGTGGCGATTTGTGTGGCAACGCGCCGGCGTTCTTCGGCGGGAGCTTCTGTGTGACGCTGATCCACTTCCGCCTGAGCGGTATCGATAAGTTTGTCGATCAAATCGTCCGCCTTGACTCCGAGACCTTTACGGCCTGACACTTCGACGTAAGGGCGTCGTTTGTCCTCTTCCGAGAGTTCAATGCCCATCTCGACACATGTACGCGGCGAGAGGGCCACCATCTCGTATGAAAAGTGATTGGACTTACCGGCCTGCTCCGGATAACCAAGGGCGCGAAGGCCTGCCACGACTACGTCCTGCAAATACGATTGGCGGGAGTCGATGACGTTGAAAACCTCACTGGCGGCGCCAAAATGGGGCGTGTTACCGGTTTGCGGTTGATCGGTCGTGACCCAAAGTCGGTGGCCGTCCGGATATTCAAACCAGAGCCTGTAATAAAAATCTTTTCCGAGCAGGCCGAATTTCCAGAGCTGGTATGCGATGTCTTTGCCGACGTACGTCACAGTGCCGTTTGATCGAACGATCACCTTGCTGTCGTCCTCGGGGGATTCGTCGCTTCCGGCGGAGGTTTTGAACGCCGAAGAGGGCATCACCCAGCACCCTTTGTTCTTTCCCTCTGTTTCGAAGTAGATAGCCTGGCGCTGCTTGAGAAGCTCAAAGGCGGCCGCCCAGAACTGCAGGTGCAGAATCTCGCTTTCACGCGGAAGCACGTCATAGACAATACCAAGGCGAAGCATTGTCCGCAGATGCGCGGCGACGATCGCGTCGGCGACCATGTGAGCCAGTTCGGCAATTTCACCATCGCCGGACTCGATCGCGTGCAGGGTGTCGCTACGCCACGCGAGCGCATCGGGATGATCTTTGTAGTAACTCGAGATGCGAGCGTATAGATCCCAGCAGAGATAGTCGAACGGCAGCTGAGGATGGTCGATTAAGACTCGCACATCCGCGGAAGATTTCTTTTCGAGGTAATGAAACCCGGCGACAACATCGGCCACCTGTACGCCAGTATTGTCGATATAGTTCTGCACTTCGACGCTTCGGCCCGCCGAGCGAAGCATCCGGACGAAGGTATCTCCCAGAATCGCGTTCCGCAGGTGCCCGATGTGCGCCGCCTTGTTCGGATTGATATTGGTGTGTTCGACGACGATCTTAGCGCCGCTTTCCCGTGCTTCAACGGACGAATGCAGGAGCGAACCAGCGTAAGCCGCGCGGTCGAGGCGAACGTTGATGTAGCCGTTTCCGGCAATCTCGAGAGCGGCAACGCCGGGAATGGGCCCGAGCCCGGTCACGATCGATTCAGCGATTTGTCTCGGCGCCTTCTTCAATTGACGAGCTAACTGAAAAGCGACAGGAATGGCAAGCTCACCGAAAGAGCTCTGTTTGGGCTGTTCAAGGGAGGCGTTTAAAGCGAGTCCGTAAGAGGCCGCCAACTGCGCTTCCACTGCGGCCGAGATGCGTTGTTCTAGTTCCTGGAACACTGAATTTCAGTATGAACGATGGGAATTTCAAGACAGAAGACAGAAGACAGAAGACGGGAGACAGAAGACAGAAGACAGGGAGCAGGAGAACTGGAGCGGAAAGTCCGATCGTCATAATGGAATTAGGTGCCCAAAGTGACTTTTCTGCCGGAAAATATCACTTTCGAATTTGAATCCGGCAAGCTGCCCTATGAGCATTACGGAAAACGGGAATCCGTTTTGGATGTGGCGCTCAACGCGGGAATAGATCTTGAACACGCCTGCGGCGGAAACTGCGCCTGCACAACGTGCCACGTCATTGTAAGAGAAGGCATGGAAAATCTTTCCGAAGCGGATGATGATGAGCTCGACCGGCTGGATATGGCGGCAGGGCTCACGCCGCAGTCGCGATTGGGTTGTCAAGCAGTGGTCAAGGGCGACGTTACGGTCGAAATTCCGGAATGAAATAGGAACGATCCCATTGAGAGCGGCAAGTCAAAACTTTGAGCGGAGTGTCAAGCCGAATGAAAACAAAGTTGCTTATGGCTCGAGCTTAGAACGAAACTTTAGATTTGTTCTTAAGATCCGGCAGCATCTTCAGTAACGGCTCAACGAGGTCAGGTGGAACTTCTGCGCTGATCGCGACCTGTGAGCCGCTCTGGTCGACGTGAATCGCGTCATAGAGCTTCAGCATCTGCATCTGATCGTCGCGGGTATTGAGCCGGGCAAGCCCGATGCCTCCTTTTAACGCGTCATGTACACGCCGCGCGCCCTGATCCGAAACGCAGTCCACGGCGGCTTTCATTTGGGCGCCCTCATCCAGATGAACGCCTACCGTTGTGGTGCGAATGGAGCCGACCAGATTGGATAGTAGAGAGCGCATGCCGGTAGTGTCAGGACGTGCGGTGCGCCATCCGGCGAGGGCGCCGTCATCCACCAGCCACATCTGATCGTCGTGCGGTAGTGTGGCGAGCTTCGCCGATAGGGCGGGAGGGACATTCTTGTACTCGGCGCGGTGATCGATCAAATATTTGAGATCTTCCTGCGTGCCGGCGACGGCCACGCCGGCGTTGATAAAAACAACTGACGTCTGCGGGTTCCCGATCAGCGTGTAATCCTTGTAGGAAGAGCGCTCTCGGCCGAGCGCTCCCAGTTGGGGCTCCATCTCGCCCGTTGTGAACTTGCCGCGAGCCATCACCAGGAAGTTTTGCCCATTAGAGGCCACCAGCACTTGCCACAGATCCTTGCGTGGGTCGAGGCCGGTGCGCCGGGAAAAAAGATCCAGGCGGCGATCCAAATCGAACTGTTTGTCGAGCTTCTTGTATACCGGCGTCTCCCTAACCTTATCGAGGCGTACGCCAGCCAGTAGTTTCGTGTCCGGCGCAATCAGCGGCCCAAATGCAGGATCGACAAAAATGCCCATGGCCGGCTTGCGCGCACAACCGCCAAGGATGCCGAGGAGAGCGGCGCCGCATAGCAGCGTGGCGGCTCGAAGGATATTTACTCGCACCTAATAATCCCGTTTCTGAAAAATCTGAATAGCCCCCGCAAGAACGACGATGCCGAAAACCGCCGAAGTCCAAGCCGGCGCCCACCACTCCGCGGAACGATCGCTAATCAGATTCATCATCGCGCGTCCGAGATCCCAGACTTTCGGCGAAGCCCAATACAGCCATATCCAAAGATCGCGTGACCATTCCGAACTGAGCAGCCGTACGACCTTGTCCTTCTGTGCAAGGATGCCGCTGGTGAGCATCAGAGCAGCGGCGACCATCACGGCGACCGGGGCGCTTTCGAAAACGACGCCGATGAATACCACGACGCAGAGTAGAACCGCGAACACGAAGACGGTAATGGGAATGGTCAGGAGAAACGCGGGATCCCAGAATCCGGTTTTTAGGCCGATGATGACCCAGATACTGAGAATCAGATAGCCGATATTAGCTGCGATGATCAGCAGATTGCCAAGGAACCGGCCCATCAGTAGCGCCGGTCGCGTGATTGGCTTTGAAAGCAGCAATCCGATACGGCCCGGTTCAAGAACGCTCGGAAGGAGGCCCGCGGACGCGAAAACAGCGAGAAATGTGCCCCAAACGTAGAGGAACAGGGCCACTTGAGAATAAGCGAGGTGAACGATTCGCCGCAAATCGGCGAAGGAATGAGACGTTTTCTGCAGGCCAAGGAGCGAAACGGCGCCCTCGACGACATCAATTTTGAGAATGAACAGGAAGAACAGGATCAGCAGCGTGGAGAGCCCGAATAGGCCCCAGAACAACCAGCGCGCCATGGCTTCCTGGAAGGTGTCGGCGACCAGCGCTGCGGTCACTCCGAAACGAGGCAGCTTAACGGTGTCGATCACGCCAACACCTCCGTAGGCAGCGGAGGCGTAACTTGGGTTTCGCCTTGCGTGGTCTGGATGAAGACATCTTCGAGCGTGCTGACCGTGGCGGTCACGCTCTCGATTAACGCGCCCGATTGCCGCAGAAGGTCTATCGCGCGATTCAGTTCGCCGCGGCTGGATATTTGCACTTCCAGGCGATCGTTATCGAGTGTAGCTGCCGGTGTCACAGCGGAAACGGCGAGACGTATTTCCTCTGTCGCTTGCACAGCCGCCAGTTTGTAACCTCTGCCGGCAACCAGATCGCAAATACGGCCTTCCAGAGCCAGATGCCCTTTGTGGATGATGGCTACACGATCGCAGAAAACTTCCACTTCACTCAGTAAATGAGAGTTGATGAAAATCGTAACGCCGGTATCGAGCAGGCTGTTTAGCGTATCCCGGATTTGCCGCCGGCCGAGAGGATCGACTCCATCGGTCGGTTCATCGAGAACAAGCAAGCGCGGCCTGTGCATTAGCGCTTGCGCAAGCCCCAGGCGCTGCAGCATGCCTTTCGAATATTTCTTGATGCGGACGTCGCCCCAATCGGAGAGTCCGACAACGGCCAGCAATTCGGGGATCCGTTTGTCGCGATCAACCGCAGGCATCCCCGATAGCGCTCCATAAAAATTCAGCATGCCCGCGCCGGTGAAATACGTTGGGAAGCGGTGGTTTTCCGGGAGATAACCGACCGGTCGCCGGGCTTCGGGTTTGGCAGCGTCGCAACCGAACAGAGCTGCTCTTCCGGCGGTCGGATGCACGGCGGAGAGCAGCATCTTTACAAATGTGGTCTTTCCCGCACCGTTCGCTCCCAGCAAGCCGAACTTCACGCCTTCCGGCACGCGTAGAGTAAGGTCTGAAACGGCGCGGATCTGGCGTCCGCGAAACCGGGAGCGATATATCTTTTCGAGCCCTTCCGCCTCGATGGCGTAGCGCGCATCCATGCCCTACAGGATACGCAGCCCTGTGTTGCAAGGTTCCAGCAACTTTGTGTAATAAAGTTAATGCGGAGGATGGCGGCCTATAAGCGCAAAACGATGACGCAACAGCGGCAATCCACGATTGTTTGAGCCGCAAGGTGGCCAAAAGGCCGTAGTAGGGGACGAAAACGCCGGCTCACGATGGCAAACCAGGTACGTTCGGCACAAAATGGTAGTAGTGCATCGCATTACTGTTCTTTTGAGCGTTCTCAGTTGTTGCGTATTCTGCTTAGGGCAGACTTCGAGCCCCACCTCCACTGATGAAAACCCCCCGAATTCTGCTAAACTTCCCCCGCTCCAAACGACCGTGACGGTGACCGGCAATGTCTCGACAGCGACGCCCGCATCGATGATGGTTGTGAATCAGCAGCAGCTCCAGCAGACACCGGGCGTCAATTTAGACGATCGCCTGCGGCAGGTGCCCGGATTTAGCCTGTTTCGCCGCTCGTCGAGCCTTGTGGCCAATCCGACGACGCAAGGCGTTTCGTTGCGCGCCATTGGCTCCACGGGCGCGAGCCGTACGCTCGTGCTTTGGGACGGCGTTCCACTCAACGATCCGTTCGGCGGCTGGGTTTACTGGACGCGAGTGAATCCGGATTTCATAGATCGCGTGGAACTGATCCCTGGCGGGAACACGGCTGTCTTCGGTTATGACGAAATGGGCGGAGCG
>JAICLJ010000205.1 GCA_025927575.1 Bryobacteraceae bacterium | reverse complement strand
GGACTGCGATTCCCGACCGATCGAGGCCAACGCTGCGATCAAGCATCTCGTGGCCGATTTCATGGAATAGAACTTCGATGAGACTGGCGCCGGAAAATCGGCTCGTGTCGATCAGAACCGGATGACTGTGAGCGCCCGCGATTTCGTATGAGTTTCGCACTAGCACTACGTCCAGCGGCCGGTCGTCCGGAGGCAACTCTAAGCCACGCCTCAACCCCAGGATGATGTCGTCCTTGATGGGGCGCAGCTTATCGGCCAACCATTGCTGTGTTTCGATCAGCGCGGCCTTGTCCCCGGGCCAAGCATCGCCCTTATACCTATCTGCGACGTGTTCAATGGCAGAAGTGAGATCGGAGGCCCAGTTCTCCGCCCGCCTTCTAATGAGGGTTCCCACTTCTTGAACCTCGGCCGCATCGCGAACGGCGTACTCGCCCCACCGCAAGATCTCGATCGGCGGGCAGACAGCAGCAAATCTGGACAAGATCGGATCTCCGGCGCCCCCTTTACTTGAACCTCTCCGGATTTCGCGAATTTGAGCGCCAATGCGCTGAAATAGTGATGTCAGAAAGCTGACGTGTAACCGCAGAGCAACTGTTCGACCTGGAGCGAGTTCGACGACCTCACGATCGCGGTCACTCACTTTGCCAGTCCCACCGACCGAGAACCCTCGCGCGGAACAGAAACGGCTCGCTCGAAGCCGAGCGCCCCACATGTGGACAAGTTGACGCAAAGTTTCTTGATCTCATTCTCGAAACCAGCTTTCGATGCCCCTAGCCATGCCTTATAAGCAGAGACTAGATTCCGAAATGTTTGTGCCTCCTCGATCATCAGGATCGCGGCTGCGCTCGCGGGGTTCAGACGCTCCTCGTGCACAACTCCATTCTCACCCCGATGCAGTAGGATCATGACGCCAGTTTTGGTTCCGGGAAGCCGGATTTTCTGTGGACCCAATTCACGCAATAATTCGACATCGATGTCCACACTGACTAACGCGTGATTACGGTTAAGCACCAGACGGATGTCTTCCTCAGCATCGAGCGCCCGGCGCAGATCCTCGGCCGAGTGCATCACCGAGTCAGGCCACTCGGGAAATTGTGGCCGGACACGCAAGTTTAGAAAGATGAGCTCGTATCGCAGCAGGCCGATAACCAAGCTGGGTAGATCTCGCGCTTCAGCCGCGCCACCGTTCAGGACGAAATCAGCGAACCGGATCGCTTCCGGATATTTTCGAGTATCGGTGGCAATGTCCACCGCATCGAGCGCACGTACGAGCGATAGTACGGCCGGTCCCATCACTTTGACGGTCAGTGGGAACGCCTCTTCAATGGCCGCTATCCGATTGCCGAACAGGCACTGAGCGAACAACTCGACACGATCCGGATTCATCGTTCGCAGCCGGCGGATAGTCGCACGACTAAAGCCCCGGTCCGCGTCTTCGGGCGCGGATGGGTTCAGTATCCATTCCCGGAAGTGGTCGTCTGTCAGAAATCGGGCGTATGCGGCCTGGAATTGCGCTTCCGCGCGAAGCTGCGTTGAAGAATCTTCAATGAGCACGCCCTACCTCCGGAGCCACGCCGGCATTCCGATCAGTTCGGCGGCGAAATGCGGCGCCCAGGTCGAACGCAAGATCTGTTTCGTCGTATCCAGTTCCGACAACAGGTCTTCGAAGGGTGGGAAATCCTGGTCGCGCTCGATCATCACTGCTCGCAGATTGGGCATGCTGGGAGCAGCGTACCGCAGCAATTCGAAGACCTCCGCCGGCACAGGAGCGTTATGCGTGTCGAGCAGCACCCCTTTCGAACTGAGGCCACCCGCGAGATGGATCTGGACCACGCGATCCAGCGGCAGGCTATCCAGATACTCGCAGGCGTCGAACTTCTCGTTAACGGCATTATTAAAAACGTTAGTCAAATCGAGAAGCAGAAAAGTATCTGACTCCTCGAGCACCTGCCTAATGAATTCCTGCTCGGTCATTTCGACCGGTCCGGGCCGGAAGAGCACTGAGATGTTCTCGAGAAGGAAGGGGACGGGCAGAAAACGAATTGCCTCACGGCATTTTCCCGCTATGAAGCATGCAATCTCGCGACTGAGAGGGAGCGGCGTCAAGTTGCCTATGGCACGACCAGCTACGCCGGTAAGGCACAGATGATCGCTGGCCCAATGAGCACCGGTGGCGATGACCAGATCACGCATTCTGCTTAGGTAGTCGAGCCGAAGGGGCTCAATCGTCCCTATCGACAAATCGAGGCCGTGCACCGCGATCTTGAAGCGCTCACTGAGCAGTTCCGCATCACGGGCTCGCTCGGGCGGCATATCGATAAAGTGCTCGAGCATTAGCTCCAGAAAGTCGACTCTACCCTGGTTCGCCAAGAGGTCCGATTTGAACTCTCCCCGGTAACCGAGACCCACGCCCAAAAACGGCAGGTCCGCGCTTCGACTGCAAGCCGACACGCGATTGGTCACTTCGTCCGTCGTGTGTGTCATGGCTTCGCCTCGCTGGTGGCTGCGCGGAGCGGTGAAGCCGCGCGCGGCGCAACAATTTCAAGCTTCAGCTCCGGTTCCTTGCCTAGTAGTTCCTGGAGGCGAGCTACTTGAGCGGAACCCTCCACGCGTAATGTGGTGTGTTCAACCCTATCAACTGGTTCAGGCTTCTTGCTCATGAAACATCTCCGTGACCTCAAGATTTTGCGGACCGTTCTTGCCAAGCGCGTGGAAATTTTCATCCACGCCAACGATGCCCTCCCAGAAGAGGCCCTGCAGGATATCGGCGAGGTCCGCGGCATCAATATCCGCTGGCTCAACGCCCAGCGCGTAGACGAGTTTGGCGTGGGCCTCCTCTACGGTCATTGAACGCTCGCGCAGAAGAAGCAGCAGCGCGGCTGTGGATCGGCTGATATTTTGCGGAAAGGACCCGCGAGAAAATAACACAAAGAGAGGTTGGTCGCGATGAAATCGATTGGCTGCGTCTACCGGTATGGGTTCACCGCTGGTGATCAGGAGCGCGAGTTCCTCGACGTCATGATCGAAGGCTTCGATGGCAATGTCACCTCGCAGGCTGATCTGCGTGAAGCCCGGCAAATGACCTTGTTCAAACGCCGCTGTACCTGGCGTCGGATCGTTGGTGCCCTCTCGTTCGGAGGCCCACGTGTGCATGAGAAGCTCATAGCGGCAAACGTCCTGGACGTGCCCAGGGCCAATCTCATCCAGCGCACGTGACAGCCGTTCCCCGACTGCCATTGCGAAGTCTCTGGGACTGGCTTCTTTCGAGCCGATCATCGAGCCTGACAGCGCAGCGCGAGCCATCTCCTTGCTGTCTTCTAAAAGAGCGGCGGTATATGGATACAAACGTTTGACAACGGCGGCAGGGTCAAGGCGGTCCTCTTCGTGCTCTACAACGAGAGGAGCACGCACGCGCACAGGCGGCGGTTCCCCGATCACCGACTGGAGTACTGTTTCGAGCCAGGCGACATAGTCGGCCAAATCCGGCAGATTTTCAACCAAACCAACCCCGGCTAGCCCGATCCTCCTCGCACGTTCGGGGTCTTCCAGAGCGTAGCCGATCGCCCGCGAAAGTTCGTCATGGTCGCGTGGATCGCGAACAACGACAAGGTTTTCCCGCTGACGGGCAGCCGAACGAAACATCTGCTTTCGCAACACCTCCTGAGAAACAACAAGGCAGGCGCCGCAGCTCAGAACCTCCGAAGGGATGGTCGGTGTGTGCGCCCGAATTGCGAAATCGCGCTCCAGAAACGCTACTGCCCCACAAGCGCGGATGAACCCTGGTATGCTCCAGTGCGGAATGAAGGGGTGCATGCGAACAAAACGAGCGAGACTAAGTTCGACGATCCTCCGTCCGAATTCCGCTTCCTGCCAGCCGCGCCCCACGACCACCAGGTGGAACGGGAATCCACGATCAATGAGGAGTCGCGCCGCATCCAGAAGATCAAACGTACCCTTTTGCTCCCCAAGCTTGCCGTAGATGCCCAGCGTCGGCAGACCCGGTTCAAGCGGGGCAACCAGCGAAGCCAAGTCATTCTGTTCCGTCGCCCACCGGGAACGCGCAGAGTCGAGCATCTCATCAAGATCGGCACGCTGTGCGGCGGGATGAAATGCGACTTTCGGCAGACCGAAACCGGCACCCGATGCGATCTGCGCGTCGCTAACGCCATGCGAGCGGATGGCCTGCCGCGCTACCCCACCGGTGATAACACGCTGAGCGCGACACAGCACCTCCCTGTAACAGGGACGCAAATCCGGTACTTCCATCAGCCGATAGAGATCACTTCCGGCATGTTTAAAGACGAACGGCACGCCCGTCCATGCACTAACGATGGCAGCAGCCACCCCGTAAGGCTCCAGATATTGCGAGAAAATAACCTCACAGCCTTCCTCGTCGATCGCTTTCAGTGCCCGCGACACTAAGCGGCTGACTGTTGGGTTTCCAAGCGGAATGTAATAGATCTCCTTTCGATCGGGCTTGTCAGTACTGTCAACTTTCACGCATCCAGCTTCGCTAAAACACGGTTGATAGAAGCCTTCCGGCGCCATATCCTTCGAGGGTAAGTCGATCCTGAAGACATCCTCCACTTCGTTCGCATTTGTAATTACGTGTACGGTGTGTCCGCGCTGCGCTAATCCCCGGGCGCTCCAGTAACATTGCGAACTCACGCCCCCTTGAATTGGCGGGTACTTAGTGATAAACAATATCTTCATAAGCTCTCTCAACGATCAGCTTATCTGTCGATCTGGTTTAGTAACGTATGGCGGTCTGACTTTGTAATAACCTTATAATATTTGCAGACCGCCACACAACTCCATGAAATAGCTCTGCCTTGTACAATCTACACCCACTTACTTACTTAGCTCCGGCCGGCAACTCCTTCCAAAGCCGGACATTGTTCTCTCTCGCTGTAAGCACAAGACAGACAACACAGACGAAACAGACGAAGCAAACGATACAACTGCTGGCGAGTTGTCCGGCTTTTACCGGCTTCATAGCCCGCAATTCGAATTTCATTTGATCTCCGCCCAAGACTTGAGCAGCCTTTATCTTGTCCAGATTCAGATCCCCACGGATCTGCATAGTCCTTTGTTTTTCTTCCGCCATTATTTGTTTTCCTTTCTTAGTTGAACACTACTTCGGTCCTAATTTGGCCCCCGCGCACGCGTGTAGTATACGGCAGGAAGGAGGCCTTTACAACCAGCTTATTAGAGTTCGTTGTGGTTCATTCATGTACGCGTTTGTATCTCGTGACGTTGTTAACACACAATATGTTCGATAGACTCCACATGCCTAATTAGTTAGACTGGATACTACAAGTGATTACCAAAGGCTGGCGAATGCCAGCGATTAACTTCTAATGCTTGTCTTAACAGCGTCGTCGTTAGACGGCCATGATCGAGGAGCTCAGATGCACAGAGCTTTGCATGTGTGGCAGAAATGACGCTACGATTCGACTCGAGAGTTACCGTGCTCAGGATCTCCGCAAACGGTTCCCTAACGATACGCAATTCTCGTTCCCTACGGCTACGGCGGCGATTGCAGCTGCCGTTTTTTCCCGCTAACGACAACGGGTGTCCGTTTGTCGCGTCTTGCTGGCTGTCGGCTAACCTGTAAAGCCGGATCATCACAGCCATGCGAGGCGTTCCGGCCGCTCTCTGGCCCCGTTGTCCGATCGTCGAGATCATTGTTTTTGACGTGCAATGTCTAAAACGATCGCCCTCTGCAAATTCCTTTTGATCGCGGCGAGATATTTGTGCCTGTACCTGGAGAAAGAAATAGAAAAGATGTTCCTTTTCTGCTATATACATTCCAAGGGGTGCACTTTAGATCTATGTTTTTTAGTCGCGCTGCAAAAGCGTTCAACGTATCACTGTGTCTCGTCGCTTTTTCTTCTCTTGTAATGGCACAGTTTGAGGCCGGCACCGTGCTCGGCACTGTTCGGGACCCGAGCGGCAGCGCCGTACCGGCGGCTTCGGTCACCCTTGAGAACACAAGGACGGGAATCAGTTTTCAGACCAAAACCGACGGGAACGGTAATTACGAATTTGCAAACAAGCGCCTTGGCGCATATAGGGTGCGGGTCGAAGCGCCCGGCTTTCGGACGTCGACGGCCTCCGAATTCGATCTCACCATCAATGCCCGCCAGCGGGTAGATCTGACGCTCGAAATCGGACAAACTTCGGAATCGGTCACGGTCACGGCTGCGGCGGCGCTGCTGGAAAAAGACAATAGCTCACGCGGGCAGGTGATACAGCCGCGGCAGATCGTCCAGCTTCCTTTGAACGGACGCGCCTACGCCGACCTCGCTCTGCTGTCTCCGGGCGTCGCGAAGTCCCCGCTCGAAACTCAATCGGACAGCAGCCGCGAGGCTTCCTTCAACGTGAACGGCATGCGCAGCGAATTAAATAATTTTATGCTCGATGGCGTCGATAACAATGCTTACGGCACCAGTAACCAGGGTTTCTCTAACCAGGTAATTCAGGTGAACCCGGATGCACTCGCCGAGTTCAGGGTGGAGACCGACAACTACAGCGCCGAGTACGGCCGCTCCAGCGGCGCCGTAATTAACGCCAGCATCAAAAGCGGTACGAATCAGTTCCATGGTGAAATATGGGAATTTCTGCGCAATACAGACCTCAACGCCGGAGGCTTCTTCCGCGCGGCTTCCGGAGAAAAGCCGGCTTTTAACCAGAATCAGTTCGGCGGCGCCCTGGGAGGTCCAATCGTCAAAGAGAAAGCGTTCTTCTTTGCCGATTACGAGGGCTTCCGCCGTGTTTCCCACTCACCACAGTTCGCGACAATTCCGACACCGGCCATGCGAGCGGGCAATCTCGGCGTGCCTGTCACCAATCCGCTTACCGGCAAAGTGTATGCCGACGGCGTCATTCCCACCTCCGATATGACGCCTTTCTCACGCGCGGTACTTGCGGCGCTGCCCGATCCCAACGCTGTGCAATCCGGCGCACCATCCAACAATTACGTGTCGGCGCCAGGCACCCCGACGAACAATGACAAGGGCGACGTGCGCTACGACGAGTATTTTGGCCAGAAGTTGGCGCTTTTCGGCCGTTACAGCCAGAGCAATACACGGATTTTCAGTCCTGCAGCAATTCCCGGGGCCGCCGGCGGCAATGCCAATGGGAATGTCTATATCCGTAATCTGCAGGCGGTCCCCGGGATTACCTACACGATCACTCCCACATCAATCCTCGAGGCGCGCGTGGGCTTCGATTATACGGAGGCCGGCAAAAACCCGATCGGGCTAGGGCAACCAGCGGGCGATTTCGCGGTTCCCAATCTGCCTGCCGACCCGAGTTTCGCCGGCGGCTTGTACTCGTTGAATTTTGGCGGCGGCTTTTCACAACTCGGCCGCCAAAGTAGCAATCCGCAATATCAATATCCGATCGTTCTCGACCCGAAAATCAATTTCACCAAGATTGTTGGCCGCCATAGCTTAAAGATTGGCTTCGAATACCAGATGATCGACACGGCCGTCAGCGACTTCCATCCGAAATACGGCGTCGACAACTACACCGGTTTCTTCACGAATGCTACCGGGAAAACACTGAATGGAGCGGGCCAGCAACTGTACAGCCTTGCCGATTTCATGTTCGGCCTGCGGAATCATTATGAACAGAACAACAATCCGGTTGCGCATCTGCGCCAGCGAATGTACTTCGGGTATCTGCAAGACGATTTTAAAGTCAACGAGAAGCTGACGCTCAATCTTGGGGTCCGCTATGAATTCGCAACTCCACAATGGGAGCGCGACAACCATCTGTCAAATTTCGACCCGACAACCAATACAATGATTCTTGCCAAGAGCGGCAGCCTGTACGATCGCGCTCTGGTGCATCCGGATCCGCACAACTGGGCTCCCCGCATCGGGCTGGCGTACAGCGTAAATCCCAAGACAGTCATTCGGAGCGCCTATGGCATTAGCTACGTTCAGTTCAACCGGCTCGGCGGAGAGAACCTGCTTGCTTACAACGGACCGTTCGTGGTGGATGCGGTGATTGACGGGCAGACGCCGACGCAGGCAGGCGGAGTCTGTACTTCAGTCAGTGATCCGGCCGGCGCCTGTTTCCGCCCCACTTACCTCGGATTCCCAGATGACTTCGCGAGCCCGGCAGCCTTCGATCCGGCCAAGACGCAGGTTCGTTACATTCCCGCAGACAACCGGACCGGTTACGTGCAAAGCTGGCACTTCAGCGTCCAGCGCGAAATGGGC
>JAICLJ010000015.1 GCA_025927575.1 Bryobacteraceae bacterium | reverse complement strand
GCTCAAAGTTCGGCACATGGAAATCGGAAGACGCCACATTTGAGAGGGATCATTGGAAACAGAAAACTTAGGGAATCGCCTGCGAATTGCCTCTATCCACGCGCATCCCGACGACGCTGAATTTCTAGCGGCGGGAACGCTTGCGCTTCTCGCAAACGAAGGCCACGAGATCGCGATCGTCACGATGACGGCGGGCGATTGTGGATCGGGCAATCACGGTCCTGAAGAGCTGTCGAAAATTCGCAAAGCCGAAGCCACGGCTGCCGCGAATTTAATTGGCGCGCGATATCTGTGCGCCGAGTTCAAAGATCTGGCAATCTTCAACGACGATCCCTCTCGCCGCCGGGTCACGGAACTGCTGCGGCTGCTAAAGGCTGACGTAATCCTGACAGCGTCACCGAGCGATTACCTTTGCGATCACGAGGCCACCAGCGTCCTTGTGCGGGATGCCTGCTTTGCTGCGTCGGTTCCGAATTACGCGACAGGCGGAAGCGAAGCGCCGCTTGCTCGCATTCCTCACCTTTATTTTATGGATCCAATGGAGGTGACCGACAGGACCGGCGCGCGAGTGGACGCCGATCTTGTTATTGACATTGGCTCAACTTTCGAGACAAAGAAGAGCATGCTAGCGAAGCATGAAAGCCAGCGGTCGTGGCTACGGCTTCAGCACAACGTCGACAATTATCTGGAGCAGATGGAAGCCTGGAGCCGGGCAGCGGCCCGCGCCGGCGCGGAATTCGGCGAAGGGTTTCGTCAATATCGCGTACATCCTTATCCGCAATCGGATGTACTTGCGGATCTCCTTCGATCGCACCTTGCGGCCTGGTAGCTCAGAGGTGAGTGAGTGAAGGTAATCTATTATAGGGGGTTCGCCGGGCTTATTTCGCGGGCCACGGGTTCACCGGCAGCCCCGTTTCGCTTTCGATTTGCAGCAGCCGGTTGTATTTTGATAGCCTCTCCGATTGCGTGATGGAGCCGTTTTTGAACTGATCGCCCGCCCACCCGACAGCAAGGTCGGCTGCCCAGTTGTCCTCTGTCTCTCCACTGCGGACGCTGATGGTCACTTGCCAGCCGGCATCCCGCGCGATCCGGCGCGCCTCGGCGGCTTCGGTTAGAGTGCCGATCTGATTCACCTTCAGCAGAAGCGCGTTGCACGACCGCTCCGCGATCGCGCGCCGGATGCGAGCCGGATTGGTGCAAAGCAGGTCGTCTCCCACGACTAACGCTTGATCCCGAATCTGACTGAGCAGTTTCGGCCAACTGTTCCAGTCGTCTTCGGCCAGCGCGTCTTCTACGCTGACGATGGGATACGAGCGCACCCATTCAGCAACTTGCTCGATCATTCGATCGCTTGTCAGCACCTCGTCTCCGAGGCGATATACCTCGCATGAATGGAAATGCGTCGAAGCAACATCGACGGCCAGATTCACTTCGGACCGAGTGTTATAGCCAGCCGCCGCGATAGCCTCAAGGGCAAGCTCGATCATTTCTTTCGGCGTACCGCATGGGGGCGCCATGCCGCCCTCGTCCGCTCGGAGAAGCCGCATTCCATATCGTTCTAGAACGAGTGCTGCCGCCGACTGGTAGACATCATAAGCGGCCGTCAGTGTCTGGTCGATTGTTGTCGCAGCGACCGGAACAATCAGGACGTCCTGGATTGAAACCTGCTGGCCCGCATGTTTTCCGCCGCTGAACAGGTTGATGGTCAAGCGGGGCAGGGCTGACGGTTCACAGCCCGCGATATTTGCGAATTGCCGCCACAGTGGTAAGCCCGCTTCCGTGGCTGATGCTCTCGCGAATGCTATGGACGCCGCCAAAATTGCGTTCGCGCCCAGCCGCGATTTGTTTGGCGTGCCATCAAGTTCGATCAAAAGCCGGTCGAAATCAGTCTGGTTGTCGAACTCACGTCCTCTCGCTTCGTCATGAATAAGTCCGCCGAGGTGCCCCGCGGCTTTCCGGCATCCCAATCCTCGATATCGCGTTGGGTCGCCATCACGAAGCTCTAAAGCTTCGGCTTTTCCGGTGGATGCGCCGGAAGGGACGGAAGCGGATGCCACGGCGCCGCCGCGTAGCGCGCACGTGGCTTCCACCGTAGGACGGCCGCGGCTGTCCAGAATCTCGCGGCCAGTACAGCGCTCAATGACCGGCAATCAGTCCCTCCGAAAAGACGTCGATCAGATCCTCGAGCATTTGTGGCGGATGCGAGATCAGATTTATCACCATGCGCTGCTGCCTGCTTCTCTCCTCAAGCGAGAGGTATTCAAGTGGCGATCGCCCAGCGACTCTCGCGAGCAGACATGCCAGCGTATGGCGGACAGCTCTGGGCTCCAGCGCTTCTCGCCAATCTACACCTCGCAAGCTAGCGAGGTATGTGCTGGCGTAAACGTGGGCGGCGGCCACGAATTCCGGGCGATATTTCGCAAGATGATGAGCCTTGCTCAACAGGTGGGTCAGCGAAAACCCTACGTCGAAAGCGGGATCCCCGAAATGGATCACTTCATGGTCGAGCAGGACAAGTTTGCCGTCGTGGAGCAAAATGTTCTTGGGGCTGTAATCGCCATGCACGACAGTGAGGCATGTGTTCAGCGTCTCCTCAATCAGGGTTTCAAGAAATACCTTCGCCTTCGAGACTTGTTCCGCGGAGTAGCGGTAATACGGTTCCAGGCGAAGTGTCTCGAAAATGGAGCGGTCGCCGAAAATTTCAGCGGCGAGAATCCGTTCCTCTGCCGAATTTCGATGGATAGCGCCGAGCAGGCGCGCGAATTGCTCAACGTGTCCGATTTGGATTTCGCCTCCGAGGAGAACGGCCTTCCAGTTCCGGTGAGGCTCGGGTACGGCGGCCATTGCGATCACATGCGCGCCGCGATCCTCGAAGAGAAGCGGCGTGATGGTTCCGGCCGGCGCTACCCGGAGCAGCCATTCCAGCCCGCGTGCTTCGGTGTGAATCCGCCGAGGATCGCTGTACCAATCTACGGCGACTCGCAGTTTGCGCAACGCTTGTTTGACTACGAACGGCGCGTGGGACGCACTGACAACGAGCACGGTTCGGTTTGAAACGCCGCCTTGCAGAATGCGGATTTCGGGACGGTCATCCGTCGCAATCATCCCGTGTGCGCGCAAATACGCAACGAGCGCGCCGGGATTCTCGATATCGAGAGCGGTCTCAAATAAGTTTTGAGGAGAGCCGGCCTTCACGCTGCAGTCGCTCAAAGTGATTCAGCGTCCTTTCCAGTCCTTCTTTTAATGGCGTGTGCGGTATGCCGGGAATCAGCTTGTGAAGCTGTGACGAATCGAGCTTATGCGCAACCGGAACCTTTGCGCCAGCTGCGGTGATCCGGCGCGCCGCTCCGGGCCGCAGCTCGTCCAACATCCGAATGAGGGCATTCATTTCGACAATTTCACCCGACAAATTGAATACATGCGCGCCTTCCAGATCCGTTAGAAGCGACTCAATGAATGTGGCCGCGACATCCTCCACATATTGCATGTCCATGAAGCCCGTCACGCGAATCTGAAATGGCTGCTTCAGCACAACAGCCTTAGTTGCAATGGTCGGATCGCCCGTCAGCCCGCTATCGCGGCCCACTCCATAGACTGTCCAGGGCCGCAGGCCCACGCTCGAGATGCCATCTTGCGCGTAAAACACATGCGCGTTGCCCTCATTCGCTTGTTTGAATATGCCGTAGTGCGTGTTTGGCAGTAGTACATCGGATTCCGTTAGCACGCGATCGCCATAGGCTTCTTCCGGTCCCCAAACAGCCGCCGAGCTCGCATAAACTACGCGTACCGGTCTGCCTGCGTCGCGCGCCGCCTCAAACACGTTTAGGGTTCCCACGACATTCACCAGACCGCCTCTCACCGGGTGGGCCTGGCAGACCGGAATCAGCAGGGCGGCCAAATGCACGATGTGGGTTATGCCGCCATCGCGCACAAGCGCCTTCACTCGCGCAGTGTCTTCGATGGACCCGGTTTCGATCGAGACGTGTTTGATTTGTTCCGGTGAAGCAATGAGTGACAACCGCCGCGGCTCTGGGTCCAGGTCGTATACGACGACTTCTATCGAGCGTTCCAATAACTGTTTGACGATCCAGGCGCCAATGCAGCCCTGGGCTCCCGTTACCAGGACTCTCATGTGCGCTCCACGGTGTCCCCGAAGAAACGTTCTCCGGGCTTACGGTAACGGTACGCTAGGTCTTCATCTATATCGACGCCCAGGCCCGGCAGATCGGGAACGGCGACACGGCCGCTTCGGATAAGAGGCCCCTCGCTGCCTCGTACGAGTTGATCGAAAAACGGCACGCTGGCGGCATGCCATTCAAGCGCGAGAAAATTCGGCGTAGCGGCGGCGAGATGGACTCCCGCCATGGTGCCAATGGGGCTGCTGATGTTATGCCACGCCAGGTTGACGTAGTGCATATCCGCCAAATCCGCCAGCTTCCTACCCTCCCAGATCCCTACCTTTTGCACATCGGGGGAGAGTATGCGAAGCCCGGCATCCGTGATCATCGACTGGAAATCCGTTCGAAGATAATGATTTTCACCAGTCGCAATGGGGGTCCTCGTGTTTCGCTGTACTTCTCCGATGGCGCGGATGTTTTCGGGGGGAATCGGGTCTTCCAGCCACAAAAGTTTGCTCGATTCCAGAGCCTGGGCGATAGCTATTGCGGTCTGCACGTTGTAATTCCAATGGCAGTCGATCGCCAATTCGATTTCCGGGCCTACCGCCTGCCGGATGGAATGCACCAGCGCGGCTGCAAAGTCCACTTCCGCGTTGCTGAGAGCCCGGTTATATTCGTCAGTCTCGTAGGGCGTTGGAACATCAATATCGAATTTAAGAATGCGAAAACCTTTTGCAACCACATCGGCGGCATGTCGCCCATACGCCTCGGGTGTCAGGTGATCGTGCCGGGAGGCGTCCCAGCCATGGTGCTTGAGGCTGACGATGCTCTTGTGGCCCGTGACCACGTCGCTCTTCATCCAGCCCGGCGTGCGGGGAAGAAGCAGGGGCGTCATGCTTTCGAGCGCGTCGCCCGCATGGCAATCGGCGTAGATGCTGACGGTGTCGCGGTATTTGCCGCCGAGCATCTGCCAAACAGGCATGCGGTAAGTTTTGCCGAGAGCGTCCAGCAGCGCCGTTTCAATGCCGGCGAGAGCGTGCCAGACCAGGCCGGGCGAAGCATAGACTGTCATGGCGCGGAGCCGGCGAAGCAAACGATCAATCGACGTCGCATCCTCACCGATCAGGACCGACGCGAATTCCTGAATGACGGCAGGCAAACCCGGTCCGAGGAACGATTCGCCATATCCTATGATTCCGTTTGCCGTCTCAACCTTCACCAACGTCCAGTCGAAATTCGACTCGAGCACCGCCGTCGAGATTTGCTTGATTCTCATCCGTTTTCAAGTGTATCGAGTGCCAGTTCTACTTTCTTTGCGATAACTACGAAAGCTTTCGTTGACAACTACGAAATGCTTCGTATATGCTCCTTGTATGCCAAGCGCTCCAGTTTCGAAGCCGACCCCGAACGAGCTGGAGATCCTGCGCGTCCTCTGGGAGCGGGGACCGTCTACTGTACGGGAAGTACATGAAACGCTCTCCGCCGCCAGGGAAGTCGGTTACACGACGGTGCTTAAGGTCATGCAAATTATGACTGTCAAGGGTATGGTCCGCAGAAACGAAGAGAGCCGGGCGCATATCTATCAGGCTTGCCAACCAGCCGAGAAAACGAAGCAGCAGTTGGTTTCAGATCTTCTACACCGTGCTTTCGCAGGTTCCGCAAGTCAATTAATGATGCATGCTCTGGCGGGCAAGAAATCGCCGGAGCGGGAAATCGAGGAGATTCGCCGCATGCTCGACCAGTATGAAGCGGGGAGGAAGTCGTGAGCGCCTTATTGTTATCTCCCGAGACCATCCACCGGCTGGGTTGGACACTGATTCATTTCCTTTGGCAAGGATTTGCTCTGGCCATTCTGGGCTATATCGTGATGCTGCCCGTTCGGAAGGCCGCCGCGCGTTACACTCTGGCGCTTACCGCGTTTGTAGCAATGGCGCTTTGCCCGATTGTCACGTTCCTTGCCTTAGGCCCTGGAACGGTTCCAAGTTTGTCGTTTGCGCCGGTTTTCAACGGTTTTGCCGCACCGGCGACACTCCTTTCCGCGGCAACCGCGGGCGCTTCGCCTGGATACGATTGGCCCGGCATGGTTGTTGTGTTCTGGCTGGCCGGTATCCTCGTATTTTCGGTTCGAGCGCTCGGCGGTTGGATTGTGCTCGAACGCCTGTGCCGTGGGAATACCGAAACTCTTTGTTCTCGGTTACGGCAGCGCTGTCTGAGCTTTCAACGACGCTTGGGAATCAAAAAGACAGTACGTTACCTGGAGTCGCAAAGTCTGGACGCGCCCGCTGTGATCGGGTGGCTTCGTCCGATTGTTCTGCTTCCCGTCACCGCAATCACAGGGCTTTCAGCGCAGCAGTTGGACGCAGTGATCGCCCACGAACTGGCGCACATCCGGCGATACGATTCACTCGCCAATTTGTTTCAGGTGACGGTCGAATCCTGTCTCTTCTATCACCCCGCGGTCTGGTGGCTGAGCCGCCGTGTTCGAACAGAACGTGAACACTGTTGCGACGACCTTGCGGTGGCGCTATGCGGCGATGCGACCGAATACGCCAGGGCGCTGGTGTTGATGGAGCAGTGGCGGGCCACGCCCGCCTTGGCGCTGGGCGCCAATAGCGGTTCGCTTCGCTCGCGTATCGCGCGCCTCCTCGCGATTCCCGCGACGGCCGGCGGCGTCGGAACGAGGGGTTTGGCAGTCATCGGGATTTTAGTTATGGGTGGCGTGCTTTTTGCAAGTACGTCGTTGACAGACAGACTTCCGGGCTTTTCGGGACTCAATTTTAACGTCTCCGGGTATCCCGGCGCGACGCCGCAGTACGCGCCCGCCTCGCCGACGCCGGATACAAGCGCCACACAGTTGTCGCGGAAGCCCGCGCTATTCGCCATCGCCAGCGCGCAAAGCGATCGCCCGGCTGCGCCGCAGTCCACTCGTCAACCGGTCCACGCCACTAGCGGGGAATCATATATTGCCGGCCTCGAATCGGTTGGATTGAAGAACTTGACCGCCGATCAATTGATTGCGTTGAAGGTGCAGGGTGTCACGCCACAGTACATTCGGGAACTACACGCCGCCGGCCTGAACCCGGATGTGAACGGCCTTGTTGCGTTGAAGGTGCAGGGTGTCGATCCCACGTACGTCCGCGATATCCGTTCAACCGGATTGAAGCCGTCAGTGGACGAGTTTATTGCGCTGCGGGTTCAGGGTGTCACGCCGGAATACGTGCGCCAGATTCAGTCTCAAGGGTTCAAGGATGTCAGCGTTCACGACATTATCGGCATGCGAGTGCAAGGAGTAAAGCCCTCCGATTTTGCGGAATTCGAACGGCTGGGGCTAAAAGGGATGTCGATCCGAGACCTGATTGCATTTCGCGTTCAGGGAATCACCCCAGACTATATTCACTCGCTGCAATCGGCCGGATTCACGAACCTTCACACGCAGGACTACATTGCGGCGAAAGTACAGGGCGTCACGCCCGAATTCATTCAAAAGGTGAAGAGCCATGGCTTTGCCAATTTGAACATCCATCAGGTCATTGCTCTGAAAAACTCCGGCGTACTCTAAACACCGTCACCACTGTCGAGGATTGATATGCGCGCGACACAACGAAGCGTTTTGTATTTGCTCATGGCTGCCGTTGCGGGCGCCGGGCTGCTCTGGTCCTTTCAACGGCAGGTAGGCGAATGGACGCTGGGCTCTTCGGAGAATGCGGGCAGAGTACAGTTTTCCTTGCAGGGTGGCTCCGGAGAGCATCATCACTTCAATACCAGTTCGGAATGGAACAAAGCCGATTTCCACGGAATCGACTGGTCCACGGCCGGCAAGCACGACGTTCACTTTACGATCGATCGTGACGCTGGTAAGTTGAGGTGTCAGGGCTTTCTGGAAGGCAGCGAAGGAGCGGGACTCTTTCAGTTCGATCCGAACCCTAGTTACCGGGCCGAAATGGCATCCCTCGGGTTTTCCGGCATTACAGCCGATCAGCAGCTTGCGTTTGCAGTACACGATGTCAGCCTGAGTTTCGCTCGCGACATGAAGGCTGCTGGCGTGAATGGACTCGATGCAAGCAAATTGATGGCGTTCCGGATCTTCCATGTCGATGACACGTTCATTCATCAGTTGCGATCTGCGGGCCTAAAACCCGTGGACGCCGATAAACTGATCGCTTTTCGGATACACGGAGTCACCCCTAAATTCGTCCAATCGTTGAAAGGCTTTGGCTACACGCCTGATGGGGATAAACTCATTGCGTTTCGCATTCATGGCGTATCTACCGAGTTCATTCAGCAATTGGAGGGTCTCGGTTACCTCCATCCGGAAGCAGACCAACTGATTGCAATGCGAATTCACGGCGTTACACCGGAATATATTCAGAATCTCCGCTCACACGGCATGAAGGAATTGACCGTTAACCAACTCGTGAGCCTGCGTATTCACGGCATCAATTAGACCGCGCAAACCTTACACGGCGTTCGTGCGCATCTGTTCCGCTAGATATTCCGAAGCGCGCATAGAAAGCGAAAGAATGGTCATCGTCGGATTTTGCCAGCCGCAGGTGACAAAGCTGGCGCCATCCACCACAAATATGTTTTTGACGTCGTGGCTTTGGCACCACTTATTGAGAACGCTCTTCTTAGGATCGTTGCCCATCCGGCATGTGCCAACTTCGTGAATGCTGTAGCCCGGAGGATTGACTCGATCGGTTTTGCAGATGATCTCCCAACCGGCCTCATGGAACCATTCTTCGATCGTGTCGGCCGCGTCCTTACACAAGTTACGCTCGTTATCGGAATCACGGGCTTCGATATGGAGAACCGGGATGCCCCAGCGGTCTGTCACTTCGGAATCGATCCGAACATGGTTTTCATAACGCGCAACACGTTCGCCGAAGATGCTGCCCGAGACACAGGAGTTGGCATAGCTATCGAGTTTTGCCTGCAACTCCTCGCCATAGAGTGGAAAGAAATTCGGGCTCGCGCTGGAGCCGCTGCCGATGCCGACGCAGTATCCTTTGATGAAATTGCGCTTGTCGTTTTTGTTGAGATTGCGAAAGCGAGGAATGAAAGCATTGCCGCCCATCGATCCCGGCGGCGCTTTGCCGTCACGAGCTTCCGGCACCGAAGCCACCACGGACACTCCGTACATTTGATCGACGAGATAATGACCCATCACGCCGCTCGAGTTGCCGATCTTCGAATTCAGCAACAGACGCGTACTCTCCAGACAGCCGGCGGCAAGCACGACCACGCGAGTCTTCACATGCATTTCGCGGCCAGAGTGGCGGTCGACGAAATGGGCACCGTTCGCGAGTCCCGTGTTTTTATCGACGCTAATTTCACGAACAATCGCGTTCTCGACAATATCGAGTTTGCCGGTAGCCAGGGCATCCGGTAACAGCAAGTTAATCGAGCTTGCTAACCCATCTTTGCCGAGCGCGGAGCGCCACTTAGAAACCCCGACTCCCTGCTTGTTTGCGATCTCGGTAAAGCGTTTGATGCTATCGGTGTCGGGCGGATAGGTGATTTCGACGAAGTCGCCATCGGGAAACTGCGGCCAGCCTTCCTTGCGGCCCGTGACACGGAAAATTTGTTCGACGCGAGAATAGAAAGGCGCCAAGTCTTCCAGACTGATGGGCCAGCTATCGCCCGTGCCGTCAATTTCGGCGGCTTTGAACTCTAAGTTACTGAGGCGGAACGATTGACGCGCCCAGAAGAGCGAACGGCCTCCAAGAAGCCGCACACGCACCCAGTTGTACGGAGCATCGGACGGGCATGTATATGGCACCTCCTTTTCATCGACCCACTGGTTGGCATTGAACTCGTTGGCCTGAAAGACGTGCGGCAATCGCCCCGGCTTGTCGAAGCCGCGGTAGGGAAGCTCATAAGCGTGTTTGAGAGCGCGGTCCTTTTCGTAGTCGGCTTCCGGGCCGGCATTTAACATCAGGCAGGAGATCCCTTTAGACGTGAGGATATTCGCGGCCATACCGCCGGAATGCCCTGAACCTACTATCAGGACATCGTATGTTTTCACGGGCATCTATTTATCCTTGATTGATTGGATCGATGGGGAACCAATAATAGCCGCTCCCGCGGAACCCGCGAGTGAAGTGGCGCCCCGACTTTTCCGAGGCAGCCGCCCATTCGCGCGAATTCATAGTGGCTGTCCTGAGATCATCGTGTACCTGGGCGATGAACTTTTTGAGTGGATCGCTGGGAAAATCCTCGGACCAGGGCCTTACTACGAGGAGCGGCCGCAGGATTCGGTCGGCTTGGTGAGCATCCAAATCGCAAAACGGCTTTTGGAACTGATCTCTCGACTGGCTGTCGAGACTATCGAGGCCGAAGCGATAGAGATTTTGGCGATCGTCCGGCGACGCGCTGATTAAGAAATCGAGAAACTCGGGCGCCTGCGCATCGAGCGCGCCCGGATTGTTCTTGAGAGGAGGGACGAGAAGAGCGCCCAACTTGCGAAGCGTCGCAAATTGCGCCGCTGTGAAGTAATGAGGAGCGGGCTGCCCGGTCAAGTCCACGCCGGTGAGGTCCAGCTTTGGCACGTCGTGCGGGCCCCATCGCCTCTCGCGAACGGGAGTCTTCGGTTCAGTGGCGGGTTTTTGGTGAGGGGTGGTTTGCGGCGAAGGAGCTTGCGTAGCTGCTGCGGCTACGGCGGGAGCAACGGGAGCCAGCAGTAAGTTTTGAACGAAATTCCGGCGTCTCATGGCGTACGTTTGCCGCCATTATTTCACATCGCGATTGAGTCGCTGAGCCGGCAGTTTCGCGG
Source organism: Bryobacteraceae bacterium (assembly GCA_025927575.1). Taxonomy (GTDB): domain Bacteria; phylum Acidobacteriota; class Terriglobia; order Bryobacterales; family Bryobacteraceae; genus KBS-96. The sequence continues at coordinate 35,948 of JAICLJ010000015.1, read as the reverse complement.
GGGAGTTCTGCATAATAAAAGAGTGCCCGGTTTGCCAGTAACTCAACGCGTTCTCATCTGCGGCGCCGTCTTTCTGGCAGGTAATCTGGCTGTTGCCGAAACGAGCGCGCCCCAACTGCCTGACGGTCCGGGCAAAGCCACTATGGAGAAGATTTGCAGCGGATGTCATGCTCCTGAAATCGTTTTGGGACGCCATGAGACGGAAGACGGGTGGACGCAGATCGTGAGCGACATGGTAAACAAGGGCGCCAACGGTACGGACGAAGAGTTCAATACAATCATCGACTACCTGGCGAAAAATTTCCCGGCGAAACCGAGTTCACGATCAAAGAGCAAAGATTCCGATGCGAAGAATCGATAAGGCTGGTTCGCGGCGTTTTAAGTAGCCGGCGCAGTCTGGCTCAGCAGAAGTTCAAAGTAAACTGCTCCGTCGGTCGGCGCCGGGGAGTATGGCCCGACCTGCGTAAAACCGCAGCTCTGATACAGTGCCTGTGCACCGTCCATGGATGGCAAGGAATCGGCGTACATTGTTACGTAGCCGATTGAACAGGAGCTTGCGATTAATGAATTGAGCAGAGCCCGGCCTAGTCCCTGGCCTCGAAACTTAGGGCGCACATACAGCCGTTTCACTTCGCATGACACGTGGGATAAACGCCGGAGAGCGATCGTCCCGGCGGCCTCTTCACCAGCCCGGGCGATCATCAACCGACCGCCGGCTTCCCCGTAGGCGCCGGGCAAGTTTCGCAGTTCATCGGCGAAGCTTTGAAATTGCGGCGCCAACCCGAGCGTCGCCCAATACTCGTTCCAGAGTTCTTGAACGATCTCAATATCACAAGTACCTTGTGCGGCACGAATTTCAAACGCCATAGACGCAAGACAATAGCACAGCTCGGCGCGATGGCCAAATAAATGAAACACTCCACCCAACTTTTCCGTATTCTGCTGCGTCTAACCCACTTTCGCGGTCGCCCGGCCGCTACGAGGATCGGATGGTTAATGTTTGGAACGATGTTCGCTACGCTCTCCGCGGCTTCCGCAGGGCTCCGTTATTTACTGCGATCGCGGTGATTTCGCTGGCTTTCGGCATCGGCGCCAATACCGCCATCTTCACGCTGCTCGATCAGATTCTTCTGCGGCTGTTGCCGGTAAAGGAGCCGCAACAACTCGCACTGCTGACCATGCGAGGACGGCACTACGGCAGCAACTGGGGCGGCAACGCGATTTCGTACCCGATGTACAAGGATTTTCGCGACAACAATCAGGTCTTCTCGGGGATGTTCTGCCGCTTTCCGATCGATGCAAGCCTCGGCTACGGCAATCATACTGAGCGTGTCTCTGGCGAACTGGTCTCGGGTTCATACTTTCCAGTGCTTGGCGTGGGAGCGTACATCGGGCGCGCAATCACTCCGAGTGACGATCGCGTGCCCGGCGGCCATCCGCTAGTGATGCTCAGTTACAGCTACTGGCAGTCGCGCTTCGCATCCGACCGCTCCATCGTTGGCAAAACGCTGGTCATAAACGGCCATAACATGACCGTTATCGGTGTGGTTCAGCCAGGATTTGATGGCGTGGAGTTAGGAAATACATCGAAGATCTTCGTGCCGGTGATGATGAAGGCCCAGATGACGCCGTTTTGGGATGGCCTGAAAGACCGCCGCCAGCGTTGGGTGAATGCCTTTGGAAGATTAAAGCCGGGGGTCACGCTGGCCCAGGCGAAAGCGTCGCTGCAGCCGTTCATGCATCACATGCTCGAACAGGAGGTGAAAGAGCCGGCTTTCCGTAATGCCTCCTCCTACGACCGCGCGCAGTTCCTGAAGTGCTCGATTGACGTGCTTCCGGGATCTCAGGGACGTTCGTATCTGCGGGACCATTTTTCGACCTCCCTTTGGCTGCTGATGGCCATCACAGGAGCGGTCCTCCTAATGGCATGCGCGAATATAGCGAATCTGCTGCTTTCCCGCGCAACCGCGCGGCAGCGGGAGATTGCAATCCGCCTTGCGGTCGGGGCGCATCGCTTGCAGATCGTCCGGCAGTTACTGGTCGAGAGCCTTTTGTTGTCCGCCTTCGGGGCTGTCTTGGGTCTTGCGCTTGCGGTTTGGGGCGATCGGTTGCTGTTGGCCGCTTACCTCCCGGCGGATTCAACCGACGTAATCGTTTCGACGGCTCCCGATCTTCGCGTTCTGGCATTCACATTTCTCGTGATGCTTGCCACGGCGCTTCTGTTCGGTTTGATTCCGGCGCTGCAAACGTCGCGTCCGCAGGTGGCCTCCACTTTAAAGGAACAGGCTGGGGCTGTCCTGGGCGGGACAAACGTGGCATTGCGAAAGGTGCTTGTAGCCGCGCAGGTAACTCTTTCGCTTCTTCTGTTGATCGGCGCGGGCTTGTTTTTGCGGACGCTCATGAACCTGCGCGATCTCGGGCCCGGGTTCACGCCGGAGCGGCTGGTGAGCTTTAATCTCGATCCATCGCTGAATGGATACTCGGCTGACCGCGCGAAGATTTTCTATCAGCGGCTTACGGACGAGGTTGGGTCCATTCCGGGCGTTCATTCCGTCGGATTGGCTTCCGTGCGCATTCTCGAAGACAACGAATGGGATAGTTCCATGACCGTGGAAGGCTATAACGCACAGCCGGGCCGGCATCCCGAGCCGTATATGAACTCCATTGGCCCGGATTATTTCGCGACACTCGGAGTGCCCATCATCGCGGGCAGGGATTTCACGCTAAAAGACGTGAACAAAGTGAAGCATGGTCCGGAAGTGGACGACTGGTCTCCAACAACGGTCATCATCAATGAAAAATTCGCCACTCGCTACTTCAAAGGCCGCAATCCGTTAGGCCTGCACGTCGGCTTCGGCTCGGACCCCGGCACCAAGACTGATATGGAAGTAATTGGCGTCGTCAAGAACATTAAATATACAAATCTCCGCGACGAAATTCCGGAGCAAGCGTTCGTTCCTTATCTTGCCGGTCAAAACGTCGGCGGCATGACCGTCTATGTTCGCACCGCGCTTGATTCTAGCCAGTTGATGCCCGCCGTTCGCCAGAGAGTACGCAGCATCGACGCCAACGTTCCCATTTACGGGATGCGCACGACGGAGGCGCAGATCGATCTTTCGCTTCGCACGGAGCGCCTGGTTGCTAGCCTCTCCGCCCTATTTGGCTTGCTCGCGACGCTGCTGGCCGTTATCGGCCTCTATGGAGTGATGGCGTTCACGGTCGCGCGCCGCACTCGTGAAATCGGCATCCGCATGGCTCTCGGAGCCATTCAAGCGAATGTCATCTGGCTGGTCATGAAGGAAGTGCTGCTGCTGGTCGCCATCGGAGTCGTTATCGGCGTCCCCGCCGCGATCGGGTTAGGGCGGCTTGTTCAAAGCCAACTTTACGGGCTACGCCCTTACGATGTCACCACCCTGGTGGTCTCGACATTCGGGCTTGCGGCTGTGGCTTGCCTTGCGGGGTTCCTGCCCGCGCTCCGTGCCAGCCGCATCGATCCCATGCGCGCATTGCACTACGAATAGGCAACCGGCCAACATTGCTTAAACGAGCGAGCTTGTGGGGTATACGCCTAGCGCATATCATGGAAATTGCGCGGCCTGAAATTGATACGCATTGGAATCATTGCCGCCGCTTTCTGCCTCGTATCTCCTTTTCTCGCGTGTGGAGCGTCGAGTTCCCAGTCCGTTATTCTCTCCGTTCAGAGCCTGATCTCGCGCGGCGACCTGGTTACGGCGCGCGCGGAGCTGTCAAAGGCTCTCACCACCGACCCTCAAAATGGTGGACTGTACAACCTGCTTGGCATTGTGGAGATCCAGAGAGGAAAATTTGACGAAGCCGAAGCGGCATTCGCAAAAGCAGTCGCCCTCGATCCTCATCTCCTGGGAGCATGGTTGAATCTCGGCCGGCTGTATCAATCGCGGCTCGATGTGGACCCGGCGCTACTGCAGAAAGCGATTGACGCCTATCGGCGCGCTCTGAAACTAGACCCACACTCGGACGAAGCGAATTATCAGCTCGGTACGTTGCTTGAGTGGAGCGGCTCGTTCGAGGAATCGCTCGCGAATTTGGGGGCTCTCTCGGCGCCGGAGCGAAGGAAGGCGGGCGCGCTCGCGTTGCGCTGCGCCGATCTTGCAGCGCTGGGTCGAACGGCAGAGGCACAGCGCGCCGCGCACGAGCTTATCGCCGCTCCGGATTTTAGTGAAGAGGCCGTGAAGTTCGCGCTTCCCGTGCTCCAGGCAAAAAAGCAGGACGAGCTTACATGCACGCTGATAGAGGCTCTTGTCCATCGCCAAATGGCTTCACCCGAAACCCTGTCCAATCTGGCTGCCGCGTATGAGCGGCTCGGGCAGCTCGCTCAGGCGCGACAAACGTTCGATCGGGTCGCGCGCGAGGAGCCAACGCAATCAAGGCCTTTGATGGACCTCGCTCGCATTGCCTATAAGCAGCACGATCGCAAGGGCGCTCTCGGCTATCTTGCTCATGCGCGGGATCTCGATCCTCGCAACCCGACCATCCATTTCGTTTTCGCGATTATCTCGCTTGAATTGAAGCTGCCGCTCGAAGCGGACAGTTCGATGAGAAAGGCGCTGGAGCTGGCTCCCGATCGTCCGGACTTTAACTACGCTATGGGAATCGTTTCGCTATACGGCCACGACACCTCCGTGGCCATTCCCTATTTTCAGAAATTTATTAAGCTCAGCGACGGCGACCCGCGTGGACGTTATGGGCTTGGTATCGCTTATTTTTATACCGGTGCCTACGAAAAGGCGAAGCAGGAGATGTTGCAGGTGACCGGTCCGAAGGCAACCGGCTCAGGAGCTTATTATTTCCTCGGCCGGCTGGCCAAACTGGATGGAAATCTGGAGGATGCCGAATCGGAGTTTCGTAAATCGCTGGCTCGCGATTCCAGTTATGCCGACGCTCACGCGGAACTGGCGGGCGTGTTGATGAGCTTACATCGCTATTCGGAAGCGAAACACGAACTGGACCGGGCGCTCCAGCTCAATCCGGAGAATTTCGTCGCGAACACCAATCTATTGATCTATTATCGGCGGATTAAGGACCCACGGGCTTCAGACCAGTCGCAGAAGCTGCACGCTCTCGAAAAGAAGCGCGATCAGTCGCAGGAACTGCTTTATCGTAGGATTGAGGTCCGGCCGTATTGAGGCGCCAGCTTCGTATTCTCTTTCTCGCAGGATTGGCTTTGTCCTGTTTCGCACAACGGAGCGCTATGCCGGGGCAGCCTGCGGAAGCGCCCATGGCCGGTCCCGGCCCACGTTCGATGGGCGGCAATGCTCCCACCCTTACGCCGGAACAGCAGCCTGTTTCGCCACCGCTGATTGCGCGGCTTTCGGACTGCCCGCTCACTCGCGCTCAACGCAATCGCATTACGGATGCCATCGCCCGCAGAGACTACAAGGCCGCCGAAACCGAATTGGTCTCCGAGATCGACCGCCAGCCGTCGTCTACGGACCTGTTGAATGCGGCGGCAGGAATTTTCTTCGTCGACGGGCAGTTTCTGAATGTCGCCATCGCGTTGAAGAAGTCCGATCATATACGCCCGCTGTCACCCGCCGACCGCTTAACTCTTGCTCTCGCGTACGTCGCCTTGAATCGCGGCGAGTGGGCGAGGACGGAACTCGATAAATTAGTCCACGAGAATCCGAAGGGCGCCATTTATCTCTACTGGCTCGCTCGCATCGACTACGACGAGCGCCGCTATTCCGACGCGGCCGCAACATTGAAACGGACGATCGCCATCGACCCGGAATTCACGAAGGCATACGACAATCTCGGGTTGGCGCTTGAGGCGAACGGCGATTCGGAAGAGGCGCTACATGAATACGACACCGCCGTGAATTTGAATCGGAAGTTGTCGAGTCCATCACCGTGGCCCCCATTGAATCAAGGGAATCTGCTTAGCAGGCTGGGCCGCTACGGCGACGCAGCCGCCAGTTTGAAAGAAGCCCTCCGGTACGATCCGAATTTAGTTCAGGCACACTTTCGCCTTGGGTTCGTTTATGACAAGCAGGGGCAAGAAGGGGATGCGATCGCAGAGTTGCGCAAGGCGGTGTCGCTCGATAAAGCCTATGCCGACCCGCTCTATGCCTTGGGTCGCATTTACTACCGGAAAGGCGACAAGCAGCGCGCCGAGGATGCTTTTCAGGCTTATAGAAAGCTGAAAAGTGACCAGAACGCTAAGCGCAATCAGCCCTAAATCTGCTCTTCTCCAGTCCGAACGCCTAACACGGTGCGGCAATAACACCGGCTGTTGGCTTCCGGACAATTTCTGACAAATCACTTGACGCCGTTCAAGTAAACGATATATATTACTCGCAAGCGTCTGCATCACGCTGGCGCTTTAGTCAGGGATGTCTGCGTGTCCGGAATAGTTGCATATCGAGCCGGGCGTATTTCTGAGGTTATTTCACTCAAGTGCTTGCACTTGCTTCACCGACAAATCATAGGGGGAAAGCCATGCCGCTTTTTACGCGGTTTGCGTTGGTAGTGTCTTCAGTTCTGCTGGCTCCCGCGCTCATTTTGGCGCAAAGTCAGAACAGCGGAATCGGCGGTAGGGTCACTGATCCTTCGGGCGCCACCGTGCCCGGCGCGGAATTGACGCTGACCTCTCTAGCGCGGCAGACGACGGCGAAAGCGACGGTTGGGTCCGATGGCCTGTACGCGTTTCCCAATCTTGAGCCGGGCGCATATGAATTGAAGGTAGCGGCTCCGGGATTTAAAGCGTTTACGCAGAGTGGCATCACTCTCGTTGTGAACCAAATTGCCCGCCTCGATGTGAAGCTTGAAGTGGGCACGGGCGTGCAGTCGGTTGAAGTGCAGGCGAACGCTTCTCCTCTGAATTTTGATAACGCGGTGCGCCAGGAAGGCGTCACGCCGGAAACGATCAACAAACTTCCGTTGGTCGTTGCCGGTGGCCCGCGTAACTCGGCGCAGATGGCTGTTCTGCTGCCTGGCGTGAATACAGGATCCTCCCCAAGCGCCTACGATGCGCGCATCAACGGCGGTCTGAAATCGGGCGATGAGGCCGTGATGGACGGCGTCAGCATGCAGGAAGGCACTATGTCGCAGAGCGGCATGGTCTCGTTTTGGGATTTCCGCATGACTCCTGACATGATCAGTGAGTTCCGCGTGATGACCTCGACATACTCTCCCGAGTATGGCGATTCCACCGGCGGCCAGATCATCGTCACAACGCGTTCCGGAACGGATCAGTTCCACGGAGCGGCGTTCGAATACCTCCGCAACAAATCGTTGAACGCTTTGCAGTTCACGAATGATCGCGGCCCAGGCGACCAGCGCCCGAAAGATAACGAGCACGAATTCGGATTTTCGTTCGGCGGTCCGCTCAAAATTCCGAAAATTTATCACGGCGACAAGTACCGAACCTATTTCTTCACGGATATCGAATTCTTCCGCATTGCGGGAGGCGCAAGCCGGCAGACAATCTCCATTCCTTCATTGCAGGAGCGCCAGGGCGATTTTAGCGACTGGGGCTTTCCGATCTACGACCCGGCCACAACGCGGTTAAATCCAAATTACAACGCAAACCAGCCGGTCGGGCCGAACAATTTGCAGTATCTGCGCGACCAGTTTCCAAACAATGTTATCCCTGCCGACCGGCTCGCCGGGTCTCTTGCGCAGGGATGGTTCAAGTTTCTGCCCAACCCGACTTCGCCCGGCGCTCTGCACAATTATCTTGTGCCGACGCCTGTGCCGGATTCCATTTTGGCGGGCGCGAACCACTACCTTGGCAAGATTGATCAATACTTCGGCGATGCCGATCACGTCGCGGCGACGATCTGGCGCCAGACAACTCCGGCTAAATTCTTTTCGAACCTGCCGATTCAATTATCGGATGGCACATTCTCGGATCCGCAGGATTCGTGGGTTAGCCGCCTCAATTGGGACCATACGTTCAGTCCGACCCTGCTGAACCATTTCGCATTCGGATACTTGAACCGCAACGAAGGCTATGGGTCCATCGACTACAAGTATGCAGACGACATTCCGCAGATACAAGGCGTGCCGAATCATAACTATCCGCCCCAAATTACGTTTGGCAACGATTATTACCAATACGGCAGTAGCACTGGCCTGAACACCGAGGATCGCACCACTCGGCCGTCCTACATCACGAACGACATGGTTACCTGGGTTGTCGGCCGTCACACCTTAAAGATGGGCGGCGAGGTCCGGCGGCTTGGCCAAAATATACACAATGGCGGCAATGGTTCCGGCAGCTTCGACTTTCAACCTACGCAGACGTCTCTACCGGGCATAGCGGGCAGCGGCAACGCGATTGCCAGTTTCCTGCTGGGGGCGGTAAATAGCGCCAGCGTCAGCTTGTTGCCCTACGGCGCCAATTACGTGCGGCAGAACTCGCTAGCGTTATTCGCGGGCGATACCTGGAAAGCCACGAACAAATTGAGCGTGGATTATGGGATGCGCTGGGAGACATTCTCCCCATCCAGCGAGAAATACAACAACGCATCGTTCTTCAGCTTCGCTCCCAACCCCGGAGCGGGAAACCGGCCTGGCAGCCTGGCCTTCGCCGGCGACAAATGGGGCTCGGCCAGCCTTGGCGCACGGTATCCGGAAGATGACTGGCATGGCGGTTTCGCTCCGCGCATAGGCATCGCTTACGCCTTGAATGACAAAACAGTTATTCGCACCGGATACGGGATCTTCTACACGCAAGCGTTCTATCCGGGGTGGGGCGGCGGTATCAGCCAGTTCGGCCTTAATGAGACCGCCAACGCCAATGCGACGGCTTTCGGCGGAATTGACCCGGCGTTCTATCTCCAGAATGGATTCCCGATTTCGCAGATCAAACAGCCACCCAACATCGATCCCGCCGCCGCGAATGGAACAAATGGCCAGATTCTTTATCGGCCGAAAGATGCGAATCATTTGTCCAACTCGCAGCAATGGAACTTCACCATTGAACGACAGCTTGGCGGTAACTCCATGGTGAGCGTGGCCTACGTCGGCAGCAAAGGGACGCGGCTGCCGTCTCAGATGCTGCCTATCAATGCGCTGAACCCCAGCTTACTGAGCATGGGGGGCGCCTTGAGGGACCAGTTCGAATCGGGTACCACCACCCTGGATGGAGTGCCGGCCCCATATCCCGGCTGGGCCGATCAGTTGCTTTCGACGGGTGGCTGCTCGCCGACGGTCGCTCAAGCCCTGACGCCTTATCCGCAATTTTGCGACGGCTTGTACGGCCTGAATGAAAACGTGGCGAACTCCACTTACCATTCTTTCCAGTTGAAACTAGAGAAACGCTATTCAAACGGGCTCTACGCTCTCCTCTCATACACTCACTCAAAACTGATTACGGACTCGGGCGGCGCCACTCAGGCGACTGCGTTCAACTCAGGCGGACTCACCGGCGGCGTCATCTCACCGTTTGAACGTAAACGGAACAAGGCTATCTCTCAGGACGATGTACCAAACGATTTCACCATTGCCGCAACTTACGAATTGCCGGTCGGCAAGGGAAAGAAATGGCTGAATGGCGGAGGGTTCGTGAACACTCTTGTTGGAGGGTGGGAAGTCAACGCAACCGCAAAATATGCTTCCGGGACGCCGCTGTTGTTTCGTTCCGGCTATTGCAACGTCCCAAGTCAATTTCAAGTAGCCTGTATCCCCGAGATCACTTCTGGGGCCAGCCCGTTCGCACAGGACAAGGGCAGCTTCAATCCTAACAATCGCTTATTCAACGCAAGCTCGTTCGAATCCCCCAATGACTTCAATTATTTCTACGGCGGTGGGGAGCGGGTCACGAATTATCGGGGATTCCCCTATAAGAACTTTGACATCAGCATCGGCAAGAAAACAGCGATCACGGAACGCGTGAGCTTCCTGATTCGCGCCGAAGCGTTCAACGCGTTCAACATTCATAACTTCGTCTGCACAGGGCAGAATCTGGGCTTCTGCTCTCCCTTCAGTACGGATATCAGTAGCCCTGATTTCGGTACCTGGGATGGGACGGTGAGCACGCCACGAAACATTCAGTTAGTGGCTCGCATCGAGTTTTAGTACGCGCGCAATGAGACGGGCGGGCTTCCCATCAATCAGGTGAAGCCCGCCTGATCCCTTTTGAACCTGTACTTGTGATTCAATAGATTCGCCCGTGGCGATGAAATTTTTCTTACTTCCGTTAATGGTAGCGGTAGTTGTGCTGCCGCCTTTAGGCGCGCAAACGCCGCATGTACACCCCGCGAGCTCGATTCCGCCCGTTCCGCTTCAGCCGCTTGCGCAGCAGGTGCGGAGGCTTGAGGACGCCCTCAACTTTCTCGGCCAGCCGTTACCCGAGAAGACTCGTGCGGCCATTAATCACGCCATTGCGATGCCGGATGAATCGGCCGCCGTCCGTCAAATCGAAGCAGCGCTCGACCCGTTCGTGCTGGCGGTCGTCGATATCAATGGCGAGAGCCGCGTTAAGGTGGAACGTGGTTCTGCGCAAGCAGCGCTCGTTCAAGGCGGTTCGCGTTTTTTTCTCGTCAAGGTGATCAACGGCGGCAATGTGACATCGGCGCTGAACGTCGCCAGTCCGAATAGCGGCCGCGTATTTATCCCTTCGAAAAACGACCCTTCGCCCAAGATGGTTCTGACCAAGGCGGATGTGCGCGATCGCTGGGCCGACATTTCGATTTACAACAAGCCGCCGATGGAGGAACGCCTGTCCGGCCTGGCTGTCGAGTATCAGATTCTCGAAATCTACAGCCGCGATGCCGGGCAACGCTCGGCCGACATCAGTTTCAACGTGGGGCAGGGAACCCAGGATATTGGCTTCCGGAATGACATGCTCGTCCTGTTTCATGCCGATCCCGCCCGGCAAATCAAAATTCACGTGCTCGACGAGAACGGCAAGCCCAGCATCGCGTCGCTCACCATTCGAGATCGATGGGACCGGCTGTATCCCAATCCATCGAAGCGCCTCGCTCCGGATTTCTTCTTCCAGCCGCAAATCTATCGCGCCGATGGCGAGTCGATTGATCTGCCGCCCGGCTACTACACGGTCGCTGCTACGGGTGGTCCCGAATACAACCAACATACGAAGGAGTTTTCGGTCGACACCAAAGGCCCGGAGGAGCTTAGCTTTAAGCTGGATCGCTGGATCGACCCGTCGAAATTCGGCTGGTATTCAGGCGATCACCATGTTCACGCGGCCGGCTGCTCTCATTACCAGAATCCGGCGGAAGGTGTGCTCCCGAAAGACATGATGCGCCAGATCTCTGGCGAAAAGCTGAACGTCGGAGCCGTGCTGACCTGGGGGCCCGATTATTACTATCAGAAGCAGTTTTTTTCCGGCCATGACGATCCGCTCTCGTTGCCGAACGAGAAGATGCACTACGATCTCGAAGTCTCGGGCTTTCCGTCGAGCCACGCCGGACACTTGGTTTTGCTTGGACTGAAGGATCAGGACTACCCGCATACCCGGAAGATTGAAGACTGGCCTACGTGGGATCTTCCAATTCTGAAATGGGCGAAGCAGCAGGGAGCAGTCGTCGGGTTTGCCCACTCGGGTTGGGGCTTGCAGGTTTCCGATCAGGCGCTGCCGAGTTTCGAAATGCCGGGCTTCGATGGCATTGGCGCGAATGAATACATCGTCGATGTCACGGAGCCGGATACGGTCGATTTCATCTCCGCGGGCGATACGCCGTTTGTCTGGGAACTAAGCATCTGGTATCACACCCTAAACGTCGGATTCCGCACTCGGATCGCCGGTGAGACCGATTTTCCATGTATCACCGACGACCGCGTAGGCCGGGGACGCAGCTACGTGAAGGTCGACGGACCGCTTACTTATGCCTCATGGCTAAGCGGTTTAAAAGCAGGCCGCAGCTACGTGTCGGACGGCCGTACTCATCTGATGGATTTCACGGTGAACGGCGTCGAGGTCGGTACGCATGGAAGCGAAGCACCGCTATCTTCCCCAGGCGTTGCGCACGCCACTGTCCGCGTTGCAGCGCTGCTTGATTCCCAGCCGCATCCCGAAATCCAAAAATTGCCGTATGACCACGAACCCTACTGGACGATCGAGCGCGCGCGGATAGGCGAGTCCCGCGAGGTTCCTGTTGAGTTGGTTGTGAATGGAGCGGTCGCCGCACGTAAGCAGGTGCTTGCCGATGGCGCCGTTCACGATGTCTCGTTCGATGTGCCGATTTCGCAGAGCAGTTGGGTGGCTGTCCGCATCTTGCCCGCCGCGCATACCAATCCAATCTTTCTGAGGGTGGCGGGCAAACCCATTCGCGCGTCTCGCGCCAGCGCGGAATGGTGCCGGAACGCAGTCCATCAGTGCTGGACGCAGAAGGCTCCGCGCATCACGGTCGATCAACTCGGAACTGCCCGTTCCGCATACGACCATGCTGAAGAAGTCTATAAAAAGCTCGAAGCCGAATGTAGCCGCTAGTCTAGCGGGAATCGCGAAGCTTTGTGAGCAATCGCAGCATTTCGAGGTACAGCCACACCAGCGTCACGAGCAGTCCAAACGCTCCGTACCATTCCATGTACTTGGGAGCGCCGCGCAGAGCGCCCTCCTCGATCATGTTGAAATCGAGGATCAGGTTCAATGCCGCGACTGAGACGACAACGAGGCTGAACAAAATGCCGATTGGGCCGCTGCCATAGATGAGCGGCACGTTCACATGGAAGAAACCGAGAACCATGGTGACCAGATAGACCAGCATGATTCCGCCGGTTGCCGCCACGATGCCGATCATAAACTTCTGCGTTGGCCGGATGAGGCCCGAGCGGTACGCCAGAAGCATACAGATGCAAGTGCCGAACGTAAGGCCCACGGCCTCAATACTGATGCCGGGAAAGCGGACCTCGAGAACCGATGAGACGGCACCGAGGAACAACCCTTCGAGCACCGCGTACACCGGAGCCGTCATCGGCGACCAGCTTTTTTTGAAGATAGTGACGAGCGCGACGATAAAGCCGCCGATCGCTCCAACCATCACGTACGGACCTACCGTGCTCGGGTCGCGCGTCGTCAAGAACTGATTCCATACCCAGGCTGCAGTCGCCATCGTTAAGAGCAGCAGGATGCCGGTGCGGTTGATGGTACCTGCGATCGTCATCGGGCTGCCGATGTCGCGGTACGCTAGCGTACGCGGATAAGCATTGGGTCCGAAGGCAGGATTTGATGTCTTCATACCTTCATGATACTGAGAAATACTCGGAATCCATACAGGCCTTCTTTGGGCGTGAGATCATGCGGGTCTGGACAGATGGCCGCGGCAGTTGAAAGCGATGCGGTTCGGCTGCTTTGCCCTTTCCCAAGAGGCACTTGTGAAGAAAATCATTAACCAACCCGAGCGCGTTGTACAGGAAATGATTGAAGGACTTGTCGGCATCCACGCCGGATGGTCCAGGCTCCAGGGCCAAAATGCCGTTCTGCGGGCAGATTTCATTGCGGCTCGCGAGCAGCAGGTGGCGCTTATTTCCGGCGGAGGCAGCGGTCACGAACCGGCGCACATCGGGTTTGTCGGAGCGGGAATGTTGAGCGCGGCGGTCGCCGGGGAAGTGTTCACTTCGCCCAGTGCCGATGCCGTGCTGGCGGCGATCAAAGCCGTCGCAGGCAGCCCGGGCGTGCTGCTAATCGTAAAGAACTATACGGGCGACCGGCTCAACTTCGGACTAGCCGCCGAAATGGCGCGCGCTGAGGGCATTCACGTTGCGACCGTGTATGTGGCTGACGACGTGGCGCTGGCGCAGGTTCAGGATCGAGCGGGAAGGCGTGGCATTGCCGGAACGGTCCTGGTTCACAAGATCGCGGGAGCCGCCGCGGCGGAAGGCAGAAGCTTGCCGGAGATAGCGATGATTGCTCAGACTGCCGCCGATGCGATTTCTACCATGGGGGTTTCGCTTTCCGCGGGCATCGTACCGGCAATTGGGGAGCCTGGTTTTATTCTTGGTGAAAACGAGATCGAACTGGGCCTTGGTATTCATGGCGAGCCCGGCTTTCGCCGGATGCATCTGGCCCCCGCCGATGAGTTGGTGGATCAGCTTCTTCAGCCGGTTCTGAGAAGCCAGCATCTTGTGCCAGGTGATCGCGTCGCATTGCTGATCAATAATCTTGGCGCCACTACGACCATGGAACTTGCGATTGTCGCGCGGCGTGCCCTCGCGGCTTTGCGAGAACGTGAGTTGGTGGTCGAACGAGTGTATTCGGGCACTTTCGTTTCGTCGCTCGATACAGCGGGTGTTTCGATCTCGTTATTGAAGCTGGACGATTCTCTCCTTCGCTGGCTGGATGCGCCTACTTCGGCTCCCGCCTGGCCCCATGCCGCTCTGGAAAGGCCGAGGGTCGTCGAAGAACATATTCCGATGCAAACCACCGCGCGCCTGCGAGAACTCCGCGTCCAAACGGAAACCGGGCGCCGGATGAAGATTATCGTCGAAGCGGCCTGCAACGCTCTGATCGATGCGGAGCCTCAATTGACGGAGTTGGATCGCGCCGTGGGAGACGGCGATCTGGGCATCACATTATCTCGTGGGGCGAAAGCAGTGCTTCAGAATATAAATACACAGGCGATCAGTAAGGTCGCGGAAGCGTTGGAAGAGATTGCAATGACACTACAGCAGTCCATGGGCGGCTCATCCGGTCCGCTCTATGGAGTGTTCCTGTTGAGAGCCGCGAACTCACTTCGCGGCAGCAGCACACTTGATGCGGTGGACTGGGCGCAGGCGGCCGTAGAAGCATGCGAAGCCATTGGGGAAATGGGTGGGGCCGGCGCCGGTGACAGGACAATGCTCGACGCGCTCATCCCGTTCGCCGGCACCTTTCGTTCCGGGCTTCTGATCGGGCTGAACACGCCGGAGGCGCTGAAGGCGGCGGTGGATGCTGCGGAAAGCGGCGCCCAAGCGACCGCAACTATGTTCCCTAAGCGGGGCCGATCCAGCTATCTCGCCGAACGGGCATTGGGGCATCCGGATCCCGGCGCAATCGCGGCGGCGATCTGGCTGCGCGCCGCCGTATCCAGGGTCATTTGATCCGGTTAGCAAACAGTGCTTATGAAAAAGCTTTACCCCTGTTGGGCTCCGGCCGATAGCGCTTGTCTGTTCTGATAATGCCGGATTTGGCTGTTCCACCCGATGTCCATTGAAAGCTTAGCCGCGCCATTCGAAAGGGTTGCCATTACGGCGAGTCCCCATCCTTCGGAAAATGCCGAACGCGTCGTACGCGATACGGCGCCCAGTACATGCGCCAGAGCCTCACGTTTCTTCATGAACTCAGGATCGGTCGTCGGGTCCGCCACAGTAGATCGCTCGACGGCGGCGAGCATCTCGCTCAGCTTGGGCGCGACCTCCAGCATCGCGTCCGCCCACCACCGGACATCAATCCAGTCGGCGGCAATGACTGCGAGTTCGTTGACATTGAAGTGGCTTAACTCCGGGATTTGACCGAATGATGCCGTAGCTCCAAGCTCGTTCATCGCATTCCAAACCGGATTGCTCGAGAGCGCCAGAATGCGCGCGGTGCTCCCAGGACTGTTGGGCTCGATCAACGCAATCATCACTTTTCGCCCGATGCTCTCTAGTGTCGAGCGCGTGTACGGTGTTTGATTTATCGGATCCGAAAAGAACAAATGCATAGCGCCGGCGCTATCGTATTCCGCGGCAGCGGCGACGCTCACATGCCTGAAGTTCGGCGTGGAGGCAAGAATGCCGTCCCAGCTCCCCGGCTGAACGATGCTGAGCGCGACGCCGAGCAGGAGTTCGTCCCGCATCTGCTGCGCGCCCATTTGCCGGGCATACCGGTAATGGACTTGCGACACGGAAAGGTTGGCATTCAGCTTTGCGCCGGCCGGCCCTCCTGCGCTTGCGGCGTATGTCACCGTGCTGAGAAACTCGCGCGAGAGAGCCGACCTTAGCTTTTCGCCATCGGCGACGTTCGACTTGGAAGATACTTCGATCTCGCTCGCTTTCACTTGATCGACTATTACGATTTGGCCGTCGTCGCCGTGCAGGATTTTGCAGGAGCTTACGTAATCGGTCAGAGTTTCGGCGTTGTAGACCCCAAGCAGATTGATATTGATCGAGTGTTGGAAATCGTGTGTCTCTCGAAATACGTTCCGGAGCGCCCGAGCGTTCGGAAGAGATTCGAGAGCAGTCCAATTTCCCTTGAGCGCGGAACCGAGCGCGGCATCAGTTTTGTCTTGATCGCCAGACGCGAGGTCGATCAGATACACAACACTTGCTTCGTCCGTGGTGCCGGCCGAACAAGCTACATTCATCGCGATCGAAAGACTGCGGTCGATGCTGTCGCTCAGCACCCCCCGCAGCGCAATCGCTCGATCCCCGACAATGCCGGCTTGTTCCGGGCGAACACCCGGAAGCGCGGTCTTGAAGAACGTAGAAATCAGATCCCTCGATACGCCATCCGTGCTCGTTGGGCGGCCGAAATCGGCTTCCAATCCGGCGCCGGCGGAAAACGTCGCAGTGAGGCTGGAGCCTTTCTTCTTGTAGATTCCTAACTGCAATTCGGTCTCGCTAATCTTGTGGCTGCGTACAACGAACTCGCCGGAGAGCGCGATTTCCCCGGCAATCGTTAAGCTTGCGCCCGGATTGACATTAATTTTGTAATTAAACGGCAAGTCGGACGAGGCGAGCGCATGAACACTGGCGGGCAGGGAATACGACCCGCTAAATGCTATGCTGCCGCTAAGGCCCGTGACATTCACCGTGCCAGGCACCTGACGACGGAAATCGTCGACGCGGAAATTCGCAGAAAATCCGTTCAGTAAACTGGTCAGGGCGCTCTTGAAGCCGGGGAAGCCGGCGCCGGTGCTCTTGAACAGAATGTAGCTTGTAAGACCTAGTTTGCTTGATGCCGCAATGTCGGCTCCGAAACCATTGACTGTGGCGCCCAGTTTGCCCCCGAGAAAGGCGTCCAATTCGAACCCCATCCAGCATTCATCGGCGGCGAGCGGAATCGCCGGCACAAAGTCGTCCTGGCCGAATAGCATTTTGTCAGAGGGCAGCACTATGGAAAGCGCGCCGTTCACACCGGCCGTAATGGCAAGGTCAACATCTCCACCAATCGACAACGACGGCGCATTGAACTTGGCGCCCAGAGCCACATTTCTAAAGGCAACCTGATTGATCGGTTGCTCGGGATCCGCAAGCAACGAAACGGTGGGTGCCAGAATCTGCATCAGCTTCGACTGCCCTAGAAGTGAATCGTCGCGAAGCTGGACGTCCGCGCTCAGGCCGGCTTTGTCGGTAAAGGTCATGTTGGTCACGCGCGCGAAAGCCTCCGATCAGCCAGTAGTATCAGCTTTGGGTCGTGCTTACAAGCATTATTTTGCCGAGGGAGACTGTGGGCCTGCAATGTCATCGCAGGTCTCCAGCGCCCCCTTCCTCGTCGCAAAATGTATCGCTACATCCCGCCAAATCCCGGCGCGCTGATTTCGATTTGCTTTATCGACGGTGCAAATTGGGCTACCTGCGCTCGAATCTTCTTAGCGTCGCCGATAAAAATGAAGGTCAGCCCGTTTGTCTCGAAGTACTTCCGCGCGACTCTGTTCGCTTCGCCGATGGTGACCGCATTCATCCGTTGAAACAGCGTGTTTACTTCGTCCGGACCGAAGTCGAGCATTTCCAGGCGCAGCAAAAGTCTCGCCAGTTCTTCGGACGTCTCAAGCATCGTGCGCGGAATAACGCCCTGCTCGTATGCTTTCGCCGAAGCGAGTTGATCGGCTTTGAGGCCGTGCTGGTTCAAGCCTTCCAGCACCTGGAGCGACAATGCGACTGCCTGGCCGGTCGAATCGGTCTTCGTGAATGTTGAGATCGAGTTCATGCCTTGCAGGCGGTCTTCATCCATGATATTGTGCACGCCGTACGTCAGGCCGGATTTCACCCGTAATTCTTCGTTCAACATCGACGTGAAACGGCCACCAAAGATCGTGTTCACAAGGGAAACCGGCACGCGATCCGGGTTTTTTGCGTCGATTCCGGGTTGCGCAATGTAGAAATACGTTTGCGTCGCCGCCGGCTTGTCCACCAGCAGAAGTCGGGCCTGCCCCGGGCGTTCCAGCCGAACCGGTTTCATCCATTGGTAGGCTTCGCCACCGGGAGTGGAATCGAAAGCTCTTTCGATCGCCGCTCTCGCGCGCTGCGCATCAATGTCACCAACAACGGCGATCACCAGATTGCGTCCCGAGTATATCCGTTGGTGATACTGCGCGATGCTGTCGCGACTTATATGTGCGAGAGAGACCTCGCTCATCACCCGTCCGTAGGGATGGCGTGCGCCGAAGAAGAAGGCTTCGGCATACGGCTCAATCGCCTCCGCCGGATTGTCCTTTGTCGCTTTGATCTTGTCGATCTGCTGTGCAAGCAGCTTCTTCACTTCCGATTCAGGGAACGTCGGATGGAGAACTGCGTCTGAAATCAAGGCCAGCCCTGCACTGAAGTCCTTCGATAAAAATTCTGATTGCAGCAGTGTTGATTGGGCGTCGGCGCGAATGCGATATCTTCCGCCGAGCGCGTCAAGGTCTCTCGAAAAGTGATCGCTGCTGCGGCTTGCCGTGCCTTTCCGGAGCAGTTCACCCGTCACTTCGGCGAGTCCCGGCTGATCCGCCGGATCCGATTCCATGCCTCCTTTCACAGCCACGTCGATTTCAACCAGCGGCACTCCTTTACGCTGCATCACTTCGAGTGTCAGGCCGTTCGGCAAAACCTGTCGCGAAAAAGGCGGCAGCCGCAAAGCTGCGGCGTCAAGCGGCGCGGTTAGCGCAAGCGCGAGCAGCACAGGTGCGAGCAGCACAGGTGCGAGCAGCACAGGCAGAACATTCCTCATTGCCGAGACTCCTCAATTCGCTTCGATTGTGGCATTAGAATGCCAACGGTCCGATTCTCCGCAGTGAGTATCTGCTTAGCAACGCGCTGAACATCTGCGGCCGTCACTTTCTCAACTTCGGCCGGCTCCTCATAAAGCTTTTTGTAATCGCCGTAGAAGACCTCGTAGGTTCCGAGCATGTTTGCGCGTCCGGCATTGCTCTTCAACTCGCGGTAATGAGCGGCAAGCCACAGGTTCTTTGCCTTCCGCAATTCTGTTTCCGGCACCGGAAACGTCTTAATCCTTTCCAACTCATCGAGAACCAGCGCTCGCACATGGCTGATATCGACGCCCGCGCGCGGTTCGACCACGATGTCCAGCAGGTAGGGGTCGAGAGAAGGTTCATCGAAAGCCTGTGCGTTCAAAGCCGCTTGTTCTTTGTCTACCAGCCGCGAATACAATCGCGAACTCTCGCCGGTGGCAAGAATAGTCTGCAGCACTTCAATCGCCTGATAGTCCGGGCTCTTCGTCGGCGGCATGTGAAACGCCATCATGAGAAGAGGCAGTTCGGCTTCCTTGCGAAGGCGCACGACCCGTTCACCTTCCTGTTTCGGTTCGACTGTGCGCGGCTCTCCGAAAGTAGCGTGAGATGGAATTACTTCAAAATTCTGTTGCGCCAACTGGAAAACACGCTCGGCGCTCACGTCGCCCGCGGCGACCATGATGCAGTTGTTCGGGGCGTATCCCTGCTTGTAGTACGTCTCCAGATCTTGCATCGTCCAGGCTTCAATATCCGAGGCCCAGCCGACCACTGGCCAGTGATAAGGATGAGCGATGATCGCGGCGGCGTTCACCTGTTCCTCCAAAGCCCCGAAATTATCGTTATCCACGCGCAAGCGCCGCTCGGAATAGACCACCCCTCGCTCGGATTCGACGATCTTTGGCTGAAAAGCCAGATGCGCCATGCGGTCGGATTCCATCCGCATCATCAACTCCAGGGCATCCGGCGGAAACCAGTCGGTATAGACGGTCACATCCTTGGTTGTGTATGCGTTGTTATTGCCGCCGCGCATTTCCATTTGGCGGTCGAATTCGCCCGGCCCGAATTGTTGTGAGC
This sequence comes from Bryobacteraceae bacterium, assembly GCA_025927575.1. Classification (GTDB taxonomy): domain Bacteria; phylum Acidobacteriota; class Terriglobia; order Bryobacterales; family Bryobacteraceae; genus KBS-96. The sequence goes on along the minus strand of JAICLJ010000015.1, from coordinate 16,014 downwards.
CGTTGAACATCATGTGTTCGAAGAAGTGTGAAATGCCGGTGATGCCCGGCCTTTCGTCGCGCGAACCCACGCGATAGAAAAAGTACAGCGCCACTGTCGGGATGGTGTGATCCTCCTGTACGAGGATTTTCATTCCGTTCTTGAGCGTGGATATCTGAACGTTATCGCTTATTTGCGCAACCGTAATGCCCGGCCACAACAAGGCGAGGAGCAATGCCAATCGCATGAACGGTAGCGTAGCAAAGGCCTATTGTTAACTTGGCCGCAATGATTCGGCGTGAAAGATTTTAGGCCGAGGCTGCTTTGTCGAAACTCTCGATAGCTTGCTGTTCGTTATCGAACGACTCAAACACCGTGTGAAGTTTTGTGACCTGCAGCAAATCGTTCAATTTCTTCTGCAGGTTCAGCAATTTCACCGAGCCGCCCTGATGCTTCGCGGTCGTGAACACGCCCACAAGTTCACCGAGTCCGGCGCTGTCCACATAGCCCACGCCGGCCATGTTGAGAACGATGCCTTTGCTTCCCTGAGCCAGCAGGCCGCGCAGAGTATCACGCAACGTTCCAGTGCTCTCGCCGAGGGTGATCCTGCCATCGAGATCGACGATAGCTACATCGCCGACGTGCCTGACTTTTGCGGTAAATGCCATAACGTCAAAGATCCTTGCTCTCAAGTGTACATGAGCATGCGCCGGGGGTTTGGGTTTGATTCTACATGATAGTACTGCAATCTTTTGTCAAAGCGTGAGTTGAATTACACGCGAGGCGTGGAGCGATGTTTGGCCCTTTCCAGCGTCAAAATCCGCTTAACCGGGTGAAAGCCATTTCGGGTGACAAATCATGCTTGGAGCCTTCCCTTCGTGTATTTCCCCCTCGTTCATCAAAGTCGATCCTCACAATCTACAAGTTCTGGTTCGGCGCTGTACAAGAGACTGTGATGCATCAGCCTGGGCGGAATTCGTTCGCCGCCTCGACCCGCTCATTCGCTCCGTTGTGCTGCGGCTCTGCCGCCGCCTGAACCTTAGCGGCTCAGAGCAGGCTGAGGATCTGATCCAGGAAACGTACGTCCGGATTTGTGCCGAAGATTGCCGTGTCCTGCGTGAATTCGAATGGAGCGATGTTGAGCATTTCAATGCGTACATCAGGGTCGTTACAGCGAATGTTGTTCGAGACTCCGCGAAGGCGCGCTTTGCAGTTAAACGGGGGCGCCAAATCACAGATCCGTTGAAGTTATATTGCACTCCAGCGTTACAGGACCACCCTGGCGAGCTGGAACGTGACATTCTGCTCGGACAGATCTACGCAGCCGCGCGGCAAGTCTCGAGGGGCCCGGCGCAGCAGCGCGATCTGCTGGTGTTTTGGTTGTATTACGGGCTGGGGTTCAAAGGAATAGAGATCGCCCGCATCCCGGATATCGGACTTACCCAAAAGGGAATCGAGAGCCTATTGTTGCGGCTCGTGCGAGCGGTTCGCGCTCAACTGCGAGCGGACACGGCGCGGCTTTCAAGCACCATTCAATGAAATAACATTCTTGATGCCGCCGTGGTTTGACAGCGGCTGTCGATATTCTTCGATCGGGTACCGGCGTGTAATCAGGTTGGCGACCGTGTGCGGGAATTTGGCGCGAAACTTCCCCAAGTCGACAATTGCGTTTTGAAAGTGTAGAGGACTTGCGTTTACGGTGCCTAAGATGAGCTGATTCTTCAGAACCATATCGCGCATAATCATCGCCGTGTCCACCGGTATCGGATTCTTGCGCCCAGGCACGCCGGTAAACACGAAAATGGCGTTCCGGCCAAGTTCGCGGATCACGGCAAAAGCGAGATCCGCGGCGCCCATCGCTTCATAGACAACATCGATTTGCGCGCCACACGCCGCGGGCAAATCCTTCGGCTTCACGGAATCAGTCGACAAAAACGTTGCGCCGATCGCCTGAACCAGTGGAGGCTTTTCGGTTTCCGAGCCGCGCGAATAGACGAACGTCCGGAAACCTTCGATGACCAGCTTCATGGCCCCAAGTAATCCGACAGGACCGGCGCCCAGCACCAGCGCCGTATGGCAAGTTTGTCTGCTTCCCGCCTCATCCGGACAAGTCCAGGGCATACGTTGCTGAATGATTTCGATTTCCTCGTAGCCTTTCTCGGCAATTGTCAGCGGCTCGGTTAAAACGCCGATGTCACGCAGCTCCGGCGGAACCGGATTGACGTAGGCGGCATGCTCGACGACGTATTCCGTCATATAGCCGTGATGCCTCACAATGCCGCGCTCGCTGTAGTGGCCTGTGTAGCAGAAATCCTGCCGGCCCTCGGCACACGCCGGACACATCTCGGCACAGGGACGTCTTACTGTCAGCACGGCGAGGTCGCCGGTCTTCACATTCGTCACTTGTTTTCCAATTGCGACTACTTCACCCAGAGATTCGTGGCCAATTATCAGGTAAGGCGAGCCTTTTGGGGGAGTGCCGTAATCGAACGAGACTATCTCCCGGTCGGTTCCGCACACGCCGACGTCGAGCATCCGTAGTTTGACCTGATCCTTTGCAGTGATCTCGGGTTCGTCATGCTCGATCAGCGCAACCTTCTTGTCGCTTGGAAAAACCGCAACGGCTTTCATATTGTGTTTTTTGCGTGCCCGCTCTATGTGAGCAATACGGGGGCAATAACGTTTCACGTGCGCAGAATCGCCGGGTACGCGGGTGCCGGGCGCCCGCATGTGCCTGGTTCCAACGATTTCTGAGATCTTCGACGTGCAGCGCTGTTACGAGTAAGAAGCCGGGTCGAGCGCAGTGCCCGCTGGATCGAACCATTCAGCACCGCTAAAGGGATGCCCGCAGTTGCCGTTTTAAGAAACTCCAGGAGCCAATTCGCAGTCGGATATATGAGTGAAAGGAGCCGGTAGGAAGCCATGGCAAGAGATATTCAAGGGAAGCGGGTTGCGATACTCGCGACCATCGGAGTCGAAGAGGTGGAGTTGGTTGAGCCGAAGAAGGCGCTCGAAAAGGCCGGCGCAACGACTGAAGTAATCTCACCTGAATCGGGGAAAATACGGGCGTGGGATATGAAAGATTGGGGGACGGAGATCCCCGTTGACAAGACGTTAAGCGAAGCAAACCCGGACCATTACGATGCTTTGTTGCTTCCCGGCGGGGTCATGAATCCCGACAAGCTGAGAGCCAACAACGATGCCGTAAAGTTCGTCCGGCACTTTGTTGAAACAGATAAACCAATCGCTGCGATTTGTCACGGACCATGGACCTTGATCGAAGCCGGCGGCGTGCGCGGGAAACGTATGACGTCGTGGCCCTCCCTACGAACCGATCTCGCAAATGCTGGAGCGGAATGGGTGGATGAAGAGGTGGTCACCGATCACGGGCTGGTCACCAGCCGCAAGCCCGAAGACATACCCGCTTTTATCGACAAGATGATCGAAGAGTTCGCCGAAAGACGGCACACGCACGCGAGAACCGCCTCACGCCGGTAGCTGCTCCGCAACGATCCGCCGGTCCGGCAGCATGCTCACTCCTTTGCCGCGATTCCGAGACTTTTCATTTTGCGGTAGAGATGGCTTCGCTCCAGGCCGAGCAATTCAGCGGTGCGTGTGACGTTGCCGCCTGTCTCTTCCAATGTGTGAAGAATGTATTCGCGTTCTGCTGCCTCCTTCACGTCATGAAGGCTGGCGAATCCATCCCAGGATCGCGTCGCCGGCACACGCTTGGCGGTCCCAAGAGGAAGATGCCGGGCTTCGACCCGATGCTGAGGATACAGAATCACGATCCGTTCCATCAGGTTCCGCAGTTCCCGCACATTGCCGGGCCAGTGGTAATTTCTCAAGGCATCGAGGGCATCGGCGGTCAATTCTTTGGGGCGCCTCCCGTAAGCTGTGGCGAATTCACGAAGAAAGTGCTCCGCCAGTAAGGGAATATCTTCAGCGTGCTCGCGCAGCGGGGGCACGGTAAAGGGGATTACGTTCAGGCGGTAGAACAGGTCCTCGCGAAAATTACCCCGCTCGATCTCCTGCTCCAGGTTCTTGTTCGTCGCGGCTATTACGCGCACATCCACTTGAATGGTCTGCGACGCGCCCACCGGTTCAAATTTGTGTTCGTCCAGCGCGCGCAATACCTTGGCCTGAACCTTCAGACTCATGTCGCCGACTTCGTCCAGGAAGAACGTCCCGCCTTGGGCCTTCTGCATCTTCCCGATCTTGATATCCGGCGTGCCGTCGAATTTCGAGCGGCGGTGTCCGAACAGTTCGCTTTCGATCAGGTCCTCCGGTAGCGCCGCGCAATTTACTTCCACGAACGGCCCTGTAGACCGCAGGCTGGAACTGTGGATTGCGTGCGCCACCAGTTCTTTCCCTGTGCCGCTTTCGCCATAGATGAGTACGCGTCCGTTCGTGGCCGCCATCACTTTCAATTGTTGCCGCAACGCTTTCATGGGCACGCTATCCCCGATGATTTCCGGTGTCCCGCCTTCCTCGCGCAAGCGCGCCAGTTCGAGTTCCATTCGCCGCTGCTGCACGGCGTTCTTGAGCACCAGGCTGACCTTTTCAATGGTGAGCGGTTTCTCGATGAAATCGAACGCGCCCAGCTTCGTAGCTTTTACGGCTGTCTCGATGTTGCCGTGGCCCGATATCATCACCACCACCGGCCGGTCCCCCGGCGGAATCGCGTGTATGCGCTCAAGCGTCGCCATGCCGTCGATGCCCGGCATCCAAATATCGAGCAGCACCGCTTCGTAGCTCACGCGGTTCAATTCTTCCAGGCAGGCCTCTCCCGTGGATACTGCTCCGCAGTCGTAACCCTCGTCGGACAGCACACCCGACAGCGATTGGCGGATATTTGCCTCGTCGTCGACAATCAGAACTTTGGTTCTTCGCAGTGCCATGCTCTATGAATTCGATTTTCCCTGCTCGGCGGCCTGCGGCGCGTCTCGCGGAACATATTTGTTTAAAATCCGCGGTAATGCCCCCACCCAACAAATTAGGAGCCCGTAGCCGCTGGGCATGCCTCGCCCGCCATTTCTCATCTCCCAGGATCGCAGCCTACGCTCTGACGGCCGGTTCATGCGGCGGCGTATCCGACTCGATGGCTACATGTGTGGGAATTTCGACCACGAACCGAGCGCCGGCCGGGCGGTTGTCTTCCACCCGCACGCGCCCGTGATGCTCCGCGATGATATGGCTGACGATCGCGAGTCCGAGCCCCGTGCCTCGATTCTTCGTCGAGAAGTACGGCAGAAAGAGCTTTTCCTTATCCGTGACGGATATGCCGCAGCCCGTGTCCGCTACGATCAGTTCCACGGTGTCGGGTCCGCTCTGCTGCGTCGATACAAGCAAACTCTTAACCGGCGCGTCCTTCAACGCTTCGGCCGCATTGTCCACCAGGTTTACGATCGCTCGCTTGATCTGTTCCCGGTCGGCCATCACCACAGGTAGCTTCCGATCGAGCGATAGTGTGACGGCGATTCCGTCCAAACGTTCCGCGAATACGGCCATCGCGCTTTCTACGATCTCGTTCAAGTCGGAAAGCGCGGGTTGCGCGGCCGGAAAACGCGAGAATTGCGAAAACTCGTCGACCAGGCTTTTTACCGTCTGGACCTCCTGCTGGATCGTCGAGGTGCACTCGTCAAGGATCGCGCGAGTTTCAGGCGACAGTTTGACGCGCAGCAAGTGTCTTGCGATCCGGTCGGCGCATAACGAAATCGGCGTCAGTGGATTCTTTATCTCGTGCGCGATGCGGCGGGCGACCTCCTGCCAGGCGGCCGATTTTTGCGCGTGCAGCAGTTCACTCGTGTCTTCAAGGACAAGAACGAACCCGCGGCGCTGCTCGAGCGAAGCCACGGTTACGGCCAGGTGCATAACAGCTTCGTCGTTTGCAATTTCAAGCTGACTCCCGGCGGCTCCCGTTCGCCGGGCCCGCTTCATCAAGTAGCGGATTTCGGCAAGATCTTCGTGCGAAAACAGATCGTCAAGCCGGCGCGCCATCTGCACTACATCGCCCGGAAAAATACCGAGAAGCGCGCGGTTCACACGCTCAATTCGGCCGTCGTCTGAAACGGAAATCACGCCGGTCGGAATGCTTTCAAGAATCGCCTCTGTAAACCGCCGGCGAGCTTCTAACTCCTTTGCGTTGCTCTCGAGATCGCTAGTCATCTCATTAAAAGAGCGCACCAGCGTCGCCAGTTCATCCATCGCTTTCACGCGAATGCGATATGCCAGATTGCCCTGACGTACTTCGCGGGCCGCGCCCAGCAATGCGGAGATCGGAACGATAATCTGGCGCGCAAGAATTTGTGCGAGCCACGATGCAAAAAAAAGCACGAACAGAGTGATAAGGCAGATAAGCAGGAAGTAAGCGTTCTGATAAAATTTCTTCCCGCCCGCAAGCTGTTTCTGCTGCTCCAGGTAGGCGTCGATGGCGGTCTGCTTGGCGGCGAGATCGACGCTCATCGCGGACCGAACCGAAAGAGACGCCAGTTTCACGCCCGCGGCCGCGACGTCCGCGTGCGCTTCGAGAACCGGTGTCGAAGGCTTGTCCTTGTTCCTGCACAACGTCAGCGATGTGCCATCTATGCGGCTAACAACCAGAGATTCAATGCGCCGCGATACGCAGGCCGTCTTAAAAAAGGTGTTGTCGATGTGTCCGCTCTGGACCGCCTCCTGCACCTGCGGCAGCAGACTGAGCCAGTCCGCCTCGGCCTCGGCGCGCTCCTGCGATTCGGAACGAAAGGCCCGGTCCACGTCATGCAGATTAATGGCGACGTTTTCCGCGGGCCGGCTGAACCATTTCGTGAGACTCCGATTCAGCACGTACACGCTGAACAGCACCGAAAATAGCACCGGCGTCAACGTGAGAGCCAGGGCGCCCAAAATCAGCTTTGAGCGGATCCGCGACCCTTCCCGGTTGCTCCGTCGCTCGATGTACAGCTTTACGGTTGTTCGGAACAGCATGAACCCGAGCATCACCGTCAGCAGAAAAATGACAGTCGATACCGCCCAGGTGATGACCGTCTGCTGCAGGCCAACAGGCCCGTAAGAACCGAAATTGAACGAACCCTGCCAGATGACCAGCGCGAGCAGAACACAGAAGACGATACCCGCGAAGATCAGGGCGATGCGGCGCCGCATAATATATAGCCATCGTATCGGAAAGCGGGCCGCACCCGTTCAGGGACCGAAATTGACGGCGCCCCCGCAACCTCCGAGTAGTCCGCTAAAATCCCCGTTACTTCTTCCTGGTGTAAATTCGGGCGAAATTAACGCGAAACTAAGTATTGACTTTCCATTATTGAAATAACCCACTCGGTCTTACATTTCATTACACATAGCTCGATAGCGATGCGCGTGATTTCCGACCAATGTTTTCAGTACGTTATCGTTTGGAACGTGATATGCTCCTCAGCGTATTGCATGCTGCAACTAAGGAGTAGATTACGACATGAATACCAGAAGAGGACGGCTCGCCTACACGCTCGCCGCCCTGTTTTTGAGTTGCGCGGTGATGCTCGGCCAATCGACAAGCGGCGACCTTACCGGCACGATTTACGACGCCACGGGGGCAACCATCCCCAGCGCCGAGATTATCGCAACGAATACAGCGACCCAGATTCAGGTTTCAACGACCGCGTCGTCTTCGGGCCAATACCGGCTCAGCAATCTCTTGGTGGGGACCTATAATCTTTCAGTCAGCGCATCCGGATTTGCGAAAGCCGAACGGAAGAACGTCTCGGTGGAATTGAATAAAATTTCTACTCTGAACGTGACGCTCGCGGTTGGGACAGCCGCAACAAGCGTGGAAGTGTCGGCTGCGGCGGCAACCATCGATACCACGAATGCGCAGATACAAAACAATTTCGACACGCGCCAGCTACAGGATCTGCCTATCGGAGCCCAAGGCTCCGGAATTATCAATCTTTCCCTGCTGAATGCAGGCGTGGCGACCAGCGGCTCGGTCGGAGTAGGCACAGGGCCATCGGTCGGCGGACAGCGTCCGCGCAACAACAATTTCACCGTCGAGGGAATTGACAATAACAGCAAGAGCATTACCGGACCTCTTGTGACCATCCCGAATGACGCCGTCGCTGAGTTTACGGTTCTTCAGAATCAATTTTCACCTGAGTACGGGCACTCTACCGGCGGCCAGTTCAATCAGGTTGTCAGAAGCGGATCGAACGAGTTTCACGGCCGGCTCTACGAGTATCTTCAAAATCGGAATTTGAATGCCGCCGACCAACAGTCGATCGTGGGAGGCACTCCTCCGCATCCCGGCTACGACGATAATCGCTTTGGCGGTCAAATTGGCGGGCCCATCAAACGCAATAAGATGTTCTTCTTTGTGAACGTCGAGGAGGACAAACTGAGAGAGGACACCATCCCCGGAGCGGTCTATGGTCCTACCTCCGATGGATGGGCCACTATATCCGGGATTCCAGGACTCAGTTCGACCAATCTCAATGTTCTGCATCAATATCTCGGCACAGCGGCAACGGCTACCGCGCCGGCAGATCTTCCGAACGGTGATCCGGTCGTGGTTGGGGGCGCGACTATTCCGACGGGACTCGTGAGCCAGACGCTGACTCGGCATCAGGACATTCTGAGCGGAGTAGCTTCTCTCGATTACAATATTTCCGATAAGGACAGCATCCGCGGCCGCTTCATCACAAATCGCTGGTCATACCAAGACTACTTAGGTTATCCACCAGAATTCTGGGTTGATGCGCCCCAGCACTATTATCTTGGGACGATTAGTGAATTTCACAACTTCTCGCCGAACTTGGTCAACGAACTACGCCTTGGCTACAACCGGTATTTTCAAGATTATCCGGTGGGCCCGCAAAAGTTCCCAGGCTTAAGCGTCTTTCCCAATATTTACATTTATGAACTCAATCTCGATTTGGGGCCTGACGATAATTCGCCCCAGTTCACGGTCCAAAATACATATCAGGGGTCGGACAATTTGAGTTGGACGAAAGGAAACCATAACATCAAGATGGGTTATGAGTTCCGCAAAATGATTTCGCCTCAGGGCTTCACGCAACGTGCCCGCGGTGAATATGACTGGGGTACTCTCGAGGGATATCTTCAGGATATTGTCCCGGATCAATTCCTCGAACGTACTACCGGAAATGTCACCTACTATGGAGATCAGATTGCGAATGGGATGTACATTAATGACGACTGGAAAGTTCGGTCGAACTTCACCATAAACCTTGGGCTTCGTTATGAGTACACCACCGTTCCCTATAGTGAACGGCTTCAAACCCTGAACGCGATTTCGAACGCTCCGGGACTAATTACCTTTGGCGAGCCGAAGCCGCAAACAGATGCGATCATGCCTCGGATCGGATTCGCTTATTCACCGGGCACCAGCGGCAACACCTCCATTCGAGCAGGCTTCGGTCTTGGCTACGATCAGCTGTTCGATAACCTCGGAATTCTTTCCGCGCCGCCGCAGCTTCAGGTTACCGTTGATTCTACGCCGCTGACGAGTAACTTCATGACAGGTGGTGCCATTCCGGACACGGCGTCCGCCGGCGCCCTCGATCAGGCCACTGCTCGTTCTCTGACCTCCGGCTATGTGCCCGATCAGAAATTACCCAAGTCGATCCAATGGAACTTTGGCATTCAGCACGTATTTGCACAAAATTACACGCTGGACGTTCGCTATCTCGGCACACGGGGCATTAACCTGCCCGTCCAGACGCGGCTGAATGCTTTCTCCGTAGTAACGCCCTCGCATTCGCTGCCGGTTTATTTGTCCGCTCCATCACAAGCCGCCTTGGATGCGCTACCGTTGACATTAAGCCAACTTCAAGATGAGGAGGGGGGTACGTTTCTCCCCGCTTACGATGCCGCCGGATTTAACGGGTCGTATCTTACGGCTTTCATGCCCATTGGCAACTCTGTTTACCATGGCCTTGCCACACAACTGACGCGCCGTTTCACCAATGGTCTGCAATTCATCGCGTCGTATACCTGGAGCCACAATATCGACGATTCGACTGCCGAGGTTTTTTCCACGGTAACGACACCGCGCCGGCCACAGGATTTTCAAGACATGCGCGCGGAACGCGCCGACTCGGCTCTCGATCACCGTCAGAGAGCGACCCTTACTGTCCTCTACGACGTGCCATACTTCAAGAACTCCAGTTCCTGGCTGCTTAAGAATGTGGTCGGAAATTGGGAAATTGCTCCGATCTACACCTTTCAATCTGGTACCTGGGCAACATTGCAAAGCGTCACCGATGCGAATCTGAATGGAGATAACGCCGGGGATCGTGTGGTCGTGAATCCCATGGGAACAAACAATGTCGGCAGTGGCGTGACGGATCTAACCAATAGTGCTGGCGATGTGGTTGGCTACCTCGCAACGAATCCAAATGCACGCTTTATCCGGGCGGAAGCCGGCGTCTATCCCAACGCGTCGCGTAACAACTATGCGCTGCCGCCGATCAACAACATCGACGTAACGCTACAAAAATCATTCAACATCACGGAGAGCGCTCGATTCGAACTTTTCGCTGGGTTCCTAAACGCTTTCAATCATCCGCAGTACATAGGTGGTTATCTAAGTGATGTCAAGCCGACTGATTTCACTACCGGAAGTCAGATTCGGAACTCGTTGAATCCAGCCAATTCGACCTTTAACCGTCCCGATCAGGTGTTCTCGAGTAATCCGAGAACGATACAGCTCGGAGTGAAATTCGTTTTCTAACAAGGCCGTTTCAGGGGTGTTGCTCAGATTGCGGGGAGCCGGGTGGCTCCCCTTTTTTTCGCGTCTAGGGGCCACGACTGCAAGGAAAGCGGATAATCCAGTCTCACGATGCCTGCCATTCCTACCCGCCGCGCTCCAGTTGCGCCAGCGTGTCCTTCTCTACCGCCTGCAGCGCCGCCTGTACCTGAGGATCGCGCCGCATTTCGATCTCGTCGCCGGCCGCCACTCCGCGCGCTTGCGTGATCACTTCCTGCTTCAGCCGGCTCGTCATCCAGTTCCGCTCGCGCGCCCATTCCGAAACGTTCGGTTGGATGTCGCGCTGCGAGAGGAAGACTTTGAATTCATCCAGAATCTCTGGAGTCACAGAAAATTTGTCCGGCAGCTTCGAATGCGTTGAAAGATATTGCGTTGCAAACTGTGTCACCGAGCCGCTTGCATCGACCACAGCTTCGAACCGCGTCGGCGTCGCTGGATACACGCGAATATCTGGCTGAATGCCTCCTCCGCCCATGACAGTGCGGCCCGCATCGGTCTTGTACGCCGGCCGGTCGCCCTTTTGGTTGTCGGAGAACGTCTCTGAAAGTTGCGAATTCCGAAGAGGTTTCTGGATGGAGCGCCCGCTCGGTGTGTAATAGAAAGCGGTCGTGAGCGCCAGGCCTGTACGATCGGATAGCGGCATCACGCTTTGCACAAGCCCTTTTCCGTAGCTGGTCTCACCTACCACGACCGCACGATCGTGGTCCTGTAGCGCTCCGGTCAAAATTTCCGAAGCGCTCGCCGTCTTCGCGTTAATGATGACGGAAAGCCTGAAATGGTATGGCTTCGCATTCTTAGGAACGTCCGCTGTTTCGGGTTGGCCGAACCGGCCCTTCGCCGTCAGAATGCGCTGGTCCGGTTGAAGAAACATCGACGCCCCATCGAGCGCCGCTTTCACAATGCCGCCCGGATTGTCGCGCAGGTCGAGCACCAGGCCTTGCAACTGGTCGCCGCCGAGTTTCGTAATGGCATCCCGCAATTGTTTCGACGTCTGCGTGTCCCAGCTCGTGACACGGACGTAGCCATATCCGGGGTTCAGAAGAAACGCTCGATCGACTGTCGGCGAATCCATCAGAGCCGGCGATAACTCGAAGCGCAAGAGGCGATCCGCGCCCTGACGGCGGATGAAGGTTGTAATTTTCTGCTGGCGGGCTTGCGTCAACAGACCGACAATCTGCTGCGGCTCCAGGTTGGCAATAGCTATATTATTGACCGCGATCAGTTCGTCGCCCGGCATGATGCCGGCTTTGTTCGACGGGCTGCCCGGGAACGTTTGCAGGAAGATCACACGGCCCGGCAATACGCTCACAATGCTTCCGAACCCTTTCTGCTCGGAATGCTCCATCTCGCTAAGCTGCTCGAACTGCTCCGGATTAAAGAACTGCGTATGCGGGTCCAATTCGCGCAGCATCGAAGGGATCGCACCTTGATAAATCGCCCGGTCGAGCGGGGTCTTTTCGGCGCCCTGAGTTTCAACCGCTCCCATGACGTCGATGAACTGCTTCAAAAGCGGCTCCAGCGTCTTGGCCGAATCCGTTGCCGATTCTGCTTGAGTGGATTTTCCCGCGCTGTTCGCCGGAGCTTTCCCAGGACCCGCCGGCACGGTCTGCGCCGAAAGCACCAGGGTCAGTGGAACAACCAGCCCGATTCGCAGGAAACGGCCGAATAGGAACTTGAGATAAACGGAAATCGTTTTGGAAGAGTTGGTGTCTTGCTGGATACGGCCCGATTTGCTCATTTGCAGTATTGCGTGTCCCGATGTGCGCGGGCCCGCTCCAAAGCCAGGCCGATCAGTCGATCGAGCAACTCGGGATACGGTACCCCCGAATATTCCCACATTTTCGGGTACATGCTGATGGATGTGAATCCGGGAATGGTGTTGATCTCATTGACGTAAAGTTGTCCGGTGGCGGTTTCCATCAAGAAGTCGACACGCCCCATGCCCTCGCAGCCCACGGCCTCGAAACAGCCGGTTGCGAGGCGCTGCATTTCAGCGGTCTGTTCCGGCGTCAGCTTCGCTGGGAGCTCGATCTTAACTGTGTCTAGAATGTACTTGTCCTCATAATCATAGAACTCCCGGGAAGGCAGAATTTCGCACGGCACGGCGGCGGCCGGCGGATTGCCGCCGAGCACCGCGCACTCGAATTCGCGGCCTGCGATTCCGCGTTCAATGATGATCTTGCGGTCGTATCGGCCTGCGATCTTCAGCGCGGCGGCGAGTTCATCCTTATTTTTCACCTTGCTGATGCCCACCGACGAGCCCAGATTCGCGGGCTTTACAAACACCGGGAACGCAAACGGCGGCAGGAATCCGTTCCCGTTGAGATTCGCGCGATCAAGCACCGCGTATTCCACAACCGGCAAACCCGCGTCCCGGCAGACCCGTTTCATCGTCGCCTTATCCATCGAAAGCGCCGATGCGAGCACGCCCGCGCCTACGTATGGCAACTCGGCCATCTCGAGCAGGCCCTGCACGGTTCCATCTTCGCCAAAGGTTCCATGCAGAACCGGAAATACGACGTCTATGCCCGGATTACCGCCAGGCTCCGGGACGATTGCCTTCGGTTCCCACTTGCCTTCTTTCGTGATGAATATCTCGATAACGCTGTACTTCGCGGGGTCCAGCGCCCGCTTCACGGATTCCGCGGAACGCACGGAGATCTCGTGTTCCCCCGATCGTCCCCCGAACAGGACGGCCACATTGATTCTGTTCAACGGTTTTCAACTCCAAAGTATGATTGTCTCGGAGTTGAAGCCAAAGCGCCAGATCATGATTCTGTTTACGCGACGCCCGTCAAAGGCCAAAGCCTCGGGGCGATGGAAGACCGTTGCAGAGCAGATAGCAAAACGAAAGCCCGTCGTGAAACCCATAAAGGCCACATGGGAACGACGGGCTATTTCCAGCTAAGTTATTGAATCTTATTGGTCGGGGCGGGGCGATTTGAACGCCCGACCCCCTGCGCCCAAGGCAGGTGCGCTACCAGGCTGCGCTACGCCCCGACACTACCTTCGATTCTAAACTACACGTGTATCTTTGCCGAAGGTTGCGGCGGGGCACAGCGTCAACCGCATCGCTATATCGCTGCTGTCTCGCTTACCACGTGATGAGCGTGATTCCGTTCAACAAGGCGTTGCCGCGGACGTTCGTGAACTGAATCGTAATCTTCCCCTGCTCATCCGGCTGTATCCAGTAGTAGTCCTTTTCAACGCCTTTATACCGTCCGCCTGCTGCGACGTTGATATCGAAGTTTGTGAGAAACGGCTTGCCGTTTACCGTCACGTTGAACAACCGCTCACCCGGACTGTACCTGTCTTCCGCGAAATCCAACCGGAGATGATACTTGAGCGGCGCTAGATTCTCGATCACGTACGAGAATCCTGTATCGCCGGGATTCGTGGTCCGCTTGCTCTGGTAAAGCAGCTCAGGACAGGGATAGCGAACCTTGGAAAGATCGATATTCTGCGTGATCTTATCGCAATGGCCCCCTCTAAAGTTCACGTCGGCTGGATACGCACCGACGGTTGGCCCGCATGCGTTGACATGGAAGGAATCGTTCAGTTTCACGGGGGGCGCCGGGTGGCCCATTAAGATCGCGCCCTCGTTGCTGTAAAGCGTTATCGAATCGGCGACGTGCCCGCTCCCGTCGGTGTAGGTGCCGGGTAACTGCACAGTAGTCGTGGCGCCGCCCGGAGGATTCAACAACACTAATCCTTCTGCGAAATCACGCCGGATCAGGTTATTCCACGGATATCGATCTCCCTGGGCATCCCCCAGATCGACATTGACGGGCCAAGGCAATGGGTTGAAGAAAGATGTTCTCGCTCCATAGCCATCCTTGCCGTTGTTGGCCAGCAAGTAGGCGCCGACGGAATAGTCGGACGCAGCGTTGTAGTCCCAGTAAACGACGGCGGAGCCAAGGCTGTGGACTATATCGACATAACGCAATAATTCCTGGATCGACCAGGGACCGTTGTCGCCAGTCAAATTAGGATCTGTCGCGCCACGTTCGAGGTCAATATAATTGGCTGCCTTGATTTCCTGCTGGACGTACGGATCGGACCCGCGAGATCCGGAGCCGGCGAACCAGAGCGCGTTATGAAGAATCTCGACATTCGGGAATGCTTCTCGAAATTGGGTCATGTAATCCGCAAAGTATTTTTCCCACGCCGTGGCCGTCATCTCTACTCCGGTTGCCGGGTCGCGGGGCGCGACAAAATTTCCATAACCGTCGCTCGTTCGCATTACCAGGTTCACATCGTCAAGCCACAGGCCCTTATACCCTTTGCTGAGCACCGCGCGTGCGTTGTCCACCATGTAGTTCCGGTAAGCCGGGTTGCTGATATCGCCTGCGAATTGCGAGCAGTGGCCGGCAGAGCAATCGTACTGGATATAGAGCTCGTTTCCGTTTACGTCATGGGTAATCCACTCTGGATGTTGCGTGTATAGGTCCGATCCGGGATAAATGGCATAAGAATCGATATAGGCCCATGCATTCGGGTACCACGAGAGCCGGCTATCCCAATATCCGGGAGTCACCTTCATCCGCCACACTTCATCCTGAAACCAGAGTTGCTGGGAGGGCGTGGGCGCATTGGTATATTGGTCCGTTCCCGAATTGGTCCAGATTTCAAAGTGAACACAGCCGGGTGAAGATGTATTGACATCACAAGCCGCGGATAACATCGCGGCGCTTCCGATGAATGCTAATAGTGCCGTGGCAAATCTCGCCGTACGTCGACGGCCGACAATAAAGAAAAGGTATTTCATCTTATCGACTCGGGATCCAAAAAATAAAGAACGTATGGACACAGGACTCCTCAAAGTGTTTTTTTCCGGAAAGCGTACGCGCCCTTTGGGCCGGGTCGGCTGGAGAGCAGTAAGTGGCTGTTACGATCCGCGAGAGTTCGGGTTAGCCACGGATCTTTCAGCCATTTCGAAACAATAAAGATGAATCGTCGTGTGCGAGATTCAGAATTGCGGGCCTGAGCGGTCCGGCAACATCGTGGAAGAGTGCAGCGGCTCCCCTATTCCAGCTTCCTAAGTGCGTCTGATAGTGATAGTGCAATTCGGACGCTAAAACTAGCAAAAGATTTAACTTGTTGACCAGAGCCAATGTCTGAGGGTATGGAGTACCGCCCAGTAACCTCTTGTGCTTAGCCGACGGGATCAATCCCGGTAGATTGCCTATCACCTCGGCCTGGATAAACAGTCGTGCAACTTACTCATCACGAGATACGATTAGCAGACCCTATGGCATTATTGGCGATTG
>JAICLJ010000038.1 GCA_025927575.1 Bryobacteraceae bacterium | reverse complement strand
TTCGGGGCGCACTCGTCCCACGGTCGCGAGAAAGCGCGCATTCGAACCAACCTCGAAGTAGTTGGCAGCCAGTTCCGCCGGAACCGAAGCGGCAAACTTCCGGAAGCTTTCACGGTGTTTGATGTATACGTTCAGGTTTTCCGTCGAATATGGATTCTTTGGGGATGCAAGAATGCTGCGATTGCCGAGCGCGCGCGGACCAAACTCCATCCGCCCTTGCATCCAGGCGACGATCTTATTAGCATTCAGGGCTTCGATAGCCCGATCGATGAGCTCTCCTTCCGTGAGTAAAAAACGGAAATGGAGCTTGCAGTTTTCGAGCACGCGTTTGATCTGTTCGTCCGAGTATTGGGGCCCAAGGCAGAGCGTCTCGAAGGGAATGCGTTCCTTTTGTTGATAGAAGTTATGCCACGCGTGCAGCACCGCTCCGAGGGCCGTGCCGGCGTTGCCGGCGGCCGGCTGCACGAATACTTTCGGAAACTTCCGCTCGAGCGAGGCGATCAGGAGCGCATTGAGCGCCAAGCCACCGGCGATACACACTTGCCGCGTATCGCCAAGCATGCTCGCCACGGTCTCGTTAATGGCTTCCTGCAGGCTGGCAGCAACGGATGCCTGTTTCGCGGCCGAAATGCGTTCGTTGGGCGACAACCCTATTGCATCGTAAAACCTGCGGCTGAAACCTCCCTGCGTCAGGCGGCTGGCATCAAGATAGCCGCGATCGATCTGCGGCCACCTTAGCCCATTTCGATGCAGAAGATCGATAAATAGCTTGTGCTCCGCCGGTTCTCCGCTTGTCGATAGCCACTGAACTTTGTGCTCATCGCCTCGCGGCGCATATCCAAGCAGGGCTGTGACGCGGTTAAACAAATCTCCCAGCGAGTCGGGAAAATAAAGTTCGCGCACCGGAGTTAACCGATTGCCGGAAGCTTCGAACAGAACGGCTGAGCGAAAATCGCCCGCCCGATCAACGCTCAAGACGGTAGCGCTATCGAAGCCAGAAGCGTAATAAGCCGACGCAGCGTGGGCCGTGTGGTGCTCGACGACGACGATCTCGCTCCGCGGAAACCGGGATCGCAGTTCCAGTTGAGCATCACTCTCGGATCCCTGCGCAAATTGCCTTGCGATAGCCACGCACTCGATTTCCGCGGGCTCCACTCCGGCTGTTTCGAGTGCTGCTGAGAAGGCTTCATTAGGAAACTGGCTGTGACGATTCCAATGCGAGACCTTGCTCTGCTCGACGGCCGACACTAAATGGCCGTCCTTTACGACACAGCAGGCCGCATCACTTAGCAAGCCCCCGAGCCCAACTAAAATACGTGGCACGCCTTAGATCCCTTTCAACCGTTTGATGCAGCGTTCACGGCCGATGCAAACAAACACGGAAAACGCGCTCGGCCCGACCGGCTGACCCGTGAGGGCCGCACGGCTGGCGTTGATGAGAAGGCCGGCTTTGACGCCGCGCTCCGCCGCCAATCCGCGAAGCTCAGCCTCAACGCTCGCTTCGGAAAATTCCGGATTCGCCTCAATCCGCTGACCGAGCTCCCGCAACAGTTCTCGAGCGCCGGTCG
Source organism: Bryobacteraceae bacterium (assembly GCA_025927575.1). GTDB lineage: Bacteria > Acidobacteriota > Terriglobia > Bryobacterales > Bryobacteraceae > KBS-96. The sequence goes on along the minus strand of JAICLJ010000038.1, from coordinate 31,012 downwards.
CATTTAGCTTTTCGGCGGAGGCGGGATCCATCGGGAAATCGTCGCTAAAATAGGCACGGCCTCGGCTCGGAAAATCGAGGAGTGTTGAGAAGCGTGAGCGGATCGTGTCGACTGTTAACGCGAAATGCGTCTCATCGCCATATGGAGTCAGGTTCGCCGCAGCCAGCGCTTGTTTTACATGTGGAAGCAGGTCCGCCAGTGGCATCGTTCGAAGGTGCTGCGAATTTAGCCAAAGCGCCTTTGGATCGATCGGGTCTTCTTCGCTGAAATTGACAACGGCGTTGCTGCGATTTACGCCATCGAAGCTGAACGCCGCCACCAGATCGCGAAGCGACATCTGCTCGCGGTTATCTTTCGGAGACCAGCCCAGGAGGCAAAGGAAATTGATGTAGCCGATCGACAGAAACCCGGCATCGCGATATGTCGTTACGCTGACGACGGGGCCGTGTTTACGCTTTGAGAGCTTCGCTCCATCGGGCGCGACCAATAGCGGCAGGTGGGTAAATTGAGGCGGCGGACTTCCGGCGCCTTCAAAGAGAAGAATGTGCTTGAAGGTATTGCTCAGGTGGTCCTGGCCGCGAATGACATGCGTGATTTGGAGGTCGATATCGTCGGCGCAGGAAGCCAGGTGATACGTCGGCATTCCATTACTGCGCAATAGAGCGAAATCCTCTATATCGGCTGTCGATTTCGATTGTGCTCCGTAGACGGAGTCTTGGAACGCGATCTCTCGTGGATTTTCTCGCGGCACACGGAACCGCACCACAAACGGCTCGCCAGCCCCGTAGCGTCGGTCGCTTTCCGTCTTCGATAGCGAGCGCATATCGGGATTGCAGAGCCAGGGACCATCATGCAGCCGCTCTTCCGTGTCGGCCGTGGTCGCCGGCGTAAAATCGCGATAGGCGAGTCCGGAATCGAGCAGCCGGTAGGCAAGCCGGCGATGCAGATCCAAACGCTCCGATTGATGGTAGAACTCATCCCACTCGAGGCCCAGCCAGTTCAGGCCGTCCATAATCGAATCGAGCGATGCCTGAGTGTTGCGCTCGACGTCGGTATCGTCGATACGCAGCACCATCGTGCCCTGCTGATGGCGGACATAAAGCCAGTTGAAGATAAACGTACGGGCACTCCCGATGTGTAGATACCCGGTCGGGGACGGGGCGAAGCGTGCTCGAACCATGAAGTTTCAGTGTACAAACTGGAAAAATGGATTGAGCCGTTAGTAATCGAGCCACTCGCGGCGGCCGTCCTCCTCGTTTGTGTTTAGCCATTCCGAAATGCGGCTCTCCAGGCCGGCGCCGAATCCGTTGTTTGACAAATGGCCGGCTGAGGTAAGGACTTTGAGGTTCCGCTTCTTCGGCTCGCCATGCCCTTCGAGCCCGGACCGAAAAGCCAGGTACCAGGCAAGCCTGTCGTTTTGAGGCCTGAGGTCTGAGACCTCAGCGAGGCGGCACTGCCAGGAACTATACGGTGTCTTGAAATCGTGTTCGTTGAAGGGAAATAAAGTTCTGAGTTCGTAGACGGCCACTGTTCCACACGATATGACTCCCGGCGTTTAGTTCCGGAGGCTTCAGGGGACGGTCATATTGCAGGAGCGCACGCGTTAGGTACCGTGTGTCGTGCGGCGGTTTAAGGCCTATGGTGCGGTCCGTTTCAGCCGGCTGCCGCGTCAGAATTACTGCGCACTCGTCCGCTGTGTGAGTTGCGAACGCCAGATTCCGAGGCGATTGCGGATGTCAGCAGCTGTCGATTCGGGTAAGCGATCCAAAACGCGTTCAAGTACTTTTTCCGCGCTTTCGGCGATTGTCTCTCGATCAGTCCGGCATTCTACTTCAGGCTGAAGAGGCGATTCGTATGGATCGTCGACGCCGGTGAAGCCTACCAGCTCTCCCTGCCTTGCTTTTCGGTAGAGACCTTTGACATCTCGCTGTTCGCAAACGGAGGGCGCGGCATTAATGTAGACCTCGATGAAGTTCGCAGAACTTTCGCGAATTCGTTGGCGGATGGCCCGATAGGGCGCGATGGCGGCGACTACGACAATGACTCCGTTTCTCGATAGCAACTGCGCGAGGAGCGCAAGGCGAAGGACATTCTCGTCCCGATCGTGTTTTGTATAGCCAAGTTCGGGGAAAAGACGTTTCCGGATCACATCGCCGTCTAAAAATTCCACATGGAGTCCGGCTGCCCCTAGCTGCTCCGTTACCTCGGTTCCAACCGTTGTCTTTCCGGCCGATGGGAGGCCCGTCAACCAGATGGTCATCCCTTCTGCCGTTTGATGTTGAGGGGCGGTCATCACCCCGATTATACGTGGGCGAGCGAGAAGCCTGGTTCACTGCGGGTAAGAACGTACGCCGCGCCTACAGCACGTCCGCGAACGCAACCTGGAGTCTGCGATAGAGTGTGAACCCGATAGTGAACACGACTAACGTCCAAATTCCGGCCGATAACAGTACCGCGGGATCACGAATCCTTCCAGCCAATATGAGATCGCGATAGACGTCGATGAACGCCGTCAACGGATTGGCAAACTGCACGAACTTGCGGACCGGCGCCGGGAGCGTTGAAAGCGGATAAATGATCGGCGTTAGATAAAACCATACGTTCAAAATTGTTGCAATTGACTGCGGGATGTCCCGAAGGTACACCGTGATTGCCGCCGCCACGTAGGCCAGTCCGATCGTGAAGAGGGCCTGAACCACCCAGACGATGGGGAGCAGCAGAATGGTCGGATGCAGTTTGTGGGTGATCGCCACGACAACGATGAGGAGCGGGACCATCCCAAACAAGCTCTCGATAATAGCGGTTATGACCGGGACGACCGGCAGCAGCGGCAAGGGAAACACAATCTTCTTCACGAAGTTTGGCTGCGAGACCACGGAGGTTGCCGAAGCGGATATGCCGCCCGCAAACCCGATCCACGGCAGCAATCCAGTGAACAGCCAGACGCCAAACCCCAGCCTGCTGTTATTCAGCCCGGGCATGTCGACGTGCGCCACCATAATGGTGGAGAACACAACCGTGTAGATGACGATTTGAACTGCCTGATTAATCAGCGGCCAAAGCTTTCCTAAAAGCGCGCCTTTGTAACGGGCATCCAGGTCTCTCTTGAGCAGCATGCCCAGGAGATCTGATGTCGCGCGTATGCGTTCGAAGAGCGGCTTGCGGCCTACGTCTACTTGCGTTGGAAAAGACGATGTTGACACTACCGGCGCTTAAATCCCTCATACACTTCTAACATTTCGGCAAATCCAGCCGCACCTCATCTTTGGCAGCCGTACATTCCCGAGTGAAACATGAAATAGACGGGGTACTTTTATCGTCTTAATAATATAGGGAAGAGCAATACTCTTTCGATCGCGCCCGGTAGGGAACGGGCCCGTCCGACCTGTCTCGACCATCACCCAAGGAGGACTAACAATGTTCTTAGTTGTGGTTGGAGTGGCTATTGTTCTAGCGGCGATCGTCGCCTTCGTTATTTACTCGTTGGTCAGGTCCCATCCTCCGCGCCGCAGAAGCGGCGACAACAAGCAAGCAACGAAGTGGTGAACGAAACTTTCCGCAGACAGTCCTGACGACCGGCGTTTCTTGAACGCCGATCGTCTGGTTATCTGCGCTGAACGCTCAACGGTTGGTTGCGGACGAGTGTGCTGCTTCTCCCGTTTTCTGTGCGCTCCCTCCGGCGGCTTGAGCGCTGCCGTGCGCGGACGCGGTTTTTTCCGCCGGTTGGCCGCTCTTGTGTTCGCCGGCGCTACTTTCAATCGGAATCTGACGCCGCCGGCTCTGCGCTTGTTGAACCGGGATAGTAATTTCCAGAACCCCATTGGTGAACTGGGCGCGGACTTGTTCCGGATCGACGCTTTCGGGCAGCGGAATTGCCCGATAGAAATGCCCATACTGGCGCTCCGTACGGCGAACGCCGCCTTCATCCGACTCATGATGCCGCTGACGTTCTCCTGAAACGATCAGTGCGTCGTCGGTCACCTCAAGATGTACGTCTTCAGGCTTTAGGCCGGGCAACTCAGCGGACACCAACATGTTGTCGCCCTTCTGCGATACTTCGATCGCTGGAGCCCAGCGCGCTGCGGTTCCTGACCGGCCGCTCGCTTGCGAACCTTGGGAACCCAAACTTTCCGAGAACAAGCGATCCATTTCGTCGTGCATTCGCCGCATCATTCCGAAAGGATTTACGAAGAATTCCCCAGGCGAAAAGGAAAATGGATCCACGGACAAGCGAAACGGCTGGACTGAACGACCGCTTTGCTGTTGCGACGAGCGTTCCATTTGTTGCTTTTCCGAACTCTGCTTGCCGGACTCCGTCGTTTGATGCGTCTTTACTTCTTGTGCCATACACTACCTCCATGGTGGAGACGCTGGCGGTCGCTCAGGATTTCAGGCGACCCCAGAAGTAACCGTGTCATGGCCGATTCTAGTTAATACGAGTTGTATTATGAGCGCGTAACGCTGTCAGCGGCGCAGAGCTACTGGCCATGCACTATGACATTTCGCGAAGGCAGAGCAGATGTATTCCAACCTCCGCCGAGCGCCTCGATTAAGAAGACGCTGGCCGTCATTCTTCTGGTGAGAATGTCGAGGGCGCTTCTCTCGTCCTGAAGAGCAATGGCCTGTGTGGTAATCACTTGCAGATAGTCGGCCGTGCCCGCTTTGTACTGTTCAGTTGAAACATCGAGTGAGCGTTCCGCGGATCGCACCGCTTGCGCCTGCGCGGCGGCTTCCCGTTCGAGCACTCGCATTGCTGCCAAATTGTCCTCTATTTGCTGGAACGCAACGAGGACTGTCTGGCGATAGGCCGCAACGGTGGTATCGTACGATGCGCGCGCTTCGGCCACTTGCGCGCGGCGGCGGCCTGCATCGAATAGTGTCTCGGTGAGGCTCGGGCCAACAGACCAGAAACGGCTGGGCCACGTGAACCATTGAGTGATGCTGGAACTTTCGAGGCCTGCCGAGGCGCTCAAAGTAATGTTTGGATAGTATGCTGCGGTGGCAAAGCCGATCTCCTCGTTTGCCGCCGCCATCTGCCGTTCGGCCGCCGCGATGTCCGGTCTGCGCTCCAGCAGTTCCGAAGGGACCGCTCCAGGGATGGCGGGCGGTGGGGTCTTCAAGATCAATTTGGAAATCGACAGACCGGAGGGCGGCTTTCCGGTCAGAATGGCGATTGCGTGCTCAAATTGCGCACGTGCTACTTCCAGGTCGATCAGTTGTGCCTGCGTCGTGTCGAGCTGCGTTTCCGCTTGCGCGACATCAGCGTCGGACGCCACACCGGCATTGAAGCGAGTGCGTGTGAGGTCAAGGTAATCCTTGTAGGAGTTCACGGTGCGCTGGAACAGATCGACATCGCCATCAATACCGTGCAGTTCAAAATAGTCGCCGGCAAGTTGTGCCTGATAGGAGAGGCGCGCATTTTCGAGTTGCGCGGCAGTTGCCTGCGCCGTGGCCACATCCGCGGCGACATAGGCCTTTACCGCCACGACCGGCGGAATGCCGCCGCCGCGCGTTCGTCCACCCGCTCTCGCGGGCTGCATATTGGGATTGACCGTGCCCTTTGCGCGCTGGTCGCTTTTCGATCACGCCCAAAAATAGTAGGCGCCGAAACCTACTGTCACGATGAGAAGAAGCCAGATCCAGGGGCGCCCCGACTTACCCGGCTGATTCGAGATTTCTGGAGTCGCTGGCTTGCCTGGCCCGAGGGAGGAAAGAGGAGGCTGCTGCATGGGGTTGCGTAGACACTCCGAGTATAGAGCGTCTTCGGAGCTCTGCCCAACTGCCTTCGTGAAGCAATCATTGTTGGCGCCCTGCGACTCAGCGCGGACGGTTTGAACAGACACGCTTGTCCTCGCGCCGTTCGCCGTCTAGATCTTAAAAAGCCGTGTTCCGTTTTCCCAAGTCACCTTGCGGAAGACTTCAGGTGATGTGAGCTGCTTCAATAACCCCAGCGTGGCGCGAGCTACGCACTTGCCGGCCAACCTGTTTGCTTCCGGGTTGCGGCCCTGCGAAATCCCCGCCCCCTTACCATCGATACAACTACAGTCGCTGCCGAAAATCAGCTTACTTTGATGGCGGACGATGAAATCACGAGAGAAATCGGTATCACGGGATAGAGCGTTATTTCCTGAGTACGCCGATATGTCCGCATAGAGATTCGGGAATTCGGATAGCCACTTGTCGGTTAGCCCTCCAGGTTTGATCGGGCCTGACGGATAGCCGCGATCCGTAGGAACGTCCGCGCTGATGTGCGCCCAGAACAAATCTGCGTGTCCGATGAAATTCGTCTTCGGGTAGGCCCGGACGACTTTGTCGAATTGCGTGTAGCCCGTATTGTAAGGGAGCTCTCCAGGAAAGTGGGGGAAATTCTGGATGTGCAGCAAGACGGGCACTTGCATTTCCGCGGAAACATCATAGACGCGCCGCATTTCGGATGAATCGAGCGCGAGGTGATACTTAAGTTCCCCAATGCTGACCGCACCTCCACTGATCGCGTTCTTGAGAACTTTGGCGGCATCGACTTCCGCCGGATCCGTGGCGACTGATCGCACGAAACTATCGGGACGCCGTTTTATCTCCTCTTTTGCTTTGCCCTCATCGCTGGCCCGGGTCAGCAGGACGGCTTTTGTGACACCGCAGCCTTTTATGTGCGTAAAGCACGCGTCCGGATCGCGCCGCAGGTGGAGATGCGTATCCAGCACCGGTCCTCCCCACATTAGATCCTGCTGAGATCGGACGTATGGCGTGGCCGTCAATGCCAGGGCTGTTTGAAGGAACGTTCTCCGTTGCAGACGATGCCACCTTTGAATTTAGAAAGCTCATCGCTATTGTGCCTGAAGCGATGAATCGATCTCGTCCAACATGACGTCAATACGCTCCGTGACGGCCTGCATTAGCTCGGCATCGTTCATGCGTTGGTTTACCTTGACGTCTCTGCTTAGCTCGCCCGCGGGGCCCCTCGAATCAAGCCGTACCTGAATACGTTCACCCCTTGTGTCGCTGAGCACATATACTTCGTACGGCCTTACATCGTTTTCGTAACGCTGCGTCAGGTCTTCTCTCAATTTGTCGCAATCGAAAGACTTGTTCAGATTGATGAAACCACTGATCTCCATAAACTCCAGTTCGCTGTGAGACGCAGGCGGAGACCAACCCCCTCGCCCCGGACCACGGCAACCGCTTGCATTCTATCAGGCATCTTGCGGGACAGGGCCCGGGGCCGGCCGCCGCGCCTGGCGTCCCGAGATTTCCACAACATCGAAGAGCGCGGCTGGGAGTCACGCGCATACCTTGGTCTGCCCATAAAAACCAAATGACATTAGCCGGCTGCCCCACACAATCTCCGAAATTTCAGGCAAGCGAGCGTTTATGCCGAGGCTTTCAACGCCTGATCCAGGTCCCAGATGATGTCATCGAGATCCTCCAGGCCAATCGAAAGGCGTACAAGGTCGGGCGTAATGCCGGCAGCTAGCTGTTCTTCAGAGCCAAGCTGCTGGTGGGTTGTGGACGCTGGGTGAATCACGAGACTGCGCACATCGCCGACATTCGCCAGATGAGAGAAGATCTTCAAATTGTTGATGAACTTCTTGCCTCCCTCGAATCCACTCTTCAGGCCGAACGAGAACACGGCCCCAGAGCCTTTAGGCGTATATTTCCTTGCAAGTTGGTAGTACGGGCTGGACGGCAGAGAAGCATATTTCACCCAGGAAACCTGCGGATGGCTTTCCAGATACTGTGCCACTGCAAGCGTGTTCGAGAGATGCCGTTCCATTCGGAGGCTGAGCGTCTCGACGCCGTACAAAAACAAAAACGAGTTGAACGGGCTAACGCATGGCCCCAGATCGCGCAGACCTTCGACACGTGCTTTGATGATGAAGCTGATACCGCCGAACGCCTCCCAGAAATTCAGGCCGTGATATCCGGGTGAGGGTGATGTAAACTCCACGAAATTTCCGTTGTTCCAGGGGAACTTGCCGCTATCCAGGATGATGCCGCCGATAGATGTGCCGTGGCCGCCAATGAACTTCGTCAGCGCGTGCACAACGATATCCGCGCCGTGCTCGATGGGCCTCGTTACAAAGGGCGAAGCGAAGGTATTATCCACGATGAAAGGCAACCCATGATCGTGCGCTATTTTCGCGATGGCCTGGAGGTCCAGCACATTGCTTCGCGGATTGCCGATTGTTTCTCCGTACAGCGCTTTCGTCTTCGGTGTGATGGCCTTTCGAAAATTCTCGGGATCGTCGGGCTCGACGAAAACGAAATCGTAACCCAGCCGGCGCATCGTCACATCACATTGCGTATGCGTGCCGCCATAAAGCGTGCTCGCTGAAACGATCTGATCTCCTGGTTTGCAGATTGTCGTGAACGTCAGAAATTGTGCGGATTGGCCGCTCGATAGTGCGAGTCCGGCGGTGGCGCCTTCCAGAGAAGCGACGCGTTCCTCCAGGACGGCGGTCGTCGGATTCATAATCCGCGTGTAGATATTGCCGAATTGCTGGAGTCCGAATAGCGCGGCGGCGTGATCGGTATCGTCAAATGTGAAAGACGTAGTCTGGTAAATTGGCACCGCACGCGCGTGAGTAGTTGGCTCGGGCGAATACCCGGCATGCACGGCGCGAGTGTTGAATCCGAGCTGCCGGTCGATTTTGGAATCTGGCATGAAAGCAGTATAGCGATTGGGCCAGGGGCACCTGTAGCCTCCCGCTCGTGGGTTATGAGAATCAACTTTGGCTGTCGGTGAAAAAGTTCTTGACTGAGAGCCTCTATTTGCTCACGATATCGTTAAGTTGTCCGGATTTGGCACGGCTGCCACCCGCCATCTTACATTAGCGGCTGTGCTCTGCAGGGGGGAACTCAGCTCGCGGAACGCCTGACGCGGGAAGCGAGCTGGGTCTGTAGCGACAGACCGACCCCGATGAGCAGACAACTCCAGGCAAACCAATCGCCGTGCTGTGTGTAAGGCGTTGTCGATCGCACGCTGTCGAACGGCAGCAAGGCTGCTACCTCTTTATACAGCGGTAGCTTTCGTACGATGCGGCCAGCCGGATCAATCGAAGCAGTGATGCCGTCGTTGGTTGAGCGGACGATAAAACGGCGGTTCTCAACCGCCCGCATGCGAACGAGCAATAGATGCTGTTCTCGCGCGGCGCTATGGCCGAAGTAGCCGTCATTCGACAAGTTGAAGAATACGGTTGCTCCGTTTCTGGCGAATTGCCGGACGAAATCCGGAAATGCCGATTCGTAGCAAATAAAGACGCCCAGTTCATTCGGCGGCTGGGGCAGCACCTTTATCTCGTGTCCCGGAGCAAAATCGCCCGCCTCCTGAGTGACGCGATTGACAAAGCTGAAGAGCGGCGGGACAAATTCTCCGAAAGGAACGAGATTCACCTTGTCATACCGGCCTATGACGTCCCCTTGCGGTCCAAGCAGGACGGCCGAGTTCAGCGGCTGCCCCTTCGGTGTATGCGCCACGGTGCCGAACAGGAAATAGCCGTGCTTCCGCGCAATGAGCTGCGCTTCCTCGCGGAAGACGGGGTCGTCATAGTAATAAAAGGGAGCTGGCAATTCCGGCCAAACGACGAGGCGGGCGTCGAGCGCATCCGATATGACCTGCAAGTGCTGTTCAGCCTGCGCCTGGCTGGCCGGCGTCCATTCTTCTTCCGTGTCGACGTTTGGCTGAACAACCAGAACCTGCTGGCTGGCTTTGAAGTGCTGCGGAATGGCGGGTAAGAGATACAACCCGCCCAACGCCGCCAGCGGCCAGAGGTGCTTACGCGGATATCGCAGAACCACAAGTGCGATTGCGACTGAAAGCATCACAAAAACGAACGAAAGACCGTAAACTCCGACGTATGGGGCGAGCCGCAGCGGCAGGGACATGTTGATCCCGGCATTTCCCAGGTCGAGCCAAGCGAAACCAAACGTCCCATGAGTGCGTTCCAAACCCACCCAGAGCGCTGCGATCGCGGGAATGCCATATGCCCGCCACATCAGTGGGCCGGCGAGCCACGCGAATACGCCGAGATGTGTCGCTTTCAATGCGCTGAACAGCACAAAACTGCCCCAACTTCCAAATACGCCCATATACGCGTGTACCTGAAGCACAAACTGAATCCAGATACAAAGCCAGAACCAGTAGACGAAACCGGCCGCCCATCCGTATAGAAAGCGCCGTTTCGCGCTCTCCTCTCGTGCCAGGGCGATCAGCAAAGGCGTGAGCGCAAAGGCCGCCAGCCAGTAAGCGTCGTAGCTCGGAAATACCAGGCGCAGGCACGCTCCGGTCAGAAGCGAGAGAGCGAGGTAAAGCGGAATCTCCCAGCGTGGGCGCGGGGGCTTCACGCCCGTAACTCCGGCGCAGCCGATGCTTTTTCGCTGACGAGGTCGGCCATATAGGAACTGCGCACGAACGGGCCGCTGAATACCATGCGGAATCCGGCCCCCAATCCGAAATCGCGGTAGGCGTCGAACTGCTCAGGGGTTACGTATTCAGATACCCGCAGATTGCGCCGCGTGGGCTGCAGATATTGTCCGATCGTGGCCACGTCCGTTCCCGCGGCGCGAACATCGCGCAGGAGTTCATGCACCTCGGCGGGCTCTTCGCCCAGTCCCACCATTAAGCCGGATTTTGTCAGAACGTCGCCGCGATAGTGTTTCGCGAACTCCAGCACGTGGAGCGATTGCCGGTAATCGGCTTGCGGACGCACGCGGCGATACAGCCGCCGGATCGTCTCCATATTGTGATTGAATACGTGCGGTCCTGCGTCCAGCACTCGCGCAACGGCTTTCAAGTCGCCGCAAAAATCGGGGGTCAGCACCTCGACGCGCGCGTTGGGCAGGGCGCTCCGCACTTCTCGCACGGTCTCTGCAAAGTGCCGCGATCCCCCGTCTTCGAGATCGTCGCGGTTCACGGAAGTGATTACGACGTACCGCAGTTGCATCCGCGCCGCCATGTCGGCCACATGCGACGGTTCGAACGGGTCCAGTGCAAATTCGTGTTTTGCAGGCGATCCCTTCGGCACCGAGCAAAACCCGCAACCGCGCGTGCACAGGTTGCCGAGAATCATGAACGTCGCGGCGCCGCGGTGGAAACACTCGTGCATGTTGGGGCAGCGTGCCGATTCGCAAACTGTGTGCAGATGCAGCCGGCGTAGTTCGCTTTTCAGCGTCTGAACAGATTCGAAATGCGTGCGCCCTTTCCGCAACCAGGCCGGAAGGCGCCGCCGGGGCAGGGGAGAGTCGATTTGGACAAGCGGTTCGAAGGGCACGGAACCTTCATTGTACTGGCGAGAAAGCCCGCGCCTTTATGGATGGTGTATGGCATAGCCTCTCCAAGAGGCCGACCCGCCGGCGCTCAATTATGAGCTATTCGTATCGCTGCACGAATACCTGCCGGAATCCCTTATGCATCAGCGCGTCGCGTGTGCTTGAAAGTTCGCCGGCATCGCGAACCGGACCGACCAGCACTCGAAAAAGTTTGGTTCCGGGACGCGGAGCGACGTGCGCGTTGAACCCCTTTTTGCTAAGCACGGTCGCTACGGCTTCAGCCTCGGACCTGCTGACGGCCGCGACCTGTAGATACGTTTGCCCGCGGCGGGGCGTGACCATCAAAGAGCCACTCTCGGCATCGACTTCGGTGTGCTGGCGGTTTGCCTTCTTTGGTGATATCGTTTCGGTTCGTGCGGCCGGCGCCGCTTCCGCTTCTGTAGTTGCTCCCATATTGCCACTGCTGTCGCCGCCCTGCTGTGCTTCCGCCGTTTCCGCCACCCCTGTCCCGGCATCTCCGGGCACTGCGTGCGTCTCGCCTGTTTGCGCAGCCGCTGCAGAATTGGAAGCCGGACTTGCCTGAACGAGGCTGTCTTCCGCTTTCTTCTCACCTGAGTTACGACCGACCATGTAACCTGCGGTGAAGAACACTCCGAACAACACCGCCAGGATAAAGAAGATACCAACGATCTGTTTATTCCCGAGCAAAATCTCCGCTTCGCCTTCCCGAGTTTGAAACATTTACTGTATAGATTGTACTGGAACTCCGAGCAATAAAGCACTTGAAAGGCAGTTCGCAAATTTCCTGTGCCGCGTGCCGTCCGGGGACCAGCAGGGCGGCGACGCCGATTGGTTCCCCAATGACGTTAACTGAATCGCATCGCTGCCATCACGCTGTGAAATCCAGACCTGGTTGCTACCAGTGCGATCCGAGATGTATGCAAAGCGTTCTCCGTCTGGGGAAAAGGCCGGGCTGTGGTCCGTTCGTGTGGAAAGAGCCACACCCAGCGGTGCACCAAGTTGCCATGGCATTCCGGCTGGCGGGAAACCCGGACCGGCACGAAGGTAGAGGTTGGAATCGGACCAGGAATCGATGAACGCCATCTGCTTACCCTGCCGAGAGATGGAGGGGAAGGAGGCGTTCCGCAGGGCGGCGGAGAGCGGCCTTGACGTGCCGCCGGAAACCGGAATCCGCCAGACAGCGCCTTGCGCCCGGTCGCGTGGGCACGAAAACACAATTTCCCGGCTGTCGGAACCCCACGTGACGCCGTTGATGTACTCGCTATCAAATGTAAGCCGCCGGGGCCGGCCACCCGTAGGGGAAACTACGAAGATTTCCCGTCCTCAGCTCTGCCGGGAAGCACACGGATGAATGCGAGCCATTTCCCATTCGGGTAATATGTGGGGAGCCGAAACCGATTTGCCAAAGATATCGGCGTTCCGGCACGATCGGCATGCACGTACTCGCAGCACCATTGCACGCCATAAGAAAATCGGCATCTTCTTCGTCTGCAAACCGCGGTGAGCATCAAGAGCGGCTCGCCCAATGAAAGCAGCGGACGTGAATACGACGCCGGTTCGCGTTTTATAAAATAGAGCTGCGATCAGTTCATCTTAGACGCGGCTTCTACAGCATCAATCACGTTGTTGCAGTTGCTGGAACAGATAAATGAAGGTTAAATATAATCCGAAATACCCCGCGGTGGATGACCTTATAAAAAAGGCAAGAAGCAGAATGCCCAGGTTTGCTTTTGAATACCTGGACGGGGGTTGCAATGAAGAAAGAAATCTTTACAAAAACACATCGGATCTTCGTGAGGTGGAACTTCTCCCCCGGTATCTGACGAGCTACACCGGCTCTAATCTGAAAACGGAGCTATTCGGCCACGCTTACGATGCGCCGTTTGGAATAGCTCCCGTGGGTCTACAAGGCCTGATCTGGCCTAATTCTCCTGAAATACTCGCTAGGGCTGCATTCAGACATAACATACCATTCGTGTTAAGTACGGTGAGCACCAGCAGCATTGAACGAATAAGCGAACTTACAGAAGGTAAGGCGTGGTTCCAGTTATACCACCCCGCAGAGAATAGTCTCAGAGATCAGATCATCAAGCGTGCGGAAGCGGCGCATTGCCCGGTGCTCGTGATGCTGAGCGACGTGCCCACTTTCGGATATCGCCCCAAGGAAATAAAGAATGGCTTAGCGATGCCTCCCAGGATGACGCTGAGCAACATCCTTCAGATACTGGGGAAGCCCAATTGGGCATTGAGGACACTTATTCATGGGCAGCCTTCATTTCAGGTACTGAAACCTTATATGCCGAAAGGTATGAATATGCATCACCTTGGCCTATTCATGAACAAAACGTTTAATGGCAGGTTGAACGAAGAAAAAGTAGCGGCTATCCGTGATATGTGGAAAGGGAAGCTCGTTCTAAAAGGGGTTGTCAATGAGATGGATGCTGAAAAAGCGATTCAACTTGGAATCGATGGCATCATTGTTTCCAACCACGGCGGCAGACAGTTGGACGCGGGAGAATCCACGATACATTCGCTCAAAAGGATTGTGGAGAAGTATCGCGACAAAATAACAATAATGATGGATAGTGGCTTAAGGTCCGGTCCTGACATAGCAAGGACGCTTGCTTCTGGAGCGCAATTTACGTTTCTGGGCAGGACCTTCATGTATGGTGTCGGCGCGCTGGGCGAACACGGGGCCGATCATACTATCACCATCCTAAAGATCCAGCTTCGGCAGGTCATGGAGCAATTGTCTTGCGAGAAGACAGAAGATTTTCGGAATCATCTGATCTAGAGCGGACCGGCGGCGCCAAGACATTGGAAACTTGGTTCTCGCGGTCGCGCCGAAGCACGGCGTCGGCGCGATCGGTAATCTTCGCGGATAACCTGCTATCCTCCCGTGTCACCGAGCGGCTGCGAGCTATTTCATGTGCAGAACGTGCTTCACCATATCGTCAACCGAGTGTGAACGGTTATGCGCCACGACCGAGACATGCAACTCGCCATGCGTCTTTGCCACATACTCCACGTGTACGATAGCTACGTTCCCCACGCGAAGGTACGGAAGTGCTTTTTTCAATTCATCCGGGCTTAAGGGGAAAACATGCGGTTGGCTCGCATCCTCGACGACAACGTCGCAGGCGCCCGAGATGAGCGTTGAAAATGCAAGTTCCTTGTCTTTGTATATTTCGATCTCCACTTTGCGCAGTTCGATCTTCATCGGATCGGGGCTTGAGATCGAAACTGCAAGTGGTTTGGCCCTCTTGATTTCCACGCGAAGCGAGATCTTTTCGTCCGTCGTCGGAGCCGGGACTGCTGCCGCCGCGGTTCCGCCGGCAGCAGTGAGTGCGTTTCGATTAGATGGATCTTGTGGACTTCGGGGGCCGGACGTAACTCTGACGGCCGCCAGTAAATTGGGAGGATCTTGGGGACTTCGTGGACCTGCCATGCTCTATTCCTCAGCCTTTCTCGAATACGATTTGATGTTGACAGCATTGCAAGTCAAAGGCCAGCCTTTTATGGCTTTCTTTGTAAAAGGTAAGCATCCGACCACGCCCGCCCTCGGAGGCACGCGAGTTTTTCGCCATCTCGAGACCAACCGTAGTCGAATATTTGATTTTCCTGAAAAGAGGTGATCTGGTTCGGGGCGTTGCCCGACAAGGGCTGTCGCCAGATGTTCGAGACGCCGCGGTCATCAGTAAGAATATATGTCAGCGCCTGTCCGTCCGGATACCATGCCAGCCGTGCGCCGCTGGGAATCGTTGGGAGACGCTGTAGTTCTTGACCCGTGTCGGCAGAGAAAATCGTCACACGCCACTCGGTATCTCGCGGACCGGCGAGCACTTCGGCAGCAATTCGCTTTCCATCAGGCGAGAAAACCGGATGGCGCGCTCCCTGGGAAAGTATTCGGCTCGAGACACCGCCAGTTGAGGCTACGCGCCAAATCGAGGGCTGATTAGCCTTCCACGTCGTGTAGACGAGCCAATTCCCGTCCGGTGAGCACTGCGGAGACTCGATGTAGCCTGCGCCGCTTACTAAACGCTTGTATTGGCCAGTGTCGAGATCATAACTCCAGAGTCCGGACGAGCCGCCCCTGTTCGAGGCAAACGCAACAGCGTTAGCGCCGTGAATCCAGACGGGACTTCGGTCCACAAATAAACCGTCAGTCAGTTTTTTCGGATGCGAATCGGCGGGATCGACCATCCACACGTTCGTTCCAGCTCCGCGGTTGGCTTGCGAAATCAGCAGGCCATTGTCGGACCAGTCAACAGTTTCGTATCGTCCTGTATCTCCAGTTGTGCTTTCGCCCAATCGCAAGTTGTCGCCCTTCGCCGTCCAAAATGTTGTGCGCCTTTCGATTCTGACCGTGACAAGGGATTGAGCATCACGTGTCAGACTGGCTCCCCAGTACCCGTACATATCGGCTGTCAGGTTCCGACTCGCTCCCGTCTTAGTCGAGAATTCCCTGAGTTGCATCTGATCGTCTGTCTCTTCATTTGTAGCTGTGGGAGCAATCAGATCGGACCGGTTCAGCCACACGAATTGGTGTGTCGCGCGCCAGTTGGCAAGCGGCATCAAACGCGCCTGATGCGGCGGATCCGCATCGACTAGTGCTAAAGTCGGCCACTTTGAAGTGCCCGGCGCTGGGTAAATGGTTGCGGCGAGTGTTTTAGAATCCGGCGACCAGGCGATTCTGCGCCCCAGCAGCGCATCGCTCTCGAAGATAGTTTGTTCCTTGCGAGTAGAGGGGGTGGCGATCACGATGTCTGAAGTGCCGTTGACATTACGCCTAAAGGCAAATTCGGGGCCATTTGGCTTAAATGTGATCGGTCCGTCTATATCATTGACGATCAACCGTGGATCGCCGCCTGCCAGCGGAACTTTGTAAAGCCGGCCATACTCCTTTTTCCTGGCGACATAGTAAATATCTTGGCCGTCGTGCGAGAAGGTCACGGAATCGTACTCGTCCGCCGACACCGGCGCCCGAACGCTTTCAGTGGACGAATCGATGCGTTTGATCCAGATCGCCTCGTGCCCGCGAGAGCCCGAGATGTAAGCGAGGTACCGTCCTTCCGGAGAAATAGCAGCCGATTTTGTATCTCCGTTGAATGTCAGTTGCTGGACAGCTCCGATCTCGAACGGCTCCAGCCCCAAAAGCCATTGCCTTCCGGCTGTGAGCCACCAGAGCGCGGCTGCCATCGCAAGGCAGGCTACGCCCGCCGCGATGAACATCCACTTGGACCTCTTTTGAACAACTGGAAGAACTGGCCGCGATCCTTCTGACAGATTCAGCGCCCGCCGGATCCTTCGCAGGTCCGCTGACAGTTCTTCGGCGCTCCCATACCGCTGCTTCGGATCTTTGCGCAGGCACTGATCCACAAGGTTCTGCACATCCTTGGGAATCCCCGCCGCTTCCGCGAGTGGTGGCGGATCCTTTTCAAGAATGTTCACGATCACGTGATGGTCCGTCTTGCCGTCGAATGGTTTTCGTCCGGTCAGCATCTCGTAGAGCACCACGCCCAAGCTCCAGATATCGCTTCGTGAATCGACCTCATCACCACGCGCCTGCTCCGGTGACATATAGTCGACCGTGCCCACCATGGTTCCAGGCCGTGTATAAGCTTCGTCTTGTTTCGCCTGGCTGTGCGTAGCCGATAGCTTTGCCAGCCCGAAGTCGATCAATTTAATGTAGCCATCCGGCCGGATCATGATGTTGGTCGGCTTCAAATCGCGGTGGATGACCCCGGCCGAATGTGCGGCGACCAGCGCCGACGCGGCCTGAGTGACGATTTCGATAGCTTCGGGGAATTCAAGCGGCCCTTCCCGCAAACGCGACCGCAAGGTAATGCCATCGACGAACTCGCTCGCGATGAAATGCTCTCCGTCGATTTTCCCGACGTCGAAAATCGTCAGGATGTTCGGGTGATTGAGAGACGACGCCGTCCTCGCTTCAAGTTGGAAGCGGCGTACCAGCATTTCATCGCCGGTTGTCCGCGCGGGCAGAAATTTGAGCGCCACATGCCGTTCGAGGCGTGTGTCCATTGCGAGATAGACTTCGCCCATGCCCCCCTGGCCGATGCGCCGGAGAATCCGGTACACGCCCACGACCTTTCCGGCGCGATGATCAGGGGGCGTTGCCGCCGGCGGGTTTGGATCCGCTTCCTCATCAAGCGAGTGGGCTTCACTGAAAAGCGAAAGGCGAACGAGCGTCCGGGTGACCTCTTCTCGCATTCCGGCATCGGGGCAAGCGTTCTCTAAGAAAGATGCACGATCACCGGGTTTTTTTGTAAGCACCCGGTGAATAAGGCTGTCGATCTGAGATTGACGCTCTCCGTCCATGCCCGTCGGAGTTCCACCCTGTCAGACGCCGCCGCTAGCCCTGGCGTCAGACGCGGGCGCTCCAGGTCGTGTTACGGCTTTAAATGCAAGCTATTGTGAATAGCGTATAGCGCCAGTTCGAGTCTATCGGAAACACCTAGTTTATCGAACACATTATGCAGATGATTTTTGACCGTCTGCTCGGTGATAAACATCTTTTCCGCGATTTCCTTGTTTTTGTAGCCCTGGGCGATCAGCACGATGATCTCGCGTTCGCGCTGGCTAAGTTGGGCGCGCTCGCGGGGTTTGCCGTTTCCGTGCAGCGAGGGTGGGGTAAAGTCGCTGGGATTCGCGAACTGGCGGATCACGGCGGCGGTGGTGTTCGAATCCAGCCAAATCTCCCCGGCATTCACTTTTTGGATGCTCTTGATGATCAACTGCGGCGCGGAGTCCTTCGTCAGAACGCCGGAACATCCCAGCTTCATTGCTTCGATGAATTCTTCTTTGTTCTCGGATGCGGTGAATAGAAGAACTTTGGTGCGCGGCGCGCGGGTCTGCAGTGTTCGGAGAACCGTGAGCCCGTCCATTTTCGGTAGTCGCGATTCCGTGATGACGACGTCGGGGTCGAGTTCCAAGGCGCGCTCAACGGCCTGGGCGCCGTCTTCCACCTCCGCTACAATTTCGATGTCCGAAGACGAGGCGAGAATAGTGCGCAGGCCGGCTCTCGTAACCGGAAAACTGTCGGCGATTAGTAGCCGGATCATAAATGTACGTCCGCAGCTGGCATCTTTGACATTAGCCTAGCAGGATCGCTAGATTCTCGTAACGCCTTGATTGTACGTGTTGAACTAGTACGAAACGATGTTTTCGACGGCATGGCAAGCGTGCTCGCTTATAGGACTACAGTACCAGTTTTTTAGTCTGCTTCGGTAGTACTCCGTTCGTTTGGACGGGTAATGTATAATCCCCGCTAACATGCCCTTCCAAACGCTTATCGACCGCCGCCGGCGATTTTTGAAGACTCTTTTGTCGGGAACTGGAATTGCTGCCGCAGCCGCTGTTCCCGTTTTAGGAGCCGAGCGGAAGTCCACCCTCACGCAGGATCATGTGCCCTGGTACGTCAGGAAGCAAACCTACCAGTCTCTCAAGCAATCTACATACGATCGTTCCGGGGGGAACCGTGACGCCCGTCCCATTGAAGCCGATCAAACCCTGTCCGTCTTTGAATCGGATCGCCCCGGAATTATCACCCACGTGTGGTTCACAATCGCCGCAAAAAGCGCCCATCACTTGAAAGAGATGGTCGTCCGGGCATATTGGGATGGAAACTCCAAACCGTCCGTTGAGGCTCCGATCGGCGATCTGTTCGGTCTGACACTCGGGCAATACACTTTGTATGACTCGGCCTTTCTCGGGTGCTCGCCGGGCAAATCCTTGAACTGTTATTTCGCCATGCCCTATAAGAAGGCGGCGAAAATCACGATCGCGAACGAGGGGAGTGAGCGAGTGGACGCGCTCTACGCGAACATCGATTACCAAAACTGGCCTGAATTGCCTGACGACACACTCTATTTCCACGCTCAGTACCGGCAGGCCGCGCCGTGTCAAAAGGCGCCGGCCGATGCGCAGGATAAAAATCTCGACGGGAAGTACAACTATGTTTTTTGTGAAACGAGCGGCAGCGGCCATTTGATGGGGGTCGCGCTCGGCATCGAGCAAAACGCCGACCACTGGCCGGGCGAAGGCGACGAGATGATTTTTATTGACGACAATTCACGGCCCGTAATCACCGGAACAGGTACGGAGGATTACTTTTTGGGAAGCTGGGATTTCGGCGGACGCGACGGAGCCGTGCCGTTCGGATATCAATTTTACGGTGCCCCGCTGATCATCCTTCCCGAGCGCACCGGCGGCCGCTACTGCATGTATCGCTGGCATGCGGATAATCCGGTGACATTCGAAAAGTCTCTGAAATACACCATCGAGCATGGGCACGCCAATGATCGGGCGGATAACTATTATTCGGTCGCCTACTGGTATCAGCGGGAAATCGCTACAAACTTCCCTGCGCTTCCGCTGGCGGAGCAGCGTATTCCAAAGATGCACGACAATCCATAAGCCAACCCGTCGAGAGCGGCCATGCAACGGTAAGGCTCGCGGAGCCCTCCATTTACACTGAAACGAGATGGCTGCGAAATTAACCGCCAATGTGAAGGCGGGCGGCTGCGCATCAAAGCTCAGCCCAAAAATTCTCGATCGCGCGCTTAAGTCCGTGCCGCGAAAAACGAATGAGCGCGTCCTGGTGGGTTACGATACCGCCGACGATGCAGGCGTATACGACTTGACTCAAGACGCTGCCACGCCGCTCGCGATGGTCCAGACAGTGGATTTTTTCACTCCGATTGTGGACGATCCGTATACGTTCGGCGCTATTGCCGCGGCTAACGCGTTGAGCGACATCTATGCGATGGGGGGGCGCCCGGTAACCGCGCTTTCGCTGTTGGTCTATCCGGCCAAAGGCGACATGGCGGATCTCGAAGCCATTCTAAAAGGCGGCGCCGACAAGATCCACGAGGCCGATTGCGTGATTCTCGGCGGCCACAGCATCTCGGAAGAGGAAGTGAAATTCGGTTATGCGGTAACGGGATTGATCGATCCGCGCCGAACGCTCACGAACGCGGGCGCGATGCCGGGTTGCGTTCTTGTGTTTACTAAACGCGTCGGTACCGGCGTGATCTCGACCGCGCTGAAGAAGGGCATCGTCGATCAGGACGACATGGACGCTTCCATCGCGCAGATGGTCACGTTGAACCGCGGCATCGCCGAGGCGCTGGAGGGCCTTGTGATTCACGGGTGCACGGACGTGACCGGGTTCGGCCTGCTGGGTCATGCCCGTGAGATGGCTCTCGCTTCGAACGTCACTTTCGAAATCGCCGCGAGCAAGGTGAAATTTCTTCCGGGCGCCCTCGAGTATTCGAAGGCCGGGGCGCACTCCGGCGGACTCCACAACAATCGCGATTTTGTCTCCGACTGCGTCACCATGGCGAAAGACATTCCGCCCGAAGTGGAATCGCTGCTTTATGACCCGCAGACTTCGGGGGGCCTGCTCCTCACGATGAGCGAAGCCGACGCGGAACGCTTGATCGGCCGGCGTGCGGAAGCATACATCATTGGCCGCGTGAAAGAACGCTCTGGAAAGCCCATTGAGGTACACCCGTGAACGACAACCCGCTGATTATTGCTCTTGATGTGGATACGATCGAGGAAGCCCGCCGTCTGGTGGGCGCGATCGGCGACGGCGCCAATTTTTATAAGGTTGGAATGGAGTTGTATGCGGTCGCGGGAATGGCATTCGTGCAGGAGTTGCTCGGCCGCGGCAGGCGAGTCTTCCTCGATCTGAAACTCTATGACATCTCGGAAACCGTGAAGCGTGCGACCAGACAAATAGCTCGCTGTGGCGTGACATTCTTGACAGTGCACGGCAGCAAAGCCGTCATGCGGGCCGCCGTCGAGGGCCGGGGTGATAGCGCCACGCGTTTGCTTGCTGTCACGGTGTTGACCAGCTTCGACCAGGACGATCTTGCGGATCTCGGATTCTCGACACCAGTTTCCGATCTGGTTGCGCTACGAGTTCGCAATGCTGTGGCAAGCGGCATTGATGGCATCGTGTGTTCGGCGCTCGAAGTCGCGAAGGTCCGTGAGATTGGCGGCCCCGGCCTAAAATTAGTGACGCCCGGCGTGCGTTCTGCCGGTGCTGCAACGGGCGATCAGAAGCGCGTGGCGACTCCGGCCGAAGCGATTGAAGCGGGCGCCGATTATCTGGTGATCGGCCGACAGGTGACACGTGCCGCGGATCCCCAAGCCGCGTGCGAGAAGATCCTGAGCGAGATCGGCCGCGCTTCGCATCGTGAGAAAATACCGCAGACCGAATCAACTAAGGAGGCGTGAATGCCTGAACGTTCGAGAAGAGAATTTTTCAAGCGTGTGGCGGCAAATGCCACGGCGGTCGGATTTCTGGCGGCTGGCGCATCGGACCTCGCCGCCAATCCTTTGGGTATGCCAATTGGCTGTCAGACCTATCCCGTCAGGCACATGATCGCCAAGGACTTTCCTGGCACAATCAAACAACTTGTGGGCGCCGGGTTTCAAAACGTGGAGATGTGCTCACCTTGGGGTTACGCGCGCGCGGGATTCGGGGAGCTCGCCAAATACAAGGGATCTGAGCTTAAAAAAATGCTGGGTGACCTGGGCGTGACGTGCGTCAGCTCTCACTTCGACATTAAAGAACTGAGGACAGACCTCCCAGCTAGAATCGAATGGGCAAAAGATCTCGGCCTGACGCAGATGATGGTACCCAGTCTCGCCGGCCCGCGAAACCCGACGATGGATGATGTGAAGCGCGCCGCCGACGAATACAACAAGATCGCTGAGCATACCGCGCATGCCGGAATGCAGCAGGGACTCCACAATGAAGGCTTTGAGCTTTCGACGGTCGACGGCAAGCGGACCTACGATGTGTTGTTCGGCCTTCTCGATCCGAAGCTGGTGAAGTTTCAATTCCAGGTCTCAACCATTAGCCAAGGCTACGACGCAGCCGACTACTTCAACAAGTACCCTGGCCGCTTCATCTCGATGCACGTGCAAGGCTGGTCGGCGAAAACCAAAAAGATCGTGGCCGTAGGGCAGGGCACGCTCGACTGGAAAAAAATCTTTACCGCGGCAAAAACGGGTGGAATCAAGAACTACTTCGTGGAAATGGATTTGGAGTTGATGAGGGAGAGCGTTCCTTATCTGCGCAGCCTCCAGGTTTGAGACGACCGCCAACCCGGCTCCGGTGTGCGTGCAAACCCGTTATGATTGTTCCCTTTGACAAACTAGTTGAAGGCGTTGCAACCTTTGTGTGCACACCGTCCCACGTTATCGCGCGAGTGATGTGGCTATTTGCCCGTTAACTCCCTATTTCTCCGGATGCAAAATCAGCTTCTGTATCCGCCAGTTGAGCAGTTCGGCGGCATAGATTTCGTTTTCCGAAGGGCATGCCAGTGCGTGGATCCATCCGAACTGCTTTAGCTGCCTTCCAGTCCGGCCAAACATTCCGACCACCTTGCCATCGAGCGTCAGCTTATAGATGCGCCCTGGAAACGCGTCCGAGCTGTACAGGTATTGGGTTGGACCCGGGGTGATGCAGAGTGCCCAGGGGGAGCCCGGCTGCATCGTTTTATCGGGTGCCCCCGGATTCGGGCGCGGGCCCATCCAGGTCTGCGCATCTGCCGGGGCAGGGATGTCGATTGTTATTTCACGCAAGAATGTTCCATCGTGATCGAATACTTGAATGCGGCGATTGCCACGATCGGCGACATAAATGTTGCCTTGGGCATCCGCCACGATGCTGTGGGGTGTATTAAATTCGCCCGGACCGCTGCCTGGTTCGCCCCACTGCTTCACCCAGTCGCCGTTCCTGTCGTACTTCGCCACGCGTGAGTTGATGTAGCCGTCGCTGATGAAAATATTGCCCTCGAGGTCCCAGGTGACATCCGTCGGTTGACGGAATTCGCCGTCGATGGCCGGGCGCGGAGGCTTGACGTGCGTCCACGGCGTGTCGCCTTCGTCGCCTGCTTCCTTCTTGCGTCCGAACACCATCACGACCCGCCCTTCGGGATTGAACTCCACAATCATGTCCGAGCCTTTGTCGACTACCCAGATGTTGTCATCCTTGTCGATCCGCACTGCGTGAGCGAAAGACCAGGCATATAGATTTTTGCCGATTTCCCGAATGTACTTTCCGTCTGGGCCGAACTCGAGCAACTGCGCGGCGGCCGCACCAAAAGCCGGGCCAGTTGTGCTGCTGCGTGAGAAAACGAAAACGTGTCCCTTGGAGTTGACGGCCACGCCGGCCACCTCGCCCAGGTAGAGGTTAGCGGGCAACTTCAAAAAATTGGGGACCGAATCGTAAGGAATCTCGGGTGGTCGCACCTGAGCAAATGCAGCAGCGCCGGCCGATAAAAGCGCCAGAATCAAATAGCTTTTCAACGTGACCTCCTGAATCCTGAAAAACAGCTCTCAGTGAGAGTACACCAATTACTGAAATCGATGCAGGCCGGCTGGCTTTATGGAGCGCCATGTGGCGCGCCCAGGTTGCCCGGGCGACGACTACTCCTGACGAGGGATGGCCACCGGGAGGCGCCGGGTCAAAAGCACGTAAACAGTGGACGCCGGCGTTTGAAAAATCGGCTTGTACGCGGCGAGCCATTTTTGCAGGTCTGGATATTGTGTAATCGCCAGAGCGGGATTGAGCTTGCCCAGGCCGTCGACAATAAATGCCGGATGAACGTGCACGAGATCAGAGCGATTTCGGGCCGCGAGCGCCGGGAATGTCACTTGGACGCTGAAGAGGTGCCGGTCGGCGATTACGCCGGTATAGAGTTGGCTGTCCAGGTAGCGGCCAGCGACGGGCAATTGTGTATACGCGAAAATATCCGGCCGATAGCCCCAGACCAGAAGCGTGTCGCCTGAATTCGAGAGCTTATCGATTTCCGCGGCAACTCTCCGGCTATCACGGTTGAGAGCGGTATCGGCCCAGGAACTCGGCGCGCCCGTGATAAGCGAATCGGCGAGCATGAAATAGCGCGGTGCGAAACGGATTGCCGGAATCAACAAAAGTATGCAGAGGAGCACACGCTCAAAGCGGCAGGCGCGCGCAAAACCGGCCGCGCCGAGCAGCAGCACAGGCGCGAGCAGGATGAAGTAGTAGCGCAGGAAAAAGCGCTCGCCCGCCCAGACGCCCGCGCAGGCCAGAAGCAGCCACGCGGTCCACCCGTAGTCTCTCCATTTACGCTCCCGCCAGAAGAAGAGCGCGGCGGCAATGACAATCGCCGCGTGAAAGCCGGCCCAGTTGAACGTGCGCAGCATGGCCTCTCGCACCGGATGCCGCACGAACGTATGCCGCGAGTACTCGGCGCCAAACCACCAGACCTGTTGCCAGTAATCCGAAAGCGCATGAACCGCCGCCAGCCATACGATCCAGGGCGCCGTACCTATGGCGAAACCAGCGAGCAGAGGCAGCCAACCGGCCGAGGCCCATACCACGCACACGACTAGAATCAGGAGCGCCTTCGCATTAATGGCCAGCGCTACGGAGCACCAGAGTCCCGATTGGAACGCACGCTTGCGGCCAGCGCAATCGATGGCCGCGATGGCGGGCAGCAGCATCAATAGGTCCGGGCCAAGTGTCATGATGGATGCGGGAATGTCGAGGATTAGATAGAACGCCATCAGTAGCGCCGCACAAATGCCCTCCCGCCGGGACCATCGGCGCGCCGCAAATCCGTAGGCGGCCACGCAGCAACTGGTCGCGTACACGGCTCCCGCGAATCTTAACCAAAAGCCGGGCTCACCGCCCCAGGGCGCGTACAGCAGCGCGGCGAGGGGCGGCTTATCGAACCAAAAGTCGCGATAGAGCATCTTCCCGTGCAGGATTTGCACCGCAGCGGCCGAAGCGTAGCCTTCTTCCGCCCAGAGGATGTGAATGTGGCACAGCTTGGCCGCCAGCAGAAACAGGAACAATGCCGCGCACAAATAACCGAATTGTTTGCGTTCGCGACCAACGGTCACAGACCCTAGAATACGGAATGTCGGAATGAGCATCACGCTGCGGGCGGAACCCCAGGACTATGGCAAGCGACTCGACTCGTTCGTCCACGAGCGTATGCCGGAATATAGCCGTGCGCGCCTTCAAGGGTGGATCAAAACGGGCCGCGTTCGCGTAAATGGCCAGGTGGCCCGTCCTGCGCATACTCTACGGGCGGGTGAAGAGGTCGACGTGGAACCCGCCGTACTACCGCCGCTTAGAGCCGAGCCCGAAGCGATTCCACTGACGATCCTTTACCAGGACGCCGATGTGATCGCGATCGACAAGCCCGCCGGCATGGTAGTGCATGCGGGCGCCGGTCACCATCGCGGCACGCTCGTGAATGCCCTGCTTCACCATTTTGGACAGCTTTCGACAGCCGGAGGCGACTTACGGCCGGGAATTGTGCATCGCCTGGATCGTGAAACGAGTGGTGTTCTCCTCGTGGCTCGAACAGATCAGGCGCACCAGTCGCTAGCCGAACAGTTTCGAACTCGAAAAGTCGAGAAAACGTATCTGGCGCTGGCGCGAGGATATCTTTCGCCTCCGCAAGGAACGATCACAAAGCGAATCACGCGCGATCCGGTTCGCCGGACACGGATGACGACAAGACTCGAGTCCGGGCGTACCGCGATAACGCATTATCGAACGCTCGAGCAACTCGCGAACCTCAGCCTTCTCAAAGTAAATATTGGAACAGGCCGCACGCACCAGATCCGAGTACACCTGTCGAGCATCGGACATCCCATCGTAGGCGATAGCCTTTATGGAGCGTCGCGTCGATCGGAACCTATTCCGGCTCCCGACCGCTTCTTTCTGCACGCCCTGCGGCTGCGCTTCCAGTCGCCTTCAACCGGGGAACCCATCGAGATAGAAAGTCCGCTGGCGCCCGATCTGAAGGATTATCTCGAGCGGTTGCGTGCGCTCGGGACCGGCGGCGGATAATATAGACATAGCTCATTAATGAAGTACGCCGTTGCCAGCTTGGCGGCCTTGGGACTTGCCGCCGCCATCAGCTTCAGTTCTCTCGATGCGCAAGTGAAATCCGCCGAGGCGGCCGCCGGCGAGGACAGCCCTCCTACGCAGTTCAGTTCGGAAGTGACGCGAGTGAACATGCTGTTCAGCGTCACGGACAAGCATGGCCGCTTCGTCACCGACTTAACTCAAAACGATTTTGAAGTGACAGAAAACAAGAAGCCCCAAAAAATCCTGGAGTTCGCGTCCGAGAGCGACCTGCCACTGCGGCTGGCGATCCTGGTGGACACCAGCAACAGCATTCGCGAGCGGTTCCGGTTCCAGCAGGAAGCCGCGGTCAACTTCATCAACGGGGTTATGCGCGACCAGGACAAAGCCATCATCGTCAGCTTCGACTCTTCGGCGGAACTAGCGGCCGATCTCACGAACGATACGAACAAGCTGGAGAACGCCATTCGCGGACTGCGTCCAGGCGGCGGCACGTCGATGTACGACGCAATCTATTTTGCCTCCCACGATAAATTGATGCAGGACCAGCCGCTGTATAAATTTCGCCGAGCTATGGTCGTTTTGAGCGACGGCGAGGACGACGACAGTCATCACAGCCGTGACCAAGCGCTCGAAATGGCACAGAAAGCCGACGTGGTCGTTTACACGATCTCAACTAACATCTCCGGGCAGCCAACCGAAGGCGACAAAGTGATGCGCTATTTCGCTGAGCAAACCGGTGGCGTCGCTTTCTTTCCTTTTCAGGCAAGCGATCTGAATCAATCGTTTGAAAATATAGCCAACGAACTACGGCATCAGTACAACCTTTTCTATCGGCCCGAGCCATTAAAGAACGATGGGCTCTTCCACACCGTCACGATTAAAGTGCGGGGCCATAAAAATTTTATTGTGCGCGCACGCAAAGGTTACTACGCGCAGCGGGCCGGCTAGTGAAGTTGGAATGGATCGAAGGGTGCGGACCGGCGCACTCTAGCCGGTCCGCGGCTCCGGTTAGTCCGTTTTCTTCTTACGAGGCTTACGTGTCGTGGAAGCAGCTGCCTTTCGCGGTCTTGTCTGCTTTTTGGGCTTCGCCGGCGGCGGATTAGGCTCGAAAATGGTCGGCTGCCCCTCGACGATCGGCTGGGGCCCGTCGTCTTCTTCCAGCAATTGCTCGGGTTCCGCAATGGGTAAGGCCGGGGGGTAGAACTCGGCTCCAAGCACGACGATAAGTCCGTGTTCCTCGTCGGGCGTCAGGCGAACGACCGTTTTATCCTGGGCATAGTTCAGAAATTCGGCAAATTGTTGAAACCCGTATTTCTGCGGGCTGAAGTCGGTCATCTCCTGCTTCACCCAGTCCTCCAATTCGTCGGCCGCGACGCCGTCATTCATCTCGATATCGAAGCGGTGCGTTTCGAGCACGTCGCGCAGACCCGGCAGCGCTTCGTCCGGATTCGGAGCGGCCTTGTCGGAACCGCCGCCGCGGCGTTCGATGATGTAGCGTCCGCCCGAGCCACTGACGTTGATGAACTCCGCCTTCTTGAGCCTCTCGATGAAATCCGAGAAACTGTTGGCGCCGTAGGCCCGCTCGCTAAAAGCGGGATCGAGCTGCAGCATCGTCGATTTCAACAATCCGAGTTGCGGCTGGACGGCGCGGCGCTCAAGCACCTGAAGCGCGCGTTCGACCAGAGGCATGGCTTGCGCTAAATCGAGCGGCGCGGGCCGCTGGCCCTTTTCTCTGCGGTCTCTCCCGCGGTCTCCACGCTCGCGGTCACCGCGCTCGCGGTTATCGCGGTCGCCTCGATCTCCTCCCCGATCACGCCGGTCAGGCATGGGAGTGGCCACAATTCGATCGCCATCTTCGAGCAACGATTCGTAGCTGATGAACTCGTGGCAGTTCTGCTGCAGAATCGTGCTGGTGAAGGCTTTACCGCCGACCACAAACACTGTTTTGCCGTATTCCTTAAGCTTGTTCACAAGCGGGATAAAATCGCTATCTCCGCTGATGATGGCGAACGCGTTTACATGGGCATGGGTGAATGCCATCTCCAGCGAATCCAGCGCCAGATTGATGTCGGCCCCATTTTTATCGCCTCGCGGCGATGGAATGCGCTGCACCATCTGTACGGCGTTCTCGGCCATCTGCCGGGTAGCGCCTTCCTGTCTTCCCCAGTTCGCGTACGCGAATTTTGCGACGAGGTCCCCGCGCTCCTTCAGCGCGCTCAGCGGCAGCGCCACATCGAATTCGCGCCGCAGCGTCGACTTCAGGCCGATTTCGATGTTGTCGTAGTCGACGAAGACTGCAATATTCAGTCTGTCTTGCATTAATTTCCTTTTCTTCCAGTTGTCCTTGGTTTCAGAAACGAAGAGCACCTGGATTGTTCACATGAACCCGCTCACGCGGGTTGTTTTACGGACGCGCGAATGAATGCGACGATTTTATCTAATGATGCGCCGGGTTGGAACACCTCGCCGACCCCGAGAGCTTTCAACTCCGCCGCGTCCTCATCCGGGATGATTCCGCCAACGACGACCATCACGTCCGTCATATCCTTTTCACGCAGCAATTCCATGATGCGCGGCACAATGGCGTTGTGAGCGCCGGACAATATCGACAAGCCAATGACTTGTACATCTTCCTGAAGCGCCGCATTCACGATCATCTCCGGCGACTGCCGGAGCCCCGTGTAGATCACTTCCATTCCCGCGTCGCGTAGCGCGCGTGCGATTATCTTCGCACCTCGGTCGTGCCCGTCGAGGCCCGGCTTAGCCACCAGGACGCGGATTGGAAGGCTCATAC
The DNA here is from genome assembly GCA_025927575.1 of Bryobacteraceae bacterium. Taxonomy (GTDB): domain Bacteria; phylum Acidobacteriota; class Terriglobia; order Bryobacterales; family Bryobacteraceae; genus KBS-96. The sequence goes on along the minus strand of JAICLJ010000038.1, from coordinate 2,021 downwards.
CTACACTACCTTAATTATAAAACGCTTGTTTCTGAATATGTTCCGAAGACTCGCTTCAGGACCGCGACAATCTCCCCGAGCGTCGCGTAGCTCTTCACTGAATCGAGCAGCAAAGGCATAAGGTTCCCCTGTTTCCCCGCCCCTTCTTCCAGGCGGTCGAGGGTTTGCCGAACCTGCTCCCTATCCCGCCGGCGACGTAAAGCGCCCAATTTCGCAATCTGGCGCGCCTGCGCGGATTCGCTCACTTCAAGGATATCCACCTTCTCCTCTTCCGTCTCCTGAAACCGGTTCACACCGACGATGACCCTTTCGCCCCCATTCACCTCGGTCTGATAACGGTAACTCGCTTCGGCGATTTCGGCTTGCGGAAAGCCTCGTTCAATGGCCGGGAGCATGCCGCCCATCCCGTCGATCTGGTCTATATATCTTTGGGCGGCTTCGGCGACATCCGCCGTTAGTTTTTCGACGAAATAGCTGCCGCCAAAAGGATCGGGGGCGGCGGTTATGCCGGTTTCATATGCCAGGATCTGCTGCGTGCGAAGGGCGATGGTCACGGCATGCTCGCTGGGCAAAGCATAGGCTTCATCCAAAGAATTTGTGTGTAGAGACTGCGTGCCTCCCATCACGGCCGCGAGCGCCTGAACGGCGGTGCGCACTACGTTATTCACCGGCTGCTGCCAGGTCAAGGAACAACCGGCGGTCTGCGCGTGAAAACGGAGTTTGAGACTGCGCTCGTCGCGGGCTCCGTAGCGATCGCGCATTATTCCAGCCCACATTGCGCGCGCCGCCCGGTACTTAGCGATTTCCTCGAAAAAGTCGTTATGGGCGTTGAAAAAAAAGCTCAGGCGGGGAGCAAATTCGTCGATCCGCAACCCGCGATCAAGAGCCCAATCTGCATATTCGATGCCATCTCGAAGAGTAAACGCCAGTTCCTGGACGGCTGTGGACCCGGCCTCGCGTATGTGATAGCCACTAATCGAAACCGGGTTGTACTTCGGAGTGTGGCGAGTCGCGTATTCGATCACATCGGTTACCAGCCGCATTGATGGCCGAGGCGGAAAGATGAACTCCTTCTGGGCGATGTACTCCTTGAGAATGTCGTTCTGCAAAGTGCCCGACAGCGAGGAGGGGGCCGCGCCCTGCCGTTCCGCGACCGCCAGATACATAGCCCAAATCACCGCCGCGGGCGAGTTGATGGTCATCGAAACCGAGACATCTCCCAGCGGGATGTCGCGGAACAGCGATTCCATATCTTCGAGCGAGGAAATGGAAACACCGCATTTCCCGACTTCGCCTTCCGCCTCCGGTGCGTCCGCGTCGTAACCCATCAATGTCGGGAGGTCGAAAGCCACAGATAGCCCGGTCTGACCTTGTTCGAGCAGATAGCGGTAACGCTCGTTGGTCTCTTCCGGCGTGGCAAACCCCGAGAACTGCCGCATGGTCCAGAGCCGGTCCTGGTACATGGCGGCGTGAATGCCGCGTGTGTACGGGAATTCTCCAGGCGCCGCGAGCGGCACTTCGCCGGCATCTTTCGGCGAGTAAAACGGCTTGAGCGGAATTCCACCGAGAGTTGCCGCGTGTGTTTGCGGAGGCTTGCTTTGAGCCACGGGATCGCCGCATTCATTGTAGAACCACAGGTTTTTTGTGGATCTTCAGGCGGCGAGGCCAGCCAACTTCATTTTGAGCATTTGGTTCGAATGCTGAGCAGTCCCCAGGATTCCAGGCGGGAACGCTGCGTATGCAGCGCGCTGTGGAGCGCTCCCGTTATCAACGAGCTCCCCCGCCTAGAGGCTCTTGAGAAACTCGATCAGATCGCTCTTGTCACTTGGCGACAGACCGAGGTTGAAGCAGGCGTTGTAGTGGTTGAGCATATCCAGGAGCGTCGGGAAACGGCCGTCGTGGAAGAAGCCGCGCTTCGACCGCGCCCAGAGGCCGTTGAGCTGCGGCGTGACCAGGGTGCTGCCGATCGTCCCCGTCGGCCCACGTTCGGCCTGGAAGGAGTCGATGCACATCCCGGTCGG
>JAICLJ010000242.1 GCA_025927575.1 Bryobacteraceae bacterium | reverse complement strand
TTAAGGCAGCTTCAACCGCCGCGAGCGAACTTTCACGTCCAACCGAGAGCGGCAACAACAATCCTGGGAAAAGAATTGTGTTTTTCAGCGGCAGAACTGGTAGTACCCGCACATCGTTTGTTGCCATTTGTTTTTTCCTCCCCGTCAGGGCTCCTTTGCCGCCTACGGAATTCTTTCTAACTTTCTTTCCAGCTCAGACACACAGAGCCTGGTATTGAGCGCTAAACCCAATACCAGGCCCTGCTCAATTGACTCGCAGTTATTTAGATGGGATCGCAACGAAAACGTTGCTGCCACCTCGATTTATCAGGAGCAGAATCGAGTCGCCTTTTGCTTGCTGGACAAGGCGTTCATAGTCCTTCTCGTTGGTGACTGGCTGCCGATCTACTTGCACGATGACATCTCCTCGCTGCAGGGCCTCCGCCGCGGCAGAGTCCTGGTCCACGCTGTCGACGACAACACCCTTTGTTGATGCGGGAACGTTGACCTGCTGCGCAATTTCCGGCGTCAGTGTCTCTACCGTAACGCCCTTCAGCGCGTCACTCGTGTTTCCTCCCTGGCCGCCTGGCGACGAGAAGTTACGGCCGACGGTATCGTCGGCCGGGCGAGTGCCCAGCGTGATGTCGATTTTCATCGTTTTTCCGTTGCGGAGCACATCCAAGTGAGCTACCGCTCCCGGCGACATCTGGATGATCCGGATTACCGCGTCGTTCGCATCGGTTATTGCTTGACCGTTGATGGCGGTAATAAAATCACCTACCTTCAAACCCGCCTGCGCCGCTGGTTTGCCGGCTTCAATCTGGCTGACAAGAGCGCCCTTAGCGCTTGGCAAGTTAAACTGCTTCTCCAGATCCGCCGTGACGTTCTGCAGGATTGCTCCCATGTAGCCGCGCGTGACTTTGCCGGATTTAATCAACTGGTCCATCACGTTCCGAACCAGGTTAATCGGAATCGCGAAACCGATCCCCTGGTTGCCTTCGCTCCCATTCGCCAGAATCGCCGTGTTGATGCCGACTACGTCTCCATTGGCGTTCACTAGCGCGCCGCCGGAGTTGCCAGGGTTGATCGAGGCATCCGTTTGGATGAAGTCTTCGAAATGCTCAATCCGTCCGCCCATTCCGCGGCTCTTCGCGCTGACAATGCCCATCGTGACCGTCTGGCCCACGCCGAAGGGATTACCAATCGCAAAGACCAAATCGCCAACTCGCGCTTTGGCGGAATCGCCGAAGTGTACCGTTGGCAGGTCTTGTGCCGTGATTTTAAGCACCGCGACATCTGTGTCTTTGTCGGTGCCGACAACCTTGGCTTTGATCTTCCGCCCGTCCAGAAGCTGCACTTCAATGTCGCTCGCTTTGTTGACCACATGGTTGTTGGTCAGAATATAGCCGTCCTTTGAAACGATGACCCCGCTGCCGAGGCCATATTCCTTCTGACTTCGCGGGCGAGCCTCTTGCTGCTGCTGCCCGAAGCCCTGCCCAAAAAACTGCTGGAAGAACGGATCCATAAAGAACGGGGATTGCCGCGGGTTCGATTTAATCACCTGGGTCGTGTTTACCGAAACAACTGCTGGTGTCACCTTCTCCAGCATGTCGGCATAAGATGCCGAAGGCGCCGAGGGAGATACCCCTGTTCCGCCCGCCGCTTCCGCTGTCACTTCAACGGGAGGACCACTTGATCGCGATGCAACCATCAGCGCAGCGATCACCCCGCCGCCAAGGGAAGCCGCCAGCAACGTCAAAATTGCTGTTGAGCGGCGAAACTGTATCTCCTTTGCCATATTCGACAATCCTTTCCATTCCTAAGACGTAATCGAGCAGCACTCCATTTACATGCATTCCAGTGATTAAGCGTTAACGGACTTCGACTCACTGAGGGCGCCTGTCTCAAAAACGAGGCCAGAGCCATTCCTGTCCGCGTCCACGTGTATGGTCTGGCCGCTGCGTGCTTCGCCGGCCAGAATTCGTTTCGCGAGCGGAGTTTCTATTTCACGCTGGATGGCTCGCTTCAAAGGGCGAGCTCCGTAATTCGGATCGTATCCTTCGCGCACCAGGCGTGTTCGTGCGGCGTCTGTTAACTCCAATACAATGTGGCGCTCCGCCAGGCGTGCCCGGAGGCCCGCAAGCTGGATGTCCACAATACGTTTGAGATGTTCCTCACTCAGCGCGTGGAACACGATGATCTCATCAAGCCGGTTCAGAAACTCGGGACGAAACGCAGAACGCAACTCGGCGAGCACTGCATCTTTCATCCGGCGATATTCTTCTCCATCAAACGCCCCCCGATAATCGAGCACACGGTGGCTCCCTATGTTAGACGTCATGATGACAATAACGTTTTTGAAGTCAACTGTTCTTCCCTGGCCATCCGTTAGACGCCCGTCGTCCAGCACTTGCAACAGCACGTTAAAAACATCGTGATGCGCCTTTTCGATCTCGTCGAACAGCACCACGGAATAAGGACGACGCCGCACGGCCTCCGTGAGCTGGCCGCCCTCGTCGTAGCCAACGTATCCCGGAGGCGCGCCGATCAAGCGCGAAACAGTATGCTTCTCCTGATATTCCGACATGTCGATGCGGATCATGGCCCGCTCGTCGTCAAATAGAAATTGGGCGAGCGCGCGAGCAAGTTCGGTTTTGCCAACGCCCGTCGGCCCAAGAAACAGGAAACTGCCGATCGGGCGATTGGGATCTTTTAAACCGGACCGAGCGCGGAGAACTGATTCCGACACCGCCAGCACCGCCTCGTCCTGGCCAATGACCCGCTGGTGTAACTCACTTTCCAGAGCCAACAGCTTCTTCATCTCGCCTTCGAGGAGCTTCGATACCGGAACTCCGGTCCACCGGCTGACCACTTCGGCGATATCCTCTTCGTCCACTTCTTCTTTGAGGAGACGTTGAGCGCCCTTTTGTGTAACGGCCCGCTCCTCCTCAGCCTTTAATTGGCGTTCGAGCTCGATGACTTTCCCATACTTCAGCTCAGCCGCCTTGTTCAGATCGTAAGCGCGCTCCGCCTGCGCGATTTGGTTCTTCACATCGTCCATTTGCTCGCGTAGAGCACGGACGCGCTGCACCGATTCTTTCTCGCTTTTCCACTGGGCTTGCAGAGCAGCCGAACTGGTCTTCAGCTCCGCAAGTTCCTTTTCGATCTTTTCGAGCCGCTCTTTCGAGGAAACGTCGGTCTCCTTCTTCAGGGCTTCGCGCTCGATTTCAAGCTGCATGATACGGCGCTGAATTTCGTCCAGCTCCGCCGGCATCGAATCGATCTCGGTTCGCAGCTTGGCCGCCGCCTCGTCCATCAGGTCGATCGCTTTGTCCGGCAGAAATCGGTCGGTGATATAGCGGTTCGACAGCACTGCCGCCGCTACGAGGGCCGCGTCCTTGATGCGGATGCCATGATGCAGTTCGTAGCGTTCGCGAAGGCCGCGGAGGATCGAGATTGTGTCCTCAACCGAGGGCTGATCCACAAACACGGTTTGAAACCGGCGTTCGAGCGCAGCGTCCTTTTCGATGTACTTGCGATATTCGTCAAGAGTAGTTGCGCCAATGCAGTGCAATTCGCCGCGGGCGAGCATCGGTTTCAGCAGGTTGCCGGCATCCATGGCCCCTTCGGCCTTGCCGGCGCCGACAACAGTGTGCAATTCGTCGATGAAAAGAATGATGCGGCCTTCTGACGATTGCACTTCTTTCAGGACGGCCTTCAAACGTTCCTCGAACTCGCCGCGGAACTTGGCGCCGGCGATCAGCGCGCCCATATCGAGCGCCACGACCTGTTTGTCCTTCAGCCCCTCCGGAACGTCGCCGCGCACAACCCGCTGCGCGAGTCCTTCGACAATGGCCGTCTTACCCACGCCGGGTTCGCCGATCAGCACAGGGTTGTTCTTTGTGCGCCGCGACAGCACCTGAATGACGCGGCGGATTTCGTCGTCCCTGCCGATGACCGGATCCAGCTTGCCTTTGGCGGCCAACTGGGTCAAATCACGGCCATATTTTTCCAGAGCTTCGTAGGTTGCTTCCGGGTTCAGTGTGGTGACGCGCTGGTTGCCTCGGACTTCGGACAGAGCTTTCATGAGCTTGTCGCGCGTCAGGCCGAAGTCCTTCAGCAGTTTGCCGGCAGCGCCGTTGTCAGATGCAATCGCGAGCAGTAGATGCTCAATTGAGACGTATTCGTCCTTTAGGCGCTTGGCTTCGTCTTCCGCTTCGGTGAAAAGACGGGACAAACGGCCAGTGACGTAAACCTGATCGGCAGGCGCGCTACCCACCGAAACCTTTGGCAGCTTGTCTATGTCCTGCATTAAACGCCGGTGCAGAGCTTCAACGGGCACGTCGGCCCGGAGCAGTATAGACGGAGCGAGACCGCCCTCCTGCTCGAGGAGCGCGGCCAGTAGGTGCTCAACATCCACCTGCTGGTTGCCGTGGCGGACGGCTAGCGATTGGGCCTGACGGATAGCCTCCTGCGATTTTTCCGTCAGCCGATTGAAATCCATGGAAGTGGGTAGAACCTCCCCATTTGCGAGGATACCACGTGAGTAACAGAGACTGCAAGAATATTAGCGAAATACACTCAAGTGCTTTTTCGAGGGCTTTATTACTGCCTTCGGCCGGCTTGCGCCTTGTTGTACCCTGTTTAGGGCGGTCAGGCTCTCTCCATGCGGTTTCGCTGCGGACTTTCTCTTCTTGCGTGCTATCTCATTGCTGCCCCTGGGTTTAGCTGGTGGGGGCCGGGACACAGAACCGTAGGCCGCATAGCCGCTTCGCGCCTAACGCCCGTGGCCCGCGAACGTATCGCTGAGCTTTTAGGCGTCCGAGACACGCCGGGCACTGTCGCCCAGGCGATGGCGGATGCATCGGTCTGGGCTGATCAAACGAAAGATTTGACCCATACGGGAGAATGGCATTTCATCAATCTGACACTCCTGGACGGCAGGGGTGCGCTCAGCAAGCGCTGCCCAGGCGAAAACTGCGTCACGGCTCGAATCGAGATATTCCGCGATCAACTGGCTGGACACAAGCAGACAGGCATCAGCGATGCGGATGCCCTCCGCTACCTGATCCATTTCGTGGGAGACGTTCACCAACCGCTGCACACCGCCTCCAATGCCGATCTGGGCGGCAATTGCGAGCGGATCACTATGTTTAGGGGCGCGGATAATCTGCACGCCCTATGGGACGGCGGAATTGTGGCGGCAATTGAGCCCGACAATCGCAGGCTCGCCGACAACATCAAAAGCTATATAGCTCGATTGGGCGCCCGCGAGCGCGACGGATGGTCCCGCGGCAATCCGGAAACGTGGACGTGGGAATCGCATCAGATCGCGTTACGCGACATTTATCAACGGCTGCACGCGCCCGTCGAGCCGGCGCTTTTCCCCGGAAGCTGCTGGACAGCTCCGGATGAAGTCAGGCGTTTCCGTCCGACTATCGATAGCCTCTACATCAACGACATGAAGCCGGTTGTCCGGGATCAGTTGGCGAAGGCCGGCCTGCGCTTGGCCAGATTGCTGAATCACGCGCTGAATTAGCGTTTTTCCTTAGAAATCTGAGCTTTAAACGCGCAAAGCAGCATCTACTCGGTGTTGTCATCCAAAAGGAGGAAAAATGAACCGTACTGGGTCCGCCCATTGGGCTGGAGATCTGACGTCCGGAGGCGGCCACGTCTCAACCGCGAGTGGCGTGCTGTCCTCGACGCCTTATTCATTCAAGAGCCGTTTTGAACAGGGCAAAGGAACCAACCCGGAAGAATTGCTGGCCGCGGCCCACGCCGGCTGCTTCACAATGGCGCTTTCGCTAGTGCTTGGGGAGTCGAAGCTGAAGGCCGACAGCCTCGACACGACTTGCACCATTACCATTGAGAAAGACGGCGAGGGCTTCTCCATCACGCGCAGTCACCTGGAGTTGAAGGCGAAAGTGCCTGGGGCGTCGCAGGAAGTGTTCGACAACGCCGTACAAGCCGCAAAGACAAACTGCCCGGTATCGAAGCTCTTCGATACTGAGATTACGCTCAGCGCGAAACTGGAGCACTAAGCAGAATCTCGTTGCGCTTCTCTATATGTGGAGTGTATACTCCACATATAGAGATATGGCTCGTGCTTTACGACAACCTGAGCTCGCCCCCGTCCGAACAGGCCAGCGGCACGACGTGCAAACGCGCAGGCGGTTATCGGGACCGGCGATCCGGACGTTCTTCAATGTGGCCGCTTCCTGGGGCCTTTCGGTCAGAGATCAGTTAGCGCTGCTTGGTTATCCGGCAGCCTCCACCTATCACAAGTACAAAGCAGGACAAATCGGGGCGCTGCCTTACGATATGTTGACGCGCATCTCGCTCGTGCTTGGCATTTATAAGGCGCTTCAT
>JAICLJ010000209.1 GCA_025927575.1 Bryobacteraceae bacterium | reverse complement strand
CCACTGGCCATCCCGTTTCTGATTACTGTCAGTGACGGGGGTAAACAAAGGGCGACTTTGCCGGTCATTAAAACTGGTGTCGGCATCGTCATCAGGTGAGGGGGCTGCAGTAGCTCCGGTCGCATTGTGCGCGGGTGCTCCCTGAGGCAGAATACTGAATCCGCTGCGGCTGGCTTGATGGTGCGCCAACAGTTCCTGCAACGCTGATGGTCCCCCTGCGGCGGGCAAGCTCAATTGAAGGCCGAGCACCAGAACGCGGCTGAAGCCGGCCTGATATTGCGCCGCGGTAAGCGGAATTCTTAGCGCCATTCCGGCAGATACAGCGCGGTCGAAGTCGACCATCCACTGCAACTGGTCGGGCACAAACAGATCGGGACCGTCAGGGTGAATACAAGAGGTTGGATCAGTATTCGGATCGGCCGACGGATCAGGTCCGGTGTACAGGGGGAGAGTGACAGGTGAGCCCACCGCCTCGATCGTCTTCACCGTACCGTTGAATCCCAGCACGACAAAGCAATCCGGAAACTGTCGCACCTGTGGCGCTTGGCTCCAGGATTGCTGCGTCGTCACTGGATCTACCGGGAACACGACGAACGGCACCGACACATTGATCGAACTCTTCCGCACCGGCGCCTTCGGAGAGTCGGCAAGGTTGAAGGGCACATAGGACGCGACGAGTTGCTGTGCACGTGCAGTGCCCACGGCGGCATTTAAGGTGGTAGTTGCAGCCTGGATTTTCGTTGAATCGCCGTCAGCCACCCACACACTTTGCCAGTAGGCTGACACTGCCGCCGCCTCGCTGGCGGACAAAGGCGTATCGGTTGCGATGACAAGAATCTCGTCGGCGGGATTGGTCTTGGTCGGTGCTTCCGGGAGATTCAACGGCTGGAAATTGTCTGCAAGCCAGCCCGCGCGTCCGGACCCATGCTTGGCTACCAAGCCGCTCCAGGCTCCGCGCAGGTCGTTCTCGATGCCCCCGGCCCGCCAGACATTCATCCAATAGGCTTTGATATTGGTCAATTCCGATTGGGAAAGAAACGGCTCGAAGGTATCGATCGAACAATCGTCCGGGTAGATGCGCACCAGGAGTTCATGTTGAGCCGCGACTGCCGCGAGACCTTGCGGATTGGGATTGACGGCGCGAAACCGAGTCTCTATACGTACGGGGAACAAAACGAACGGTGAGCTGTCGTTTAATAGAGAAACATTTCGCTGGGGTGTCCGAAAGTGCCCGAAGTTGGCTGTGGCCCGGACCACGGCAGACCGTGCATTACCGAGCGCAACTCCAGCTTCAACCTGCAGGGCGCTGGCTTGTTGCACCGCCGCTTCCAATTGCGCAAGCTTCTGATTCTGACGATCTTCGGGACTGCCTTGGCGAGTTGCTAAGTCGAGTGCTGCCTGCGCCTGTTTCGCGCGTGCCGACGCTGCAAGCGCAGCGCGTTGCGCCGAGTCGAATTGTGTGTGGGCGGTTACGAGCTGAGCCTGTGCGGCTGCAAAGTCTGCCATGGTTTATGACCCTCTCGGTTGAAGCAACTCGTCGGCGTGAACCGCCACCATCACTGGCTGCCTCAACAGCATATAGGCCCATCGCGCCGCGCTAATGCCGGCCGGGTTCACCTTTCTGTCGTCGTTCCATTGGTCGTGCTTGGGAGGGTCGGTAACGCTCGATGGCTCGGTCAACGAGACGCTGCTCAACGCACCGGCGGCAAGGAACTGGCCGGGATTGATACCAGGTACCGCATCGTTCCAGCACACATCATCGAACGTCTCGATTGCGGACTGTCGCGAAAGCTCCAATCCAAAGCGCGCTTCTCCTGGGCGCTCCTGCAACACGAAGTACCAACCGGGATCGCCTGCCGTCCCCTTGGCTTCATCGATTGTCAGATCGAATCCGAAGAAGAACACGTCGTCTACCGGGTGGGCCTGATACAACGGCGTACGCGTCTTCGAGTGCGGAGGATTCTTTTCTTCGTCCGCGGTCAACCAATCGGGCTCACGCAGGCTCCCCGTCACTTTCGCATGCTGCGCAAAAATGATCGTATTCGGATATTTTTTCAGCAGCTCGCCCCGGATGATGAGGACCGCCTGCGGCTCTGCGGGTTGGCCTGGTGGGATGCGATTATTGTGCTCGCCTAAAGCCGAAGTTAACGCCCAGCGATGGATCTCCAGAATATCGTAGAGTTTCTCTTTCAGTGCATCTTCGCTCAGCCCTTCCGTGTTGATGGTGTCTCCCACGGACCAGAACTGCCGGAAGTAGCTGCCGCGTTGATCGGTCGGATATTCACGCCACAACAGCTTTCGCGCAAACTCATGGTTCAGTCCGACCATGTACGATTCGATGAACCGCTGGTTTGTCTCCATCAACGTGATGCTGTTACGGGCGATCTTATTAATGTTCGGCAACAGCCTTTCTGCCGAGATGGCTTCGAGAGGCTGATACATTGGCAAATCGATTTTCGGATAGGCCATCACTTCGTTGAAGTCTTCGCCGATTTGCACCAGAATCCACGGTGGCAACGCAATCATGCTGAGGCCCCGGCGAAAGATCGTAATTTTCGGATCGATTGCGGTCACCACCGTTTTGGCGACAGCATTCAGATCAATCGCGACCGGCGCAGGATGTTGTGCCGCCAGGTTGCCTGCCGCGATCAGCTCAAACGACTGCTTGAGCGCGGTGTTGAAGCGGGTTGCCGTGGCGCTATCCGCGCCGCCGAGTGCCGGCACAAATGTCGAGCCTGGCGTACTCAAGACGAAATTGCTGCTGGCCGGATAAAGGCTCACGCTGTCGGGCGTCTGACCTGACTGAGAAATAGTCGACCCTGCCTGTACGGCCGTCCGCCACTTGCGCAGCAGGCGATAAAGAGAAATCCCCACGCCGATTGCCAACAGGGCCACGACAATCCCTGCCACTGGCCCTAGTAGGACAAACAAGATCACCGCTAAGACAATAGCGGCAATCAGGACTCCGAGGGGCAACCAGGGATATCGCTTCAACCAGTTCACCAACCACGAGGGAAGCCCGCGAGGCGCCGCTGCGCTCGCAGCCTGGTCGACGGTTACGACACCAGAAGGCACCGTCTTCGGCGGGGCACTCGTCACCATACCGGCATTGATGCGTTCGATGAGATTCGCACGCGTCGCCGCAGGAGTAAACGGCAAAGCTCGCATGAGGCGGGCTCGCGGGCGCAACACGCGTCGAAACACGGTAGAGGTCAAAACGAGGGGAGCCAACGTGGGTGTGGTTGTTGAGGCGCGCAAACTGGCGACGGTCACACCGGACATCAATACGCGGCTCGCCACCGGCGCAGCGATGGTCATTGCCCTTGCAGCAGACATCGAAGCAGTCGTCAAGTGACGTAAGTACAATCGCGACGACGCCGCAGTGGCAAAATGCAAACGTCGGATATTCCGATTGGCTTCGAGCACATCTCCAATCTGCTGCCACGCGTAATTCATGTACTCTTCGGCATTGGTTTCGACAACCTCTGCGCCGTAACTTGCCGGCACGCGAAAACGCGGGTCGAGATTTAATCGGTGAACCCAATTGGTTGAGTTGGGCGCGGTACTTCCATCGCGATTGAAGAGAACGCGCTGTGTCAGGGAATGCCATCTTCCATAGAGCGGCAACGTGACGAGCGGGTCCGGATCGTCATCGATGGGAGGATCGACCGGTTGGGAGATACCGGCATCGCTTGGAGTAATTCCTGTCGCCGCATTTGCAGCGGCGGGTGTCTGCGCAGCATAATCGTCGGGCAGGTTAATGAACTTTGCCAGCGCCGTTTGAAAATCGTCGGGATAGGGCTGATCCCATTGCTCGTATTTGTCGCGATTGGCTTTGTCGGTCGCGCTCAAGTCCGCATCAGGCACTTCAAGAGCTCCGCCGAGGCGTAAGATCCCGTTCAGCCCAGCCTTAACGATGCCTGGAAGATTTGATCCGGGATCCTGAACATCGAACTCACGGGTGCCCACGGAGGGGTCGACGTGTTGGGGCGTCAACAGGCTGACCAGATATCGAAAATCGCCACGATCGCCTGTGGTGAAGCTCCAGCGATAGTAATACGGGAAGTTCTGCGGTTCTTTCTGACCGGCATAGGACGACCATGCCGACGCGAGGGCAGCTGGCGCTGCCGCAGGATCGCTGCCTAACCCAGCCAGGCGGCCGCTCTCAAATGCCGGTATCACGAATGCATCGTAGGTTGTGTCAATATCCAACAACCGCGGTGAGAGGATACGCGAATACGCGAGGTCCGGATTGGCATTCAGAATCGATTGAACCAATGGCACCACAGCATTCATGTCCGTCGAAACCAATTCGGTCGACGGACTCGGCGATAGCCCTTGATTGAAGTGGACATGCGCCCAGGCCCAGAGTTCGCCTGAAGGCGGAAGGACACTCAGATCGCTGATGGTGATAAACGGCAGAGGGCGGTTGGCGAGGTTCTTTCCGTCTGCGTACTCGGACGCCTTCAAAACAATCAGCGCAATCCAGGGTGCAAGCTGCACACCGGAAGCTGGGGCCGGCGTGTATCGCCACGGAAAGTCTTCGTCGTAGAAATCGATGGCGGCGAGATAGTTCGACTCAAAATTGGAAACGCCTGCGCGCGGTTCCGTGCGGATGACGGCTCTCGGATCGATGCCGAGAATATCGCCTGGACCGTAAAGTGAAACATCCTGCGCCGCTGTCTGTTGGAGCGGTGCCCCGCCATTGACGGGGTTGCCCGCGATGTTCACTTCAACGTGTATGGATGCGCGAGTTCCCGCTGCCGGCGGGGCGCTGATCGCATTTGCAACCCCTTGCCGCAGCCACGGAAGAAACGCGTAGGTTCCCAACAAGTCTTCCGGATCGGCAATGGGTGGCGGAGTTGGCGTGCTCATGCCGCGACCTCGAATTTTGGAATTACATGGAGCGTGCCCGCCAGCGCGGGATTCGCGCCGGTTGCGTTGCGGATGTAGTCGTGCGCCTGGGCCTGACTGGTAAACGCGGCGGCCTCGGGATGAAACGCCTGATTGTTCGTTTGGAAGGCAACGGCGAATGTCTCGGCGGAGACCGCAACCGATCCAGGCTCGGGACGCGTCATGCCGCGATACGCTGCCGACAGCGTCGATTGGCCGGCGCTGTTACCCGCGAGGAAGCTGTTGACCATAACACGCGAGTGGGGGAAGAACTTGAACCGCTGTGGCTCGGACTTTTTGTCAACCACAGTCAAGTCATAGCGAAGCGGGTGGGTAAGAGCTGTCGCAGTTGCTAAGGTAGCGCTACCGGCTAACTCAATGCCGCTGTCCTGCGGCGTGTAGGCGGGCTGTGACAACTTCGTTGCGTCGTCGAAATTGCGAAACTGCGAAGGCGCAAAAGGCTCCTGCAGATTACGAACCTTTGCTAACGCTCCGGCAGAAACCGAGAAGGCAAACTGATTCGCGTCACTCGGAGCCTGGCTGCCCACTTTGTCGATCGTCAGATCAAGAGGGATGGTGCGTTGACTGACCTGCAATGTACCAGCCGGATGCAGGACGAGCGACGCTTCGTTCGGACCTAATTGCCGTAGGACGACAAGCAGCTTGAGATTCTTCGGCAGAGCGGTTCGCCAGTTAGAAGCCTTCTGCGCCTCGCCGACGAGAATCGGCATGACCTGGACTGGCGGCAGTGTGGTGGCGGGATCGTCGCCCCACGTGAAATCGATTCCGATATCAATCGAGAAGAAGAAAAACGAGAGTGACGCTGTGCCGTGCACATGCCAGGGCGTTGGTCCCGACAGCGACACATCGATGCCGACACCGTACACGCCGATGCCAAACACCTGAACCGAAAATTGCGTCGAGATTTCAACGATGAAATGAAAAGGCGAGAATTGGATGAGTGCGTCGAAGCCCGACGATCCTGAAACCGAACACGCGGAGAAACCAAAGAAGAAATCGGAGTGCGTTCCGAACTGGACAGTATTGGTCGTGACCGCGAAATACCCATCGGCGTGAATGCGCGCAAATGACTCGTTGATCAGGTCGATGGAGATGCGCTGCGGCGCCGGAAACGGCAACGGCGGCGGATTGAACTGCGGGTGAAAACCGCCGACTGAGAGCACGAAGTTGGCGTCGTCGCCGTAAGCGAACAAGACGCCCATGGATCCTGAGAGGGTGATAAAGAGGACGTGGGAATCGAACAGCGTGGCATAGAAGTAGAAGCGCTGTTTGTCGAATTCGAGGACACCGGCGAAATTTACCTGTAGAACAAGAATGGCGAGTTCATCAGCGGGCAGCGCCGTTCGAAGAATGCCCAAGATGGCTGCATCGCCGGGTGGGATCTCGATCATCACGCCGAGGGAAAGGCTGATCAGCGTCGGCTCGCCCCAGCCAATTTTGGCCATCGGCCCGATCAGGAAGGTGCCTTCCTGAGGTGGAAAGATCGCGCGCAGGTCGCTGATAATGCGCGGAGCATTCGCCACGACATCTTTCGGGAACATGATGCTCTGAACGGCATTGGTGCGGATGCCGTCCATCAGCGGCTGGAACAGGATCGTGCGGTTCAATCCCAGCAGTCCGCCCACCGCCAGCAAGGTAAAGCCAAAGCTGAGTTGGATGCCAGCACCAAAGTCGGCCGCAATAATAATCAGCAGCGAAAAGCCCGACGAGCCGTCCGGCATCTTCGTCGAGATCAGGCCAATTGCCGAGACTGAAAGGAAATCCGCGATTTCCAGTTGCAGCGCTCCGGCATACTCGCCGCGATCGGTGTCGATATAAAGGAAGCCGCCGCCCTTTACGACGCCGGCGTCTACCGAGAGACCGATACCCTTCGGCGGTAAGAACGAAATGTCGAGTTGGGCGGGCCCGATGTTGCCATGCTTGAATTGCAATGCGGCTTGCAAGCCGATGCCCTCGACCACAGCGCTTAAGGGTCCCAACTCCGCGCTTAAGTTCACGCCGGTTTGCAGGGTGAATTTGTCCGCTGCTGGGGCGAGCGTTAACTGCAACGCCTGAATTCCAATCGGACCGAGGTCGATGTGGACAGGCAATTCGATTGTGAGCTTTCCGCCCCCGGTGACGTAGAAGCCGGAGAGAAGGCTCATTCCGAAACCGAGCTGCGCCTCGGCCTGAACATTCAAACCCGACAAGATCTTCTGAATGAACCCGTCGCCGTCACCGCCTCCGAGCACTACGCGGACCGCTTGAAGTTGCGCTTCAAAGCCAAGGTCCAATTTGCCGCTGGTAGTCTTGGCAAACCAGGAAATTCCGAGCCCCTGGACGCTGAACCGGGACCCGCCTGCCGAGCCGACAAGAATGAGCTCCTGACTCTTATCAGGCTTCTCTGCTATCCCAATCGAAACGCTGAAATCGCCCGCTGCATTCAAGATGCCTTGCGCGTCGAAGGGAGGCCGCACCACGACACCGACGCCTTTGATATCTGCCGATGATTCGAAGGTCAACTGGCCGCGATCGCAAACGTCAAACTCAAAATCGGCCGCTCCCATGATGTACGGCAGGAGAGCAATACCCTTCCCCGCCGAGCCTTGTGCATCGGCAGGAGAGAATGTGATGCCGAACTGACTGTAAGTCGCCGCTGTGAATCCCTTTTGAAAGATGGGAAAGCGAAGTTCCGTCAGTCCGACCGATGTGTTGCCCAACGCCGTCCGCGTGGAGTTGGCTTGCGGATACAAACCACCGGGGAGGCCGCCTGCCTTCATGAGCTCGGCGAGTCGAGTGAGAAACGTGGCGGCATCAAAACCCGAATTCCACTGATACACATCTTCGGCGAT
>JAICLJ010000027.1 GCA_025927575.1 Bryobacteraceae bacterium | reverse complement strand
TTCTTTTTTATTTTTTTTTTTTGGGTGGGGGGGGGTGGTGGGGGGGTTGTCGGTCGGTGTTCTTTTCCCCCTCCCCCCCCCCCCCCCGGCCCCCCCCCCCCCCCCCCCCCCCCCCCCCCCCCCCCCCACGACGCATGTCCTTTTACCTATACGCGGACGTATCATCGGATACTTGGCTGCCACATTTACATCGAAGGCATTTCCTAGCGGAGCGATCGGAGCGAGGCCATTGTTTATTCGCCTTGCGAGCAGATTGTTGAGAATCCTGCAATATCCAAGGTCTGCAATTCCCCGGAATGTTTTCTGTTGGGCTCCAATTCCCATGTAAACTAATTAGGCGGTTTCGCGCTCGCGAGGACATTTCACCATGAGCAGCATAGGTATCGTTCACACAGAGACGCCTGCCCTTACCGAGGAGCAGTGCAAGGAACTGAAATTGAGATTGAACGAAAATTGGCACGAGCTGACAATCGGCGGAAAGAGTGGAGGGCAAAAGCAGATCGGGGATGACGAAATGCGCGCTTACCTCGATTCCATTCGCTTTCGGGACACCGCTCCCGGAGGATCCTTTGAGATCGCGTTTGCGCCCAAGAAGGATTGGCCCATTTACAAAGTGCCGATCGGCCTGCTGCCAAGAAGTCTATCCCGACTGATCCGAGAGATCCGGGATGAATGGTCGGTGGTGGACAAATCTGCTCTTAAGACAAGCCTCACGCCCCCAGAGCATGGCGGCATGAGGGCTTGGCATCAAAACGAGAATGGCATGCTTCCCGTACAGGAGAGCGCACCTGGGTGGAATGCGTCGAAAGCGTCCAAGTATCAGAATTACATCGAGGAGAACAAGGGATTGCCATCAAAACAGGTGAAAAAAGGCATCGACCAGAAGTACACGGGTTATGTCGAATTTACGCTCAGCGCGTGGCGAAGCACACAAGGACGCTTAGTTTACGACTATTACAACAATGCCTTTTTCCTAACCCCTGGCCACTATGCCGCGGGCGATCTCAGCAGGAATGCATTTTACTACGTAGTCTGCGATTAACGCTTCATCAAGCGCGAATTGGAGTCAGGAAGCTACCTGTGGCCTCAGGCTTTCGCTAATCCTCTCTGGCGAAAATGTGTTGCCACGAGACAAGTGTTAAGACCGCATCCACTCTGATATGCTCAACCGCGTGCGCAAATTTAGGTTTGTCCCGGTACTTGCTTTTGTCGCGGTAGCATGGCCGCAAGGATTGCTCCAAAATCAAACGTTCGAAGGGTATCCGGCGGTTGTTCTCTCAAATTCCAAGCTCGAATTGACAATCATGAAGAAGGGCAGCACGCTGGCGAGCGTGACGCTGGCCGACGATAGCGAAAAGCTCAGCCCGCTGTGGAATCCCATGCGCATGGCGCGCGAACTGGGACGCCCGGTCAAGTTCGACGGCGGAGCGGGACTCTTCGTTTGCGTGGATGGTTTTGGGCCAACGTCCCCGGAGGAACGCGCCGCTGGGTTGCCGGGCCACGGCGAGGCTCATACGGAAACATTCGCCATTCACTCCGAACGTCAGGGCTCCAGCACGGCCGTGATGCTAACGGCAAAACTCCCAATCGTGCAGGAACTATTTACACGCACATTCAGCGTGATTGACGGCGAAAACGTGGTTTACGTAGACAGTGAACTGGAGAATCTGATGGGCTTCGATAGGCCTATTAACTGGGCTGAGCATGCGACGATTGGCTCGCCGTTTCTCGAATCCGGCGTTACGGTGGTGGACGTTTCCGGTTCACGTTCTCAGACGCGGCCCTATTCGCAGGCGAATTTGGGCGATATAGAACGGCGGCTCACGTCAGGGCAGGATTTTACGTGGCCTATGGCTCCGGGTCTGGACGGCAAAAAGATCGATCTTCGCCGAACGCCGGAACATCCGCATTTCTTAGATCACGCGGTCACGCTGCTGGATCCCAACCGTGAATTGGAATGGGTAACGGCGATCAATCCGAAGAAGCGGTTGATAATCGGATACATATTCAAGAGAGCCGATTATCCTTGGCTTCAATATTGGGGGTATTATCCTCCGACACAGAAAATGGCGCGCGGAATGGAATTCGCCACTCAGCCGTACGACGTGCCCCGCCGGGAAGCCATCAGCACCGGGAAAATGTTTGACACGCCGACTTATCGATGGCTTCCAGCAAAATCGAAAATCAAGACACGGTTTTTGCTGTTTTATGCCCATGTCCCTGAAGGCTTCAATAAGGTTGACGACGTGACAATGGAGAATGGCCGAATCGTGATTACGGATCGTTCGGCGAAAAAAAAAGTCGAACTGGCAGCCGCGGAGAAGCTGTAAAGCGCGGCGCTAGAGGACACAGTTACTGCGCGCCTACAAGCTTCTTCGTGTAGGCGAGGCTCTCTTCTAATGCCTGGCGTTCGCGCCCTGCCTCGCCGCTGGCTTCCCAGGGTTCCTCTTTATAGGGCTTTCCGCGCTCGGCGATCTCCAGGTAGCGTACGAATTCCCAGGCCGGCGTCTGCCGGTAGGCATCCCAAAAGGCTGGATCCCGATACGGAAAGATCCTTGGACCAAGCAGGATTGATTCCATCGAAAGAGCCTTGCCGGGACAGAGTTCAACATACTTGCGAACGTATGAATCGATATCGACATTGCCGCGGCCCATCTGCACCCATGTCACGGCGGTCCCCTTCGAAACGTTCCAGACCGCGCTGTCTCGAACGTGGCTGGTCAGCACATATGGATGCAGAACTTCCAACGTCAAGTGCGGATCTTCAAGCGTCCAAAGGGGATTGCCGGAGTCGAGGCAAACACCGACAAATTCCGGCCCCGCCTTCTCGATTAAGCTTTTGAGCTCGCGAGCTTGCATGTCGCCCGCATGATTCTCGATGGCTATTTTGATGCCTTCGCCCATCGCCTTTGAGCGAATATTCCGCAGGACTTCGGCAGTATCGTCGATGTGCTTCTCAATCGGTCCGGGTCTGCGGTCATCCGCGCTTCCAAGAACCGCGCGGACAATCGGCGAACCAATCGTTTTTGCGGAATCGATCATCCGGGTCAACTGCTGCTCAGCCGTTCCCTGGGAGGGATCGAACATCTTAGAGCTTGGGCAAATCGATTTCATCCCGATCTCAAGCTGAAGACCCAGCTTGCCGGCATGTTCCCGAACCTTACGAAGATTCTCCGGGTCGAGGCTGCCAAGAAATCTGATTTCTGAAAAGTGCACCACCTGCACGCGGCGGGCGGCGCAATAATCCAGATATTGAAATGGCGTCCATTTCTGAGAGCGCAGGCTAAAGATATCGATGCCCAACTTCACATTCAAACTAGATTTCGACATAGCTGCAAGGGGAGTCGCGGCGGCAAGTGCAACGAATTCACGGCGATTCATAGTGACCAGAATGGTAGCGAACGAGAAGAGTCATTATCTCGCATGACAACAGCAGCGTTGGTACAGGTGTGCGCCGGTGAGGCGAAAAGACGAATTAGTCGTTCCCGATTCATATTGCGCGGGAGTATTGTCGAGGTTTTGCAGCCGCGCTGCTCGTTGGAATGGACCCGCGCCAGGCGCCGGACCGAGCCTGATGCTCTTGCTCGCGATGATGACTTCCAGAGTGCCTTTCTGGGGAACTTCGGGGGTGGAGATATGGTACGAAGTGTGGGCTGCGGGCGGAAAAATGAGACAGTGAAGTTCGGGACACTTTCATCGAAGAGAGAGGAACTTCGCTTCACCGTGGTTCTGCCGGTGTTACGAAATTAGTGTAGGCTCGCCTCTTTGAGATTTTCGACAAAGAACTCGGTGACCCGCCGAAACAAAAGCGTCAGCGACGCGGGGTCCGTGATGCCTTCCGGTTGACCCGGAAAGGCAACGATCTCCGCATACTTTCCAGCATCGGTTAATACATGCTGTAATTTCAGCGTATTCGCAAAGTGGATGTCCTCATCTCCCGTGCTTGCCGCAACCAGAAGCTTGCCTTGAAGCTGCATTGCGGTGGTGACAGGGGACGATTCCTGATACTCTTCGAAATTTGTTTTCGGCGACCCGAGGTAACGTTCCGCGTAAGCCGAGCGATAGAGGAGCCAGTCGGAAATGGGAGATTGGGCGAAGCCGGCCTTGAAATCCTGCGGATCTTCGAACATGGCGTGCAGCGCCAGTTGGCCGCCATAGTTCATCCCCCAAACACCGATATGAGATGCATCGACATAAGGAAGCTTTCGCAGGTAGGTAGTGCCGTCGCGCTGATCGGAGATCTCCTGGGCGCCGAAGCGATAATGAAGCGGCTCTTCGAAAAGGTGCCCGTGGCCGCCCGAGCCCCGGTTATCCAATGCAAAGATCAGGAAGCCTTTCTCCGCCATCATTTCGTGCCAAAGGGAAATCCACCCATCCCAAGCGTTCCGGACGCCCTGCTGGCGTGGACCGCCATTCATGAAAACGATAACCGGATATTTGCGGCGAGCGTCGAAGCCAAGGGGCTTTATCATCATGGCGTTCAGCGTGGCGTCGTCATGCGTCACGATCGTCAAAAATTCGACTGGAGATCTGCCGTAGGATGAAAGCTCGGCCATTGTATTTTCATTGGCGGAGGCGATCATCGAGCCGTCGGCGCGCAGCAAGTCCTGGCGAGGCGGTGTCATCGCGTTCGAATAGGTGTCGACAAACGCCTGCCCTCGCGGTGAGAAAGTTACGTCATGCCAGCCGTCGGCGCGCGTGATGCGCTTCAATCCCAAACCGTCTAAACCGATCCGGTACAAGTGCCGCTCGATGGGGGATTTTTCCGTCGCGGTGAAGTAAACGGATTGGCCTGTTTCATCGACCGCATCGATTCGACACACTTGCCAGCGGCCGTGCGTGAGCTGGCGTATTTCACCGCCCTCGCTGTTGTAGAGGTACAGGTGGCGGTACCCGCTGCGTTCGCTCGACCATAAAAAGCGGCGGCCGTCGCGGAGAAAATAAGGGCCCTCGTTCACATTGATCCAATAAGCATCGCTTTCGGTGAGAATGGTCCGCGAGCGGCCGGTGGCGGCATCGGTAATCAATAAATCGAGCCTGGTTTGAGCGCGGCTCATCCGCTCAATCGCTATTTGTTTGCTATCCGGCATCCATTGGACGCGCGGCACGTAAACGTCGCCTTTTCCACCTGTGTCCATAAGGCGCGATTTGCGATCGGCTATCGTTGCCACGAACACCCGTGCGACTGGATTCGCGCCGCCCGGTTCAGGATATTGCTGCCACAGTACGCGGGCGGAGCGTTTCAAAAGCTGAGGAATGGGATAGTTCGAAACGTCTCGGTCATTGATCTCCAGGTAAGCGACCGCGGAAGAATCCGGCGCCCACCAGTAGGCCGTTTTCAATCCGAACTCATGAGAATAGAGCCAATCGGCCTCTCCCTTGTGAAGTTGCTCGGTGCCGCCAGTCGTGAGCGATGTGACGGATCCGTCGGCGAGGTTCGCCAGCCATAAATTATGCCCTCGCACGAAGCCGACCCAATGACCATCGGGAGAGAACTGGGCGTCGCCGACTGGCTGCGCTCCGCTGACGAGGTTTCTTGACGAGCCGCTCTTCAGGTCGAACAGGGTGAGAGAGGTATCGGCGGCAAGCACCAGGCTGTCGCCACCGGGGGACAAGCGATACGTCAGCCGCATCTGATGTTCCGCGTTATCGGCTCCCGGAAGCAACTTCAGCTTGTCGGCAGGGACAAGCGCCCGCCGTGCGCCGGTACTCGCATTCATTACCCAAATCGAGGGCTTACGGTCGATGCTCGATCCGCTTGTTTCGAGATAAGCGATCTGGTGTCCGTCGGCGCTCCATTCGATGTCCGAACTCAAATGGCCGCTCAAGCTGGGCTCCCCGAAAATCCGCTCCACCGTCAGCGTTTGGTTGGGCGCAACGGCTTGCATTGCCACGCATGCAAGCGGGAGAGCGAATGGAATCAACGTCCAGGCGAAGGCTCCATATCGCCGGCGAGCCCTCCCAATTACGGTGTCGCGAATGTCCAGGTGAGGATCTCCTGGTTCGCATTTAGGCCGCCCGTGCCGCCTGTAAAGCCGGCGAAGGCTGTGTTTGCGCCAACCAGCGATGGTATGTTGACGGGCCAGCTCGTCGAGTAAGTCGCATTCGTAACAATGTCCGTGATGGTCATGGCGAGAGTTGTGCCGTTATATGTCATGTGCACGGACATTGTATCGCCGCTATGCAGATCGATGCCGGTGTTCGTGAGGTCGATGGCGGGTAGCGTGGGCGTCGCCCCGTTTGTATAGAGGCCGGTGGAATTGGCGCCCTCGCCGGCGTTATTGTACAGATCGAACTTGACAGCCACGCTCTTCCCGATGCCGCCAGCGCCGCCCGCGTGATCCGGGCCATAACCGAGGCCACCACCTGTCGGACCAAGGGCAGACGGACCGTTGCCCTGTATCGTAAACGTAAAGCCGTCAGCCTTGGGATTCGTTACCTGGAACGTGAAGTTGTTCGTGAACGACTGGATACTAACCGGCGTGTCGTAGAATGCGCTGCCCGCCTGGTAAGCGGTGTTAGTGGCATTGGTGATTTGGAGACGCGATCCATCGAACGCGGCGAAGCCATTCAGCGTGATAGATCCGGTGGCGCCGGCGAAGCCGCTTCCGAAATCGATGCCGCCGCCCTGACTGACCTGAATCGTGTAGGTCGCCGAGGCTACTCCGCTATTTGCCAAGCCGGTTTTGATTCCAATGGCCTTCACGGTTGTGGTTGAGGCGATCGTGATCGGGCCGGTGTAGGGCGACGACGATTGAGTCGGTGTGCTGCCGTCCAGTGTATAGAAGATCGACGCGCCGGCGGTGGCATCCGTGATCGTCACCGATTGCGGAGTGGTGTAAGTCCCCGCGAGTGGACTAAGAACCGGCGTAGCCACGGCTGTCACCCCGCCCGCGCTGCCGAACGTCCATGTCACGACCTCCTGATCCGCGGTTGAGCCCCCTGTGCCACCCGTAAAACCCGCATACGCTGTATTTCCACCGACGATAGCCGGTATATTGACGGGCCAACTCGTTGTGAATGTCGCCTTTGTGACCGTATCGGTGAGGGTCATTGCCAGATTCGCGCCGTCATACGTGATGTGGATGGACATCAAATCGCCGCTGTGCAGATTGACTCCCGAGCTAGTCAGATCCGTCGACGGAATTGTAGGCGAAGCTCCGTTCGTATAAAGGCCGGTTGAATTCTTGCCCTCGCCGACATTGTTATACAAATCGAACTTGATAGCCACACTCTTCCCGATGCCTCCTGTGCCGCCAGCGTGATCGGGTCCGTAGCCCAGGCCGCCGCCCGGGGGTCCGAGCGCTGTGGGGCCATTGCCCTGAATTGTAAACGTAAATCCGTCCGCGACCGGGTTGAGAAGCTGTAAAGCGAAATCCGTTGTGAACGATTGGACATTCACGGGCGCGTTATAAAACGCGCTCCCTGCCTGGCCGGTGCCGCCGTTGGTTATCTGCAGCCGGGCGCCGTTCAACGTCGCCGAACCGTTGAACGTCAGAAAATTCCCGCCGCCGGCGAAGCCGCTTCCGAAATCGATGCCGCCGCCTTGACTGACCTGAATCGTGTAGGTCGCCGAGGCAACTCCGCTATTCGCGAAGCCGGTTTTGATTCCAATGGCCTTCACCGTTGTAGTTGAGGCAATCATGATCGGGCCGGTGTAGGGCGACGACGATTGAGTCGGTGCGCTGCCGTCTAATGTATAGAAAATCGACGCGCCGGCCGTCGCATCCGTGATGGTCACCGATTGCGGAGTCGTGTAAGTCCCCGCAAGTGGATTGAGAACCGGCGTCGCCACGGCTGTCACCCCGCTCGCGCTGCCGAACGTCCATGTCAGGATCTCCTGGTTAGCGGTCAACCCGCCCGTGCCGCCCGTGAATCCGACGTACGCGGTGTTCGAGCCGATGACCGAAGGTATCTGAACTGGCCAACTCGTCGAATAACTCGCCTTAGTGACGCTATCGGTTATCGTCATTGCGAGGGTCGTGCCGTCATAGGTCATATGCACGGACATTGTGTCGCCGCTGTGCAGGTTGATCCCCGTGTTTGTTAAATCGACAGCCGGCAGAGTCGGCGATGCTCCGTTGGTGTACAGGCCTGTTGAATCGGCGCCTTCACCCACATTGCTGTACAGGTCGAACTTCACCGCCACACTGTTCGGTATTCCGCCCGTGCCGCCGGCGTGATCGGGTCCGTAGCCGAGTCCCCCGCCACCCGGGCCAATCGAGTTCGCACCTGGCCCTTGTATGGTGAACGTGAATCCGTCGGCCTTCGCATTCGCCAACTGGAACGTAAAGGTGCTGTCGAATGATTGAATGTTCACCGGCATATTGAAGAATGCGCTGCCCGCTTGACTCACGCCGCCGTTCGTTATCTGTAGCTTCGACGTATCCAGCCTTGCAACGCCGTTGAAGGTCATAGAGCCCGTAGCTCCAGTGAAGCCATTCGCAAAGTCGATTCCTTGTGTGCTCGATTGAATCGAATATTTGCCTGTAGCGGCCGGGCTATTCGCGAGCCCGCTCGCCGCTGCAATGGCTTGGATGGTTGTCGTGGAACTGATCGTAATTGGCCCGCTATACACCGGGGAGGACGTGGTGGGAGGCGTGCCGTTCAGCGTGTAATAAATGGTCGCATTCGGTGTAGTGTCCAGAATGGAAACCGATTGTGCCGTGGTGTATGAGCCCGGCGCGGGAGAGAACGTCGGAGTCGCCGCCTGTACCGTGTAGGTCGCGCTGGCGATGGAACTGCTGCTCATATTTGCCGCGGTAGCGATTGCCTTGATGGTGGTGGTGGCGCTCAACGCGATCGGGCCCGTGTACTTCGTCGACGAGGTTGTCGGCGTGCTGCCATCAGTCGTGTAGAAGATGGATGCTCCCGACGTCGTGTCCGTGATGGTGATCGACTGGGGCAGAGTGTACGTACCCGCGCCAGGACTCAGAACCGGTGTTGCTGTCGTCTGCTGCGTCTGTGCACTCACAAACGTCCAGGTCAGGATCTCCTGTTTCGCCGTTAAACCGCCGGTGCCGCCCGTAAATCCGATATAAGCGGCGTTACCTCCCACAGTGGAAGGAATATTCACTGCCCAGCTGTTCGTGTATGTCGCTTTCGTGACCGTATCGGTAAGAGTCATGGCCAGGTTTGTGCCGTCATAAGCCATGTGGACAGTCATCGCGTGACCACTGTGTAAGTCGACTCCCGTTTTTGTCAGGTCGATCGAGGGTGTCGTGGGAGAGGCGCCGTTCATATAGAGCCCGGTGGAATCCGTGCCCTCGCCGGCATTGTTGTACAGGTCGAATTTGACTGCGATGCTTTTCCCGATGCCAGGGGGCCCGCTCGGCGCATCGGGACCATATCCAAGGCCGCCGCCCCCCTGCCCCACGGACGAGGGTGTCTTGTTCTGAATGGTAAACGTCATTCCATCGGCTGTAGCATTTGTTAATTGGAATGTGAAATCCGTTGTGAACGACCGGATGTCGATCGGAGTGTTGGAGAACGCGCTACCACCCTGATTGGCGGCACCTGTCGTCAGTTCAAGCCGGGACCCGTCCAGCACAGTGCTTCCATTGAACGCCATGGTGCTCAAGGCATTCGCGAAACCACTGCCGAAGTCAATGCCGGTACCTCCTACTTGGATAAAATAGGCAGCCGAGGCGACGGGGCTGTTCGTCAGGCCTGCCGCAACGCCGATCGCATTCACCGTTGTTGTCGAGTTCACCGCGATGGGGCCCGAGTAGAGTTTCGATGAGGTCGTTGGAGTGCTGCCGTCCAGCGTGTAGTAAATTGTCGTGTTCGCGGTAGTGTCGGAAATCGTTACCTGCTGAGCCGAAGTGTAGTTACCGGCAGCCGGAGAAAAAGTGGGCGTCGCGACCTGTGTCGACAGCGTATAGGTAGCGGAGCCGAGGGGACTCGGTAGATAACCCGCTGCGTTCGCAATCGCATTAATAGTGGTCGTCGAATCCACCGCGATCGGGCCTGTGTACGGTGTCGAAGCTCCAGTCGGAGTGCTCCCATCCGTGGTGTAGTAAATGACCGCTCCTGGCGTTGCATCGCTGATCGTTACAGATAGAGTGCCGTTGAACGATTTGCTTGCCGGGCTAAATTCGGGAGCCGCCGCTTGCACGCGACCGTTCAACAAGCCGTAAACACTGAGCTGATACTGCGTGCCGACGTACACCTTGCCGTTTACAACCGTGGGCACGGTAAATTTAACGGCATTACCAGGATTGTCACGCGCCGGATTTTGACTGCTCGAATACAATGTGGTGGCCACGTTCGTAGCATCGTGCGCCATGAGAATCGATGGTGTGTTCGCTTTGTAGCCGTCGCTCTGAATGGACCACACGATGGCATTCGTAGCGCCATTTGCCGATATGCTCGGAGTGGACCCAGGAAATCCGGACACTTCTTGGGAAACCGAGGTGGGTGTGGCCGACAGCTTGCCATTAACAAAGGAGAAGGCCTTCAGGCGATCGTTCCTGCCCCACAGATACACGTTTTTGTTCCAGTAGGCAGGCACGCTCCAAAGTCCGCCCGTCTGTCCGGTCAGCTCTTGCACGATGTTGTCGGTCGTGTTATAGCCACCCATTGTGTCGCGATCGACAAGATAGATGACGCCTTGCTTTCCCGCTTGCACAAGCAAGTGTGTGTGTCCGCCCGCTGCCTGATCGGGAAGCAACAGAATTCCGCCCGAGCCTACATCGGTATCGCCTTCGTTCAGAGACTGCTGATTCGAGGGTGTGAACGCATCCATGGGGGTCAAGGCGCCGTTCGTCAGATCGAAGCGGATGTGGTCGTCCCCAAAGTTCATGGTGTTGTTATAGGGTGAAGTCGCGTTGTAAGATCCATTTCCAGTTGCGACGAACAGCCGTCCAAACGGGTGGTTGATTGGATCGACGATGTCGGCGGCGAGTCCGGTACCGGCCGCCCAGACGCCGGAGCCAATGCCATTCGGAGTTGTGCAGAAAACTCCCTTTTGCGCGAGAGTTGTCGCATCGTAGGAAAGCACCCAGCCGTGCCATGGGCCATTGTCGCCGTGCGATCCGAAACCGATATACACGATCCCATGCAGCAACAACAGACCCGCGCGGTTGTACTGCCACTTGGGATCGAAATTCAGGATGCCGCCGGAACTGCCGTTTCCGGAACCCGGCGTGGACGCCTTTATGGTCACGGGGCCTCCGAATTTCTCAGCCCCCGTACTGATATCTAACGCGTGAAGCCGCTGTATCGCTTTCCCGTTCTCGACCGTCTGGCCTACCACGTACATCGTGCCGGACGCGGTATCGATGACAGGTGTCCCGGTGATGCCGATTTCGGGAATCGTGTCGGTTGTGCCCACGTCAGTGTATGGTTCGGTTGTCGCTCCGGAGGCCGCTCCATGCGCCGCATCGAGAAGCGTGATTTGCCAGAGAGGAGTTGCGTTGGAGCCATCGTTACTATCCGCATCCACGGCATAGACGCTGTCATGTTCGGTCGCGATGAAGACGACATTATGCGCGCCTTTGCCGGGAATTGTAAGATTCGGCAAATAAAGCGGCTGGGCGTAAACGAATCCGTCCAGTGGGATTGAGAACAGCCTTCCGAAAGTGGACGTACTGACGTTGCTGGGAGTCAGCGTGCTCTCCTGCAAATTCTGCCCGGTTCTCGCTATGTCGTTGTGCTGGGTCACTACGCTGGTTTGAGCGGATGCGGCGCCAGTCAGGAGAAAAGCCAGCAACACCGCCGCGACACACGACAGACCGGAGTCGCCAACAAAGTAGCGGTTTACTTTGTTGCTGGCGGGTATCCTAATTCGTGACCCATGTTTGCGACACATCAGACCCTCCGAGTTGAAGTTAAGCCCGCGTGAGAGAGGGCGGACCTAACTATCTGAGGAGAAACTGAAGGCGTGCGGAGTTGCGCATCGGTTCCGAACACCCCGTCCTAAACCGTCGCGCTGGCCCACCGATTGGCGTAAATGCTCACATCGGCCCAATCGTGATCCAGAACGCTTCCTTCTCCTGAATTTACAAAATATCTCATAAATGACCAGTAAGTTCAGGTGAAAATCGAATTAATGCCGTACTGTCGGTACGGTGTTACCGAATCGATCCATGCCAGTACTTATATTCCGCAGGCAAATGTAACGCTATTTCGTATAAAGGAGCATCAATTCTGTCAACGGGTTTGAGTGACTCTTCAGCGCGAGATTTCGCTGTTCGCTGTGACGGGCGGTCTTTGCTTTCGCCGATAATCGGATAAACTACAGTTTGGCCCGTTCGCCTTTTTTATACGACGAGAACACCTTCATCACTTCACCATGCAGAACGGCAACGTCGGGATTGCGTTGCAGAGCGTCGAAGTAAGCTTTGCCGAGCCCGTTGCCCTCTTCCGTTGACGTGATGAGGTTTCGCGCCTGCACGAACAACTGCTGGGCAGTGTCTTCCGTCGCTGCTTCTTTTCCTGCAAGGATCTCGTCGATTTCTACTACCAGCGTGGTTACGGGCCGCAGCCAGGCAAACCATGGATCGTTGAGCAGAAGCTGCAAAAATGCGCCGGGCGTAGGAATCTTCCCATGCACACGCTCATAGGTGCGCTTCTCCGAATCGAGTAAAGTCTTGTGCAATCGGAGCAGGTTGTTGCGAAGATCGATGAGTCCTTGCCGGATCGGATCGGGAGTAGGATCGAGAAAAGCCATCCACTTTCAGGGTAGCCGAGTCCGGCCGCTGCATTCACTTCTTCGCCTGGGCAATTGCATCCTGCAGTTTCGAAAGCTCCTGCTTCAGCAGGGCTGCGTTCTTTGCGTCCGGCCGCAGTTTTAAATATTCCTGTAAGTGCGCGGCTGCCGCCGGATAGTCGCCTTGTTCGGCATAGATCTGAGCCAGTAGAGTCTCGACTTGCGGAAACTTGTGGCGGCCATCCACCCGCAGTGTTTCCTCGGCGCTTTTTTGGGCGATGTCGGCATGCTTCAGGTTGTAGTTTGCTAGCGCATTCAGATACCAGGCTTCCGGAAACTCCACAGGATTCAGAGAGACAACCTGCCTGCTCTGATCGGCCGCTTCCTGCCACTTGCCTTCCTGCGCGGCGAGCACCGCCAGTTGATCGTGCGGACTCACATATTTGGAGTCCGACTGAAGCGCGGCCGTGTACGATTTCTTTGCCGCGCCCACGTCCTGGCGCGCCTGTTGCAGACGCCCTAGTTGATACCACGCTTCGGCATATTTCGGATAAGCTGTCACAGCTTCTTGCATGTGCGTCTCAGCATCGTCCAGCTTGCCCCTCGACGCAAGCCGCAGACCTTTTTCATAAGCCTTGCGCGCCTTCTTGGGGGCGAGCGCGCTTGTCATGCTGATCGTTGTGCCCTGCACGTTTGCAAGGCGATGCAAGACGATAACGCCCAGGTCCGGACTGTCCAGGCTTCTGTGCGTCGCAAGGCTGATAACGTCGGAACGGTAGC
Organism: Bryobacteraceae bacterium; assembly: GCA_025927575.1. Classification (GTDB taxonomy): domain Bacteria; phylum Acidobacteriota; class Terriglobia; order Bryobacterales; family Bryobacteraceae; genus KBS-96. The sequence continues at coordinate 25,073 of JAICLJ010000027.1, read as the reverse complement.
CCGGATACGCGGCCTGGATTTCGCAGCGTTGCAGCTGACGTTCCGTTATTCCTTGCGATAAGCCCATGCCGGTCATTTGTTCATTGGAAGACTGCCGGCCGCCATAGCCGGGGGGCATTCCCTGCGCTGAGTTATCGACGCTCGCATCCGAGATGGCGGCCTGATTCTGCCCGACCTGAAAGCTAAAATGCCCGTGCGAATCGGCGTGCGTTTCCGGAATAGGATTCCCGAAGCATACGCGCTGGATGACGATGTTCGTGTTTGGCTTGGTACCGTCATCGAATAACACGCGACCGGACAGAAAAATTGGCATCGGCATCCCGAGTGGGCCCTGAGGGTTGTATGTGCCGAGCGTGTTGCGGTTATTTCCCGGGGTATTCATGCCAGGGGTGTTCGTCCCGGGCGTGTTGTTCGGCGTGGTCGTATTGGGGGCAGTGGGAGTGGTCGAGCCTCGCGACCCGGCGCCCGAATTGCCGCGCTGCGCAATAGCTCCCGGTACAACGAAAATCGCAAGCGCCAGAGGAAGGAGTCGTTGCGATCGCAACCATGACGACATCTTTGGTTCCATCGGAACCTCCCATTGACTCGAATTATGGCATAGCTTTTTCAACTCCGGGCGTGATCCATTTCGAAACCGCCACCGCCGGCGCTTTCTCCAGGTCCAAGTAACGCCGCGGGATCCGACTCGACGACGATCATGTCACTGTGAATCGCCTTTAGAAATCCTTCATCCACCGTGCGCTCGAAAAGCGCGAGCAGGGCATCGTAATACCCATTCACGTTCAGAATCCCGCATGGCTTAGTGTGTATACCGAGTTGAGCCCAGGTTAGGACTTCACAAAATTCATCCAGCGTGCCATATCCTCCTGGTAGTGCGATAAAACCGTCGGCAAGCTCCACCATCAGCGCTTTGCGCTCATGCATCGAACCTACGATTCGCATCTCCGACAGGCCGCCGTGCCCGACTTCCCGATCGATCAGGGACTGAGGCATCACGCCGATCACGCGGCCATTCGCCGCGAGCGCGGCATCGGCGAGGGCTCCCATTAAACCGACGTGGCCGCCGCCATAGACCAGTTCAATGCCACGTTCGGCGACCAACCGGCCCAACGCCGACGCCGGGTCACGATAGATCGCGCGATGTCCCGAATTCGACCCACAGAAGACACAAAGACGTTTCAATATTCGACGATCGCGCATCCATGACGAGGATGGCACGTCGGATGAAACTCGGTTGAATTGGGAATGCGGCAGCAGATGACTATCCGCAGCCGATCGCGAAAGAAAGTGCTGAGCATATTTCATGCAAGCGTTGATCGGTCAAAACCGCTACTCTCCGCCCCAATCGAGCTTGGGAAACGGTTACGACGTTGTGTAAATTCACCGCGCAGTCATCTCTCATCCCATCCGCTTGAGTTAAGATGACCTCCGAAGGCACGCCGCGGATTGTGGATGTAACCGGAGCTACGGTGACAGTCGACAAATAATGTATGGCTGCATCTCGGGTGAGCACCACAACCGGCCTCTGCTTGTCAGGCTTGGGAAATTCGTACAGCCGGACGTCGCCGCGCTTTAATCCTCCGGCCATGCAGCAACCTGCTCCCATAGTGCGAGTTCGCCTGCCGAGTCGGGATGCTGCTCAAAACCTCGTCGATCACGCGCCTCCAATTCATCGGTCCGCAACCGCTTCAGGTGCTCGCGAAGCGCATCTCGGATGAGCGCTGAGCGGTTTATCTTCACACGCTTGGCCGCCTTGTCGGCAGCGTGAAGCAGATCCTTATCCAACACGACCTGGATTGTCTCCATATGTACATTGTATTCCACATAAAATCCCACAGTCCTCGGCGCATTCTAAGCACCGGACCAAGACCTTGCCCCGGGAGGTGACACTTTCCGCGCGCTTCCCTCCGGCAGGCGGGAGAATGGTAGTTCGTCTGAGCACACGCCGTGGCATCGCAAACACCCGATCTTTCGAGTTCGACGCAAGCGGGCTCCTCGAATCCCGCCAGTTATTGGCTCGTGCGGCTTTACGCCGTTACCGTCGGTCTAAGCGCCTTTCTCCTCTTTCTTGTCGAACCGATATTCGCGAAGATAATTCTCCCGTGGTTCGGAGGGTCCGCGGCCGTATGGACCATCTGCCTGGTGTTCTTTCAGAGCGCTCTTCTGCTCGGCTATCTCTATGCGGATGTGTGTACGCAGCGCTTGCGCCCACGGCGGCAAGTTCCGCTGCACATCGCGCTGCTCGGAGTGAGCCTTCTGTTATTGCCGCTGTCGCCGAGCGCGTTCTGGAGGCCTGCGCCGGGCGAGGATCCCTCATGGCGGATCCTCGGCCTGCTCACGGCCGCGATCGGGCTTCCTTACGTTTTGCTCAGCGCGACGAGCCCGCTGATCCAGAGCTGGCACTCACGGCGGCTGCCCAAATCCGATCCGTACAGGCTCTTTGCGTTATCGAATTTCGCTTCTCTCGCCGCTCTGCTCAGCTATCCGTTTCTCATCGAACCGCGCAGCTCGACCTCCCTACAATCGGTGGCCTGGTCAGCGGCATTTGCTCTATTTGTGGCGGTTTGTGTGTTTGCGGCCTGGAGCAGCCGCTCGTTTTCCTCCGCGCTGCCGTTGGTGCATAAAGCGGATGGCGAAAAGCCCGGCTGGCGGCTAGCGGCGTTATGGATCGCCCTGGCGGCCTGCGGATCGATGCTGCTGCTCACAATCACAAATCATCTATCGCAGAATGTGGCGCCCGTGCCGCTCCTGTGGGTGCTTCCCCTTTCGCTCTATTTATTGACCTTCACGCTAGCGTTCAGCCGGCATAGTTTTTATCCGCGGGGGATCTGGGTGCGCCTGCTGGCGCTGACACTCGGAGCGGTTGGCTATGCCATCTACGATCCGCGAACGGTGGAAGCAATTCAGATCAGCGTGCCTCTGTTTTGCGGCGGGCTTTTCGTGTGCTGCTTGTTCTGCCATGGCGAACTCAGCAGATTGAAGCCCGGTCCCGCGCATCTCACGTCCTTTTACCTCATGCTGGCGCTCGGTGGAGCACTCGGCGCCATCTTCGTCGGTCTCGTCGCGCCGCGTATCTTTTCGAATTTGTATGAATTTCCCTTGACGCTCGTGTTTACCGCTGCCTTGGCGCTCATGGTCATGTGGCGGGAGGGCTGGGCGGCGCGAGCGCTATGGGGGGTTGCCGTGGCTGCCATGGCGATCGTCGTCGTGGCGAACGTCCGCGGTTATGAGAAAGATTCTCTAGTCATGGTTCGCAGCTTCTATGGCGCTCTCCGCGTCACGCAAACTCGCGACATCGGCCCCCAACAGGCCCGTATGCTTTATCACGGAACCATTCGCCACGGCGCGCAATTTCTTTTGCCTCCCGGGCGAGAGCAGCCGACTACCTATTACAGCCGCGATTCGGGTATTGGCTTCGCCCTGCGATATTGCTGCGATGGTCCCAAGCGCATCGGCGTCGTCGGTCTGGGGGTGGGGACACTCGCCGCCTACGGAAAACAGGGTGACTACTTCCGCTTCTATGAAATCAATCCACAAGTGGTTTCGATCGCGCAAAATGTGTTCACGTACCTTCGCGAAAGTCCGGCCAGGATCGATATCACGCTGGGTGACGCGCGCCTGTCCCTGGAACAGGAGCATCCTCAGCGTTTTGATGTGGTGGCGATTGATGCGTTTTCAGGGGACGCCATTCCTGTCCACTTACTAACTCGTGAGGCGATGTCAATCTATTTCCGCCATTTGAAACCCGACGGCATCCTGGCTTTTCATACATCTAACAGCTATCTCCAGTTAGCGCCAGTCGTAAAACAACTGGCAAATTCATTTGGATATCCCGCGCGTCTGATTGAAAATGAGCCGGACGAGGGCAACCTGATCTCGACCGCCGATTGGGTGCTTGTGACGCGTAACCAACAATTCCTCGGCCTCCCGATCGTCGAGAGAGGCCAGCAGCCGGTTCGCATCCCCGCAGGGCTTCGGCCCTGGACCGATGACTACAATAATCTGTTCCAAATCTTGAAGCCGATCAAGTTCTTCGACCGAAGTACTGATTAAGTGGTAAATCGAGAATGTAAGGCTTAGCTCCGTGGCGCTTCTAACATCTGTGAAACTAATGCGCAAACTTTCGATGCTTCCGGCGCTAGTGCTGGTTACGGGACTCTGCTGGCCGGCCGCGCCGGCTCGTGCACAGGAGACAATCTCGATCGATCCCTCCGCTCCCCAGAAACCGTTTCCGCATTTCTGGGAGCAAATGTTCGGATCGGGACGCGCCGTGCTTTCTCTCCGGGAAGATTACCGGAACGATCTCCGCACCGTCAAAAAAGCGACGGGAGTCGAATACGTACGCTTTCACGGAATCTTCGACCACGAGATGGGTGTGTATGACGAGGATGCCAACGGCAACCCAGTCTATAATTTCTCCTACGTGGACCAGGTCTACGATGGGCTCCTCGCGAACGGCGTGAAGCCGTTTGTGGAACTGAGCTTCATGCCCGAAAAGCTGGCAGCCAATCCCAAGCCGCACCCGTTCTGGTACAAACCGATTCCGTCGCCTCCGAAAGACCCCCAGCGTTGGGCTGCTTTGGTTACCGCGTTTTTGAATCACCTGATGACCCGCTATGGCAAGCCGGAGGTGGAGAGCTGGTATTTCGAGGTTTGGAACGAGCCGAACATCGACTTTTGGGATGGAGAGCCGAAGGAGCAGACTTACTACGCCTTCTACGATGTGACAGCGCGCGCGGTCAAGGCGGTGGACGCGCGCCTTCGCGTCGGCGGCCCGGCCACGGCACAGGCTGCCTGGGTTGATCGCTTCATCGCCCACTGCACGCAGAATCACGTGCCCTTCGACTTTATCTCAACGCACGTCTACGGCAACGAAAAATCAGAAGACGTGTTCGGAAAGCATATCGACATCTCGCAGCGCGACATGGTGGGACGCGCCGTTCGGAAAGTGTTCGATCAGGTGAAAAGGTCGGCGACTCCTAATGTGCCCATCATCTGGTCGGAATACAATGCCACTTATCTGAACCGTCCGGATAACACAGACAGCGCATTCATGGGCCCCTGGCTGGCTAACAATATCCGCGAATGTGACGGCCTGACCGACATGATGTCCTACTGGACGTTTTCAGATGTCTTCGAAGAACAGGGCATCGTGAAGACACCATTTTACGGTGGCTTCGGGTTGATTGCGGAAAGGAGCATTCCCAAAGCCGCGTTCAACGCCTTCGTTCTGCTCCACCGGCTTGGAGATCACCGATTAGCTAACACTTCCGATTCAGTGCTGGTGACCCGGCGCGCTAACGGCACGCTGGTTGTCGCCGTTTGGAACTACGCACCGGCTGGGGAAGGCGGCGCCTCAAAAACCTTCCGGCTAGCCCTAAAAGGATCGAATGAGGCCCGGTATCGCCTTCAATTTGTTGATGTAAATCACGGGTCCTCGCTCAGCCAATGGCGGGCTCTTGGCTCGCCTGCTTTTCCCACGCTTGATCAGATTCAGAAACTCGTCACTGCGTCTAACATGGAACCGCCCGAGGAACATCCGCTCGCCGATCCCATTAACCTGGCGCCGCACGGGCTCGCCGTCTTAGAGATCCGCCAATAGGCCGTCTTCCTGACATTTATTTCGGCGCCGCAATCAATGCAGCGCGTTTCCAACAGCGTCAGCAAAAAGCTCATCCTTTCTTCGCTTGGGCTTTTTCGCCAACGCGGCCGCTGTGGGCAGCTTTCTCGGAGGCTTCTGCCGTCTCGCGGCTCACGATTTTGTTGAAATTGCTCTTTTGCCCGCCGGCGGTCGTTTCTTGATAAACCAGCGCCAGGTCGTTCTGATCGAACTTTTCAAACCACTCCTTCCAATCGATGTGCTCGAGCGATTGCTCCCCCGAGTAGCCCGGGAAGTCCAGTCGTATCATTCCGATGTCGGAACCTCCGCCCGTCCCCTTGACGTACGCCGGCTTTGCATTCCTTTCCTCGGCCCAGCGACGGATCTCGTCATGGTCGAAAGTCACTTTCGATTCCGTTTTTGCTGCCATATTTACCTCAATCCATAGACGCCGCGGCGTGAAAGATATCTCCCTCTGGCGCACTGCCGCGCTGGCCGGTGGTTTAGCGGGGGTAGAGGCGGCGGCGCTGGGATGGCAGCGGTATGGTAGCGACGTTTCACCCGTTGTGCGTCAATGGTTGATGGTCAATGATTAGATAATTAGATACGTATGCGTCTCCTGCCCCGGGATGAAAAATTCTTCCAACTCTTCTGCGATCACGCCGAAGTTCTAAACCGCGCTTCGAGCTTGCTCGTATCGGGACTCAAAACCGGCTATCAAGGAATGAACCACATTTGCGCCGAAATGGAGGAACTCGAGCGCCAGGGAGACGAGATGATCCATCAAATCTATGAAAAGTTGCGGTCGACGTTCATCACTCCAATCGATCCCGAAGACATTCAAACGCTCGCTACGGCTCTGGACGATGTTCTCGATTCCATTGAAGATGTAACGTTCCGCGTGGGAGCCTACCGGTTGGATCCGATTCCGCCCGATGCCGTGCTGCTCGGTGAAATGATCGACGCCTGCTGCCGCGCTCTGCGGCAGGCCTTGTGGGCGCTAAGAGATCACAAGCCGGTGATCGAGCACTGCATCGAGGTGAACCGGTTGGAGAATGAAGCCGACCAGGTCGAGCGCTCGCTGGTTCGGGATCTGTTCGCCAACCAAACCGACGCGATCGCGGTTATCAAGTACAAAGAGATCGTCGAGCTGCTCGAAGCGACTACGGACCGGAGCGAAGATGTGGCCGATATCCTGCAAAACGTAGCCGTTAAGAATAGCTAACACGCGATGTCGGCCCCGGAACTGATCGCCGTTATCATCGCATTGGCCCTGCTGTTTGATTTCGTGAATGGATTTCACGATGCAGCCAATTCCATCGCGACAGTAGTAGCGACCCGTGTTCTTACGCCGGTCCAGGCTGTAGCAATGGCCGCCACGTTTAATTTCTTCGCGGCGCTGCTCCTGGGAACAGGCGTCGCGGCCACCGTAGGCGAAGGCTTCGTCAATATGAAGTTCGTGACCCCTTACGTCATCCTCGCGGGCCTGCTCGGAGCGATCATCTGGAATATCAGCACCTGGTACGTGGGCCTGCCGATCAGCTCCTCGCACGCCTTAATCGGCGGCTATGCGGGCGCGGCAGTAGCGAAGGCGGGCTTCGCGGGTTTGATTGCCGGGAAATGGCTGAGTACGCTTGCATTCATCGTGCTTGCGCCGGTCATCGGATTGTTGCTTGGCTATATCTTGATGATCGCGCTGTATTGGACATTCCGGCGTTCCACGCCGGCGCAGATGGATCGATGGTTCCGCCACGCGCAGATCGCGTCCGCTTCGCTATTGAGTTGCGCTCATGGGACCAACGACGCACAGAAGACCATGGGAATCATCACGGCGCTGTTGGTTGCAGGAGGCTTCCAACAATCCTTTCATGTACCGGATTGGGTCATTCTGGTTTCGAGTTCCGCGATGGCTCTGGGAACCTTGAGCGGCGGATGGCGGGTCGTTCACACAATGGGAGCGCGGCTTACGCGGCTGAAGCCTAGAAGCGGCTTTTGCGCCGAGACCGGCGCCGCAATATCCATCCTTTTCGCGACGTGGTTGAAACTGCCGGTATCCACCACGCATGCCGTGGCAGGCGCCATTGCCGGAGTAGGCTCCGTTCAGCGTGTTCGCGCGGTTCGCTGGAACGTCGCCAGCAGCATCGTCGTCGCTTGGATACTCACCATTCCGGCGGCAGGGTTAGTGGCCGCCATCGCGTTTGCGATTCTGCGGCTGATTGTCCCCAATGCCTGAATCGCACGAGCCTTTGATCAGGTTTTTTACGACAAAAAACGTCCGTGAGTAGGCGATGTCGCCGGTCCTGCCCGCATCGGCCGCATCATACAGACCCAAATCTGAGAAACCGCCACTATAAAGCGCGTCGCTTACGGCCTGCCCACGCTCTTTATTGTTTTCCATGAAGCCGCTGCGGGCTGCCCTTGTTTTGTAAAACGGAGTAGTGAATGGCTCGCTTTCTTATGTACTAAGCACCAGCCGCGACTTCAAGGCTTCAGGAGACCACATCGCATGCCTGTTAGAATCGCGAGTTACAGGGAGGCCAAATGGCGCTGTTGCCGAATCGCAAGATATTTCAACTGGAAGACGATCATGTGCGGTTGAGCGTTACCGCCGAAGGTGGCCACCTCGCGGAATTCCTCTGCAAAGAAACCGGAGTAAATCCGCTGTGGGTTCCACCCTGGCCCAGCATCGAGCCCTCGTCGTACGATGCCGCCAAACATCCCGAATATGGCGCGGACTCGGAAAGCAAACTGCTTGCCGGCATCGCAGGCCACAATCTTGCGCTTGACATCTTCGGACCGCCGTCCGCCGAAGAGTTCGCCGCGGGTGTTCCGGTGCATGGCGAATCGTCCGTTGTCCGTTACCACGTCGAAGCGAGCGGCAATCAACTTACGGCCGAAGCCCGCTTGCCGCTGGCTCAGCTTGATGTGAAGCGGACAATCCGCCTGACAGGAGATGGCGGCATACATATCACGGAACGTGTGGCGAACCTGCTGTCCATCGATCGTCCGATTGCCTGGCAGCAGCACGTCACACTAGGCGACCCCTTTGTACAGCGCGGCGTCACGCTGCTTAATATACCCGTAGCGGAATCGATGGTGTTCCCGCAGGACTTCGGAGAGGCAGAAGTCATGAAGCCAGAAGCAACGTTCACATGGCCGGATGTGCCCGCGAAGCAGGGCGGAACGCTCAATATGCGGCGGTATCCGAGTGGCGGGCCAACCAGCGGGCTAACGGGCCATCTCCTGCTGACAAATCGAAAGACTGCTTTCTTCCAGGCATGGAACGCCGATCTGCAGACAATTGTCGGATACGCCTGGCGCCGAGCCGACTATCCGTGGATTTGCTTGTGGGAAGAAAACCGCGGCCGCACGAGGCCGCCTTGGAATGGATGCGCGACCACATGGGGCGTGGAATTCGGAGCTTCGCCGTTCGCCGAGAACCGCCGCGCCATGATCGAGCGTGGAAGCCTCTTCGGCGTCCCAACATATCGATGGCTACCTGCGCGCGCGGAAGCCGTCGTGGATTACACGGCATGGGTGCGCCGCTGTGAATCGGAAAACGAGTTTGCCGTAGATCCGCCGGCTTCCGAGTAGCCGTAATTCGGCGCAGCCGTCCGTTCTGTTATTGCCCGGCTCCTTTACTTAACGATGCCTGAGCAACACGGGCAGTCCGCTTGTGCAATGCATTCTGGATCATCATGTACTCGCCCAGGTTCTCCATCGTGACGAGGCCAATCATGCGGCCATTTTCGAGAACGGGCATCGTGCGGACGGGGGCGGCCGATAAACGATGGAGTACCGTCTCCAGCATTTCGTTCGGCTCTGCTGTTTCGAAATTGCGCTCCATCACTTCGGTGACACGTTGCTCGGGACCGATGGTCGCAAGTCCGCTGATTAGTTTGGACCTGGTCAGGATCCCCATGACGCGGTCGCCCCAGATCACCGGGAAATCGTGCTGCGGCCCATCCAGGATCGCCTTCACAGCGTCACCCAGCGTCTCGCTTGTCGTCAGCGTCCGGAAATCGGTTTGCATCGCTGTGCGAATAGGAATCCCGGTAAATACGTCTTTCACCTGAACGGCGCTTGCCTCCTGCGCGGCGCCGATCCAGACAAAGAATGCGATGAATAACAGAAACGGATTGAAAAACAATCCGAGCAGCCCAAAGACAAGCGCGAGAGCCTGGCCGATACCAGCCGCTGTCCGAGTAGCTCGCGGATAATCCATGCGCGTCGCGAGTAAGGCCCGAAGCACGCGGCCGCCATCCATGGGAAAAGCGGGAAGCAGGTTAAACACCGCCAGGAACAGGTTCGCCATCAGAATGCGCTCGACGAACGGCCCGTTGGCGATACCCAGCTTCGTGACTGGAATCCAGCCGTGGGAGATTAGAATCCATGCGTAAAGCACGATCGCGAGCGCTACGTTGACGGCAGGTCCCGAAACCGCTACCCAGAATTCCTCCCAAGGCTTATCGGGCATACGCTCCAACCGCGAAATGCCGCCAATTGGCAATAGCGTTATATCGCGCGTGGGTATGCCATAGCGCCGCGCTGTGAGCGCGTGCCCGAACTCATGCGCCACAACGCACGCGAACAAGACCAGGATGAACACCACGCCGTTCACGACGGCGGCGAGAGAGCGCCCTCCGACCCAGTACACAATCGCAACCCACAGGATCAATAGAAAGAACGTGGCATGGACATAAAGGTCAATGCCGACAAGTCTCCCGATTTTCCAAGACCAACGCACTAGGCCTCCACGATTCGGTCTACTTCTATAAGAACAGATGCGCGGCGGGCGCTCAATGCCCGTGCTTTGAGAAGGCAGTCTTGCGCCGGCGCAGTTCGTCAACCCAAGGTCACTTAGCTTTCGCGATACCTCGAAACCGCTGATTTGCTTGGGCAACCATTGTCGGGGCGGCCCTCTTGGCGTGGGGCGGCCTTGGGCTGCGCCGCTGCCTCTCGATAATTCAGCAAGATCCGAAGAGCGCGGCTGGGAACCGCGCGCAGACGGGGCGTCTGCCCCACCAAAAGCAGGTGAAATTGGACCACGGGTCTGCCCCACAAAGTGAAGTGGCATTCATCTCTCAGCTGCAACGTCGAGAGTTGTTTCGACAAGCGGCAGTTGCCGACGAGTCTCGGCGCGGCGGACACGAGTGTCCGCGATCACGCCATTCCAGTCCTAAGCGTTCAATGCGATAGATTGTGAGCACCGAGCGGCGCGTCGCTTGCCTCCACTATGCCGGTTATAGCTGTCCTCACGCTGGAACTGCACATTGAGCAGTCGCACTCGCTGAAAGACAAGCGCCACGTCGTCAAGGGATTGAAGGACCGCCTGCGCCGGCGCTTCAATGTCGCGGTTGCCGAAATCGACGGTCAGGATTCCTGGCAGCGATCCGTCATCGCCGCCGTCACAGTCTCAAGCGATCGCACACACGCCGAGGGGCTATTGCAAGCCGTTGAGAACGATTCGGCGCGCATGTTGGGCTCCATGCTCGTCTCGAGCGGAATCGAGTGGCTGTAGGCCGAGCGTTGCGTCGGTAGGATAGTTTCTCTTGAACCGTTGAGCTCGGACCTCCTACACTCAAAGTGGAAGGCCGAAATGGATATACATCGCCCGGAACGCGTTTCGGAGGCCCTGCGGGAAGAGCTGAGCGAAATGATAGCGTATGAGCTTTCCGATCCACGCATTGGAGAGGCCGTCGTGACGGAGGTACTAGTATCTCCGGATATGCGGCACGCTCAGGTGCGCTTGCATCTCGGAAAGCAACCCAATGAACGAGAGGAAACCATTCAGGCGCTGGATGGCGCGCGCCATTTTCTGCGGCATCAACTTGCGGAACGGCTTAACCTTTTTCGCGTCCCGGAACTTCATTTTGAATCCGATATCTCTCCCGCTTTAAGCGGCCGGGTTGAAAACCTGCTGAAGCGTGTCCGCCGGGGCCGTCCGCGCGAGTAATGCGGCCCGTTTTGCGTACCCTCCGCGATCCACGGAGGTGCTGCCGTCACTCGCCTCTCGCACGCTGCCTCGTCTTATCTGCGATCGCGTGCGCCGGTCTTGCGCGCTGCGCCACTGTTCCGAAGCCGCCGGTCAAGCTGGAGCACAGCGTTTACGCAATGGGCACCGAGTTCGGCATCGCGCTTTACGGTCCGAATGCGACGAAGCTTGAAGGCGCGGCGGAGCAGGCTTCCGAAGAGGCAACGCGCATCGACCATATGCTGTCCAACTACGTTCCGGACAGTGAGCTCAGCAAAGTAAATCGGGAAGCTTACGACCATCCCGTGCAGGTGTCTCAGGAGTTCTTCGATCTGCTGGAAGTTTGCATGCGTTATAGCCGCGAGAGCGACGGCTCGTTTGACATCACCGTTGGGCCACTGATGAAGGTTTGGGGCTTCTACAAGGGTAGCGGCCACCTGCCGCACCGAGCTGAAATCCGGACCGCGCTTAATCACATGGGTTACCGAAACGTCGAACTGGACGCGGCGCATCGCACCGTGCGATTTAAAGACTCCGGCATGAGCCTCGATCCGGGCGGAGTCGGCAAAGGATACGCGGTGGATAAGATGGTTTCGGACCTGCGAGCCCACGGTGTCGATTCCGCGCTGGTGTCGGGCGGGGGATCGAGCATCTACGGAATCGGGAGTCCGCCGAACGAACCGCGCGGCTGGTATGTCAGAATCCGAGACGCCAAAGATGAAAGCAAAACGGCCGCTGTGATCTATTTGAAAGACAGCTCATTATCTACTTCGGGAAATTACGAAAAGTTCTTTTTCGCGGAAGGCAAGATCTATAGTCACATCATGGACCCTCGCACCGGATACCCCGCGACGGGCATGCTTTCCGTCTCGGTGATCGCGCCTCGCACGCTCGACAGCGAGGTGTGGGCGAAGCCGTACTACATTCTGGGCCGCCAATGGACGGCCCGCCACAAACCAAGCGATTTTCGTGTCTTGCTGTGTGAGGACAAACCAGGGGCAACATGCAAATGGCTCCCATGAGCAGCCGCTTTATCGAAGCGTGTAAGCGCCGGGCAACCGACGTGCGTCCGGTCTGGTTCATGCGCCAGGCCGGCCGTTATCTCAAACCCTACCGGGAAATCCGCGCCAAGCACTCGATTCTCGAAATCTGCAAAAAACCGGAACTCGCCGCCGCCGTCACGCTGCAGCCGGTCGAGATTCTCGACGTTGACGCCGCCATCATTTTTGCCGATTTGCTGCTTCCTCTCGAACCGATGGGATTGAAGGTGGAATTCATTGCGGGCGAAGGGCCGTCTGTCGACCATCCAATGTCCACGCCTGGGGATATCGACGATCTTTCCACGGACAATACGGACGACCTTGGCTATGTCGGCGAGGCGATTCAGATTGTGACGAAGACGCTTGCCGGACGCGTACCGGTGATCGGTTTCGTCGGCGCGCCGTTCACGGTTGCCAGTTACATGATCGAAGGCGGTCCTTCGAAGACGTTTCTGAAAACCAAGCGGCTGATGTATAACGACGAAACCATGTGGCGCCGTCTTGCCGGCAAACTGGTAGATGTACTCGGAAATTTTGCCGCCATTCAGGTGCAAGCCGGAGCTCGCGCCATTCAGGTATTCGACAGCTGGGTAGGCGCTCTAAGCCCGGAAGACTACGTCCGCTACGTCCAGCCGTATTCGCGAGCCCTGATTGAGCGAGTCCGCTCCAGCACCACTCCCGTCATTCACTTCGGGACTGGAGTCGGGGGTTTTCTCAAAGAGCTGCACGCCGCGGGCGGCGATGTCATCGGCGTCGATTGGAGAACCAACATCGACCAGGCCTGGATGGATATTGGGTATCGATCGGCCATTCAGGGGAATCTCGACCCTGCCGCGCTGTTCGCGCCCATGCCGGAACTGCGTCAGAAAATTACCGACCTGCTGCGGCGCACTGGTACGCGGCCGGGTCATATCGTGAATCTGGGACATGGAATCCTGCCCGAAACACCCGTCGAAAGCGTGAAAGCGGTCGTGCAGATGGTGCGCGATTTCCGTCCCCAGCAGCCCCAGGGCTAAAGCGCTCGACAGGCGTCGGTTTACAAAAGAGATGCGATTTCGCGGTGATACGCTTGGGTCATGCTCCGCCGGATCTCGATCCTGAGCTTGCTTTCGGGCATGCTGATCACGGCGCTTGCGCAAGCTCCCGCACTGCCTTCCGGCGCCGAAGCTCTCCACTCGGCCGTTCGCTCGGACAATATCGCGGAAGCGCAGCGGCTGATCGATTCCGGCATTTCCGTTAACGCTCTCGACACATTGGGAAGCACGCCGCTCCACGATGCCACCTGGGCGGGTGACGCCAAAATGGTGCGGTTCCTCATCGACCACGGGGCAGATGTCAATGCGCGGCATCGGGAGGCAGGCTCGACGCCTTTGCACTACGCAATCCTTACCGGCCGTCCGGAGATTGTGAAGATCCTTCTCGACACGGGCGCCGATCAGCGGGTCCCGTATCGCGACGGCCAACTAGCCATTCACCTCGCCGCGAGCCGTGGAAACTTGCAGATTGTGCAAATGTTGATCGATCACGGAGCTGATGTCAACGCCTTGGACCTGCATCAGGACAGCCCACTTGACGAGGCGATTGTTCATGGTCAGCCTCAAATCGTCAAAGCCTTGATTCAACATGGAGCGGATATCAAGCATGTTCATGCGGACGGCCGCGGCCCTCTGCACGAAGCCGCCATGAAAGGATTTCCCGATGAAGTTAAAATCCTTCTCGCGTCCGGCGCCAATCAAAACGTGGAGGATCGTTACGGCCAGACGCCTCTCGACCTTGCGCTTGCCTACAAGAACGGAAACGTCGTCGATGTGCTCATCAAAGCGGGAGGCCATCTTCAGTCCGCACAGAAGGCCGCCGATGAAGCTATGGAATCGGCGACTATGCGTGGTCAAACCGACATCGTCGAAATGCTGCTTCGGAATGGCTACAACGTGAACCGGCTCACGCCGTCGGGCGAGACCTATCTGCATGACGCCGCGCTCAAGGGCTCGGTAAAGATGGTGAACCTCCTGCTGCGCTATGGCGCCAAGGTCGATGCGGTCAACCAAACAGGGGGTACGCCTCTTCACGATGCCGCGCTGGGAGGCAATTCTGGCGTGATCAATCTGCTACTGGAGCATGGCGCCAAAATCGATGCGGCAGATCGCGAAAGCGGTGCCACCCCTTTGATGATTGCGGCTTCAATGGGCCGCACCGATGCCGTCGAACTGCTGCTAAAGCGAGGGGCCGACCCGAAATTGCGCGACCGCAAGGGGCATACTGCTCTCGAGCGAGCCCATGAAGCAGGTTTCACCGATGCCGAAAAAGTTCTCGAAGAAGCAGTAAAGCCAGCGACCACTTCCCGCCGATAGAGATAACAGAGGCCGCCCGGTCGCCGGGCCGGTTCTCAATCTCTGGATGGGGGCAAGTGTGCAACAGTCTGTCATCCGCGTGCTGATCGCGGACCATCATCCTTTATTTCGGCAAGGTATTCAGTCCCTATTTCTCCGCGAAGCTGAAATCGACATTGTGGACGAGGCGGTGGACGGGAGCGACGCCATTATAAAAGCGAAACAGCATCGGCCGGATGTCGTTCTGATCGACGCGGCGATGCCCGGCATTAGCAGCTTTGAAGCGGCTCGTTCCATACGTTATTACAGCCCGGAAACCAGGGTCTTGTTTCTCGCGGTTTCCGACGACGAAGAGTGTTCGCGGCTCGCCATGGAGGCGGGAGCTAGTGGCTATCTGCTGAAGAACAGTCCGCCTGCGCAGATCGTGGCGGCGGTGCGTCAGGTTTCGCGCGGATTCAGTGACCTCACGCCCAGCGGCTTGTCGCGGCTAGTGGAGGATCTCCAGGCGCTTGCGCGGGCGAATCTGCGGTCAACTCGAAGCACCCTCCTGACACCGAGGGAGCAGGAAATATTGAAGCTGTTTGCCGAGGGCGGCACTGCGCGCAAGATTGCCGCCGACCTCCAACTCAGTATCAAGACGGTGGAAGCACACAAATTTAACCTGATGCGCAAACTCGACATTCACAACCGCGCCGAGCTCATCGATTTCGCTATTCAGCAACGCATTGTTCCCGCGCCGGTAGGTGATTCTGACTCAATGGGAATTTGATAGACGCTGTGGTGGGCGATTCATTGGTGCTGGTGGAGTTCACGGTTCTCCTCGGCACGGAGTGTCGCGCTTGCTAGATGGCCGCTGGCATCACCTGAAGTTCCGGTACCGTTGCGCGCGGCGGCAGTTTAGCGATACAAAGCGCCATTTCCGCTACATCTTCCGGCTGCAGAGCCTTTGCGAGCAACTCCGCCGCCGGTTTCACCGGACGCTTTTCAAGAATCTCGGTATCTACCAAACCGGGGCAAATCACGCACGTACGAATGCCGTTTCCCTTCTCCTCCACCCGAATGGCGTGCGCCAAGCCCAGCAAGCCGCGTTTGGACGCCTGGTAGGCGGCCCCCGAGACGTCCGGAGTCAGCCCGGAAATAGAGGAAATATAGATCAGATGGCCCGCGCCGGCCTCGCGCATCGACGACAGGACCGCTTGCGTGATGTAGTAGGCGCCATTGAGATTTACGTTCAGCATCATGTCCCAGATTTCGGGAATCAGCCGCTTCATCGCACGATCCGGCGTGTTCGTTCCCGTCGCGTAAACCATGATGTCGACCTTTCCCAGCTTCTCGCGCGTTTCGTCCTCCAGCCGCTCCATATCTTCGGCCTTCGATGCATCCGCAACTGAAATTTCAATCGAATGTCCCTCTTTGCCAAGCTCGTCCTGCAGACTGCGCAGCCGGTCTTCGCGGCGAGCGGCGGCCATCACTTTTGCTCCCTCGCGCGCAAAGAGAACAGCGGTTGCGCGGCCGATGCCGCTCGAAGCTCCTACCACCAGAACGATCTGATCTTTCAATGAAACTGGCATTTTGACGGCCTCTTCCTCCGAAATAGAAGTATGACAAAGCCTGCCGGGGTAGCCCGTAGCGAGGCCGCGTATTTGCGGCGGGCCGGGATGCGCTCAGTCGTTCGGAGCTACAGTGGGCGCATGGCATCCTCACGTCCGTACCTTCTCGCCGCCGGGCTCGGCGTTGTTGCCGGCCTGCGTTCCATGACGGCGCCCGCCATCTTGAGCCGCGCTGCTCACCTCGGCCCTCCCGGGCTTGTCCGTTCGCCCTTCCGATTGTTCGGCCATTCTACCGTCGGAACCGCGCTGGCGGTGCTGGCTGTTGGAGAACTGGTCATTGACAAAATACCCTTTATCCCGGCTCGCACGAAGCCGGGGCCTCTGACCGGCCGTGCCCTTTCGGGCGCTCTCTGCGGGGCGATCGTGTGCCATGCCGCGGGCGAATCTTCGTTGAACGGGGCGGCTGTGGGAGCCCTGGGCGCCGTTGCCGGCTCATTTGCGGGACGGGAATTGCGGCGCCTCGCATCCGATCGCGGATCGGTTTCCGGCTGGGTTGGCGCATTTGCCGAAGACGCTATTGCAATTGGAGCTGGCGCCGCTGCTCTCTCACGGTTCGCGTAAGCGCCAGGCGTTGTCGATCAGATTTCCACCTCGCGCGGCGTCCGAAGCTGCTCGGCCGAACGCGAGCGCCGGCAGCGGGCGGGCAAGGGCGGCCCATACCCTGCGAAACCTTGGCCCTGCGATACCCTGGAGATAAATGGCGAAGATAGGCGAAGTTCTCGAATCAGCGAGCGCAATTGCTAAAGGCATGAGGGTGACGTTCAAGGAGATGATGTCTCCGTCGCTGACCGAGCCGTATCCTGACGCTCCTCCCGTGTTCGCGGAACGGTATCGAGGCGCGCATGTGTTGCAACGCGATGAAAACGGTCTGGAAAAATGCGTGGCCTGCTTTCTCTGCGCGGCGGCATGCCCGGCGGATTGCATTTACATCGAGGCGGCTGAAAATACCGATCAGGTTCGCATCAGCGGTGGCGAGCGTTACGCCAAGGTCTATAACATCGACTACAACCGCTGTATTTTCTGCGGCTACTGCGTCGAGGCTTGCCCCACGGATGCGATCACGCATGGCCATGGATTCGAAAACGCCAGTTATCACACCGCTTCGCTAATTATCCGGAAAGAGCAGATGCTTGCCCCAATTCCTCCTGATGCCAAGCCGGTTATTGTGCCGGAAATAGCTGCGGAGGCCGGACACTAGCGGGTTGGTTCTGTAGTCTCCGGCCTGTCCCGAAAGCGCAGGGCTAAAATGAGTGCGTTTGGAGGGAGTGATGACTAAATCGCAAATTGACCCCGCTGCCCTCTTGCTCGCGGTGATCGCCGTTGGATTGGCCTTGGCTCTTTTGCCCGGATCGTTCGGATGGCTGAGTACAATTTCAGGCGTTATTTTGCTGCTCGTACTCTTCAGTTACGACCAGCAGGGATACCGTTCGGCATGGCAGAGTCTCGCGTTCTCGGCGGTGTGTGGGTTTTCCTTCATGCTCGCTGCCGCGTATGTGCTCCAGTTCTTCAACGGGCGCGCCGGGCTCGATGCCTTACTCCCGCTCACATGGGCGGTGGCCACGATCGTCGCAGTGTTTGTCGACCGAACGAGAGTAAGCGGCCGCCAGGCGCCGCTGCTGGAGCAGGCACGCGAACAGCCGACTGCTTCAGAGGCGCAGGTTGCCGCTCCTCCCGTTCAGCCGCCACCGTCAGTACCTTCAGCAGCTTCGGCGCCATTGCCAGCCGCGGCCACTTATGCTCCGCCGGAAGCCACTATCTATGTCGCGCTCGTCGGAGAAGGGATTTCCTGTCTGCGATCGGTAAAAGCCGAACACCTGAGTCGTGACATTTATCGTATTAACGACGAAATGCCCGAAAACGAAACGTGGAAATACCAGCCGGGCCAAGTGGTTCGTTGCAAGAAACAAACTCTCTCTAGCGGCAAAGTCCTGGTAGCCTACGAAGAGGTAATTCTGCAGCGGGCTTAAGCCCCGCCTGCGTTAATCGTCGTGCGGGTGCGTGTCTTCCACCTTGGCGCCTACCGTGGCGAGTTGGTCTTGTTGGGCGGCTTCCGGTTCCGGCGCTTCTTCTCCCGATGTCCTGCCCTGCCGGCTTGCGCCTCTCCCTCCGATCAGTGCACCTACGAACGCCCCGCAAAAGCCCGCCAATTGCGAGGTGACGGGGCTCAAGCTCGCCCGATCCACGGCTACGGATACCGCGCAAAATCCCACGAAGCTCAGCCCGGCGATCTTCATAATCCGGGAATTTTTGTCACCCATTACTTAAATGACCATATCTCACGCAAAATGTGACATCAGTTTACCGGAATGCGGGATCCCCGGTGCACCCGCCAACCTCTCACGACTCGTGCAAACTATTCTTATGCGCGCGATCATTTTTCTCCTCTGCCTCATCTTGGGAATCCCTTGCCTCGCCGCCAGCGCGGGTGATTGGCTGGCCTATGGAGGCAATGCCGGCGATAAGTTCTCGAGCCTCGATCAGATCAACCTAAAGAACGTAGGCTCGCTGAAAGCCGCCTGGGCGTATCACACCGGCGATGAATATCAGCCGAAGAATAGCCGAGCGACGGCATTCGAGGCTACCCCGCTCTATGTCGATGACACCGTGTTTTTAGCGACTCCGCTCGGGCGAGCCGTTGCGCTCGATCCGGTAACCGGCAAAGTACGCTGGACGTTTGATGCGAAGATCGACCGCAACGCGGGCTACGGCGATTATGCGACGCGAGGAGTGTCCACGTGGAAGGCTCCGAACGAGCGGCGCCGCATTTATCTCGCGACCATTGATGCCCGACTGATAGCGCTCGA
Source organism: Bryobacteraceae bacterium (assembly GCA_025927575.1). Classification (GTDB taxonomy): domain Bacteria; phylum Acidobacteriota; class Terriglobia; order Bryobacterales; family Bryobacteraceae; genus KBS-96. The sequence continues at coordinate 5,716 of JAICLJ010000027.1, read as the reverse complement.
TGCCGAAACCGGCAAACCGTGTCTTGACTTCGGTGACAATGGCGAGATCAACCTCCGCAGCGGCCTGCGCATTCCTCCGGACAATCCGTCCGATTACGAAGAGACCTCGCCGCCCGCCATCATCGGCAACACAGTCATAGTCGGATCGGGAATTGCGGACAATGGCTCGGTGCGCATGCCGAGCGGCGAAGTGCGCGCATTCGATGCTGTGACCGGCAAGCTGAAATGGAAGTGGGATCCCATCCCGCAAAATCCCAAGGCAATCGGGGCAAACACCTGGAAGAATGGCAGTGCCGCAAAAACTGGCGCGGCAAATGCCTGGTCGGTGATTGTTGCCGATCCGCCGCGCAACCTGGTGTTTATCCCGACCGGCAGCGCGAGTCCCGACTATTATGGCGGCGAGCGCCGGGGTTGGAACCTCTTTGCCGATTCCATCGTTGCCCTGAACGCCGAGACCGGCAAAATGGTCTGGTATTTTCAGACCGTTCACCACGATCTCTGGGATTATGACGTAGCATCGCCGCCGCTTCTGTTCGACGTGCATCGAAACGGCCATCCCATTCCCGCCATTGCCGTGGGATCGAAGACTGGCAACCTGTTCATCTTGAACCGAGATACCGGCAAACCGATTTTCGGCGTCAAGGAACGACCCGTGCCGCAGAGCGACGTGCCGGGCGAGGAAACCGCGGCGACCCAGCCGTTTCCAGTCCTCCCTAAGCCGCTGGTTCCGCAAGCTAAGGTCACGCCCGATCAGGCATGGGGGGCCGATGCCGCAAGCCGGGCCTGGTGCCGCGCAGAATTAAGTAAGCTGCGCTCGGATGGGATCTTCACACCTCCCAGCATCTCCGGCTCCTTCATGGTTCCCGGTAACATCGGCGGCATGGCCTGGGGTGGCGCCGCCTACGACCCCGCTCACCGCCTGCTGATCATTCCGGTAAACAACCTGCCGGCAGAAGTGAGGCTGATACCGCGCGCAAAGTTCCACGAAGAGAGGGAGCGCGGGCGGAAGCTCGGCGGAGACTGGGAATTTGCCGCTCAGGCGGGAACGCCGTTCGGCATGGCCCGGCGCTTTCTTCGCGGCCCGAAGGGTTTGCCCTGTACCGCTCCACCCTGGGGCATGCTGACCGCAATCGACTCCGATACGGCGGAAACCAAGTGGCAGGTTCCTATCGGCCAATTTCCATTTGGGCCCGATGTTCCCAAGGGCGTCATCTCGCTCGGAGGTCCCATGGTCACGGCGGGCGGACTCGTATTCATGGCCGGAACGCTCGATCCGCATATTCGCGCATTTGATGTCACAACCGGACGTGAAGTTTGGCAGGCAACGCTTCCGACCAGCGCTCGCTCCAGCCCGATGACTTTCAAGGGACCGGACGGGAAGCAGTACATCCTGATTGCGGCGGGCGGCTATGGCTTGCCCCCGCCCATGCCGCCACTGGGAGATTCGCTCGTGGCGTTCAGGCTGCCGTAGCACCGGCCTTGAGCCGGTAAAAGTAGCATTTCTCTCCGAGGCAGTTGGCCCGAACTCCCACTCTCTCACTTCGCGTCATACGTGGTAAGTGCCAAGGTTATCGAAATTGACCGTGACTTTATAAGCTGGAGACCGAGGAGCCGAGTATAGAAATGTATATTGCGCTGCGCATCGCCCGCAATCGCCGTGATATGGTGAATTTCTAGAATTTCTTTTGTCATGGTGTAGCAACGCCTCTGATTGTCATTGTGCTCATCTTTTAGTGAAATTCGAACGACAGTAAGTAGTCGCAGCCACGCGCCGGTTTAAATGGACGTTGTTAGATGGTAAGGAACTTGTTCGCCCCCGCCCCATCTAATGTCTGCACTTTCACCCTGGAAGAGGAGAACCGATGTTCTACTATGTTCTGGCGTTTCTGATCGGAGTAGTTGCCGGCCTTCGTGCGTTGACGCCCCTTGCGGCGGTCAGTTGGGTGGCCCAGTTAGGGAGGGTGCACCTGGGAAACACGTGGCTGGCGTTTCTAGGTTATTCCGCTACGCCATACGTCATCAGTTTTCTTGCGATTTTGGAATTAATCAACGATAAACTGCCGAAAACGCCCAGCCGCAAGACTCCCCCGCAGTTCATTACGCGCATCGTCACCGGAGCCTTATGTGGGGCGGCATTTGGAGCGGCAGAGCAGGCTCTGATCGGCGGTCTCTTATTGGGCGCCGTAGGCGCGGCGGTCGGGACACTGGCAGGCGCTGAACTGAGAGCCCGGCTGACGAGGACACTCGGAGGCCGCAATCTTCCCGCCGCGCTCATCGAAGACGCCATTGCAATTATTGGGGCGATCCTGCTGGTTTGCCAATTCTGATCGCGGTTCGCTTCGACAATCCATCCGCTGTTTCAGGAGCGCCTGTTATGGTTTCGTGGCCAGAATCAGCGGCGATGGTCCCGGCGAGTCGATGGTGCGCGCATCGGTGAAACCCGCTTCCGCTAACCAACCACGGATTTCTTCGAAGGAGTAGGTATCTCCGTTATCGGTATTCACCAGCATATTGACGGCAAAGAAGAGACCATTGACAGGTCCCTTTCTGTCCGCGTTCACGAGAAATTCGGCGATCGCGATCGTTCCGCCGGAGGCGAGCGCGCCAAAGGTTTTCGCGAGAAGCACACGGCTATGCTCCCGGCCTTCGCTGTGAAGGATGTGCCCCAGGGTCGCGATATCGTAATCGCTACCGAAGTCCGCCTTGAGCAAGTCGCCTTCAACGAAGGAGAATCGATTGGCCAGGCCAAATCGACCGACGGTTCCGCGGGTAACGGGAATTACGTCCGGCCAGTCGACAGCGGTGACGCGAATGTGCTCCGAACTCTGGGCCAGTGCAATGCCCCAGACTCCTGAGCCCGCCGCCAGGTCGAGGACGCGAACCGTCCTGCCGCCGCCGGCATTCAGATGCCGTGCAAGGACCTGCGCCGCCGGATAACTCATCGGGAAAATATCATTGACGAACTGCTTGAAGAATTCGCTGCCGTTCCCCTGCTGATTGACGGATCGAACGGGTTCCCCGGTCGCGACAACTTCGTTCAGATGGAGCCAGTTAGGAATCAACTGCTCGCTGACATGACGAAGTAATCCGCCTTGGAACGAGGGCTTAGTGCTGACGAGAAAGGCGGCGCTTTCGGGCGTCAGGGAGTAACGATCCTGCCTGTCCTTCGCGAGAAAGTCGAGACCCACCAGAGCATTCATAATCGCCGTCAGTCCGCGCACGGATGCGCTGGTCTCTTTATGGACTTCGTCAACGGTTTTCGGGCCGCTATCCAGCACGTCAAAGACACGATGGCGGATCGCAGCCTCCAAAATGAGCGGGGGGACATAACCCCAGACGAACTGCATGATGCGCTCGGGCGTGATTTGAGCGCCCCCGGTAACTGGCATGATTTTTCCTCGGATTATGAGATGAGGGGAACTGCGCAATTGTATCTCATCAAGTCTGCAGGTAAGACATCGGGCGGTGCCTGGCAGCTCAGCTTAGTTTTGGAACTTTGGGTTTGAAGCGTCACCGCAAAACACGTCCAGCGGGCTTCTGAGATAAAGCTCTCGGATGGCCGGACACGCGGGTATCTGCAATTAACGGGCGAAAATCCAGGCGCCCAGCGCCATTTCAACGACACACAACGATCTTGTCAGCGTGGGCCGTTGGGCAAAAGCTTCCAGCATATCGTTCACGCACTCGGGACCGATTTTGAGCTTTCGGAGATACTCACTGGGGTACATGAGGCCTGCCAATCCGTCTCCGATCATGATCAGGCCGGTCCAACGCTCAATGCCGCGGTTTTTCATAGGTTTCTGCTTCCGTTTCATTAGAACAAAAAACTTTTCAGACAGGAATGTTCGTACGCAGGGCAGGCCCCGGCACGGTCATCGCGTACAATGCGTAGTTCGAGCCTATGTCCTGGTTCGACCGCGGTTCGGGGTTCCATGTAGGTGATTGGAAGCACCAACCGAACACTCTGTCCGAAGCCGTCGATGATTCGGCGCGGCTCAATTTTTTGACGTGAGGTGAATGATGCTCAAGAGCGGTTTTGTGGCTGCTGCTCTGTTTGGACTATTGGTTATGGTAGCGAATCGCGCTCAGGCGCAGCAGGCGCCCCCGGTCGTTACGCCCGCGGTTCAGACGCCTTCTCCGCAGAGCAACCCGGCGCCGGACGCGCGAGGACCAAATGCAGCCCCCGGACACAAAGTGGGAGGGTTCGTTCCCGGGCAGAAGCGTCCGCCTGGCGATCCCGCTCAGATCGCACGCGGGAAGACGCTGTTCGGCGTCAATTGCAGAAGCTGTCACGGCGCGGACCTTCGAGGCGGCGACATGGGCGGACCGAACCTGCTGCGATCGCAGGTTGCGTTGAGAGATCAGGACGGTGAATTGATTGTTCCGATTATTCAGGGCAGCCGCCAGCAGATGGGCATGCCGGCGATCCCGATCAGTCCTGACGACGCAAAGGCGGTAGCCGCTTACGTTCGCAGCGTCATTGAGACCATCGGAACACAAGGGAAGCCTCCCGACGAGGGCAAGCCCGCTCCCAGCATTCTGGTCGGAAATGCGAGCGAAGGCAAATCGTATTTCGAAGTGAAATGCAGCACCTGCCACTCGCCGACAGGGGATTTGCAGGGGATCGCAACAAAGATTTCGGACCCCAAGGCGCTGCAAACTGCCTGGGTAGCCGGCGGTGAGCGCCGTGGACGGGGCGAGGACGACCCGAAGGATAGTGCTCGTACTCCCAAAGCCACCATTACCTTGCCCTCGGGAGAAAGCGTGGAAGGCAGCCTCGTACGTATCGACGATTTCCTCGTCACGGTGGAGTTGGCTGACGGAACGCAGCGCACGTTCCGCCGGAATGGGGATGTGCCGAAGGTTGCGATTCAGGACCCGCTGAAGTTTCACAGAGACATGCTGTCGCAGTACACGGACAAAGATATTCACGACGTGACTGCCTATCTGGTGACCTTAAAATGAAATTCACAAAACTGCTGCTGGCGGCGCCGTTCCTGCTGGCGCCGGGCCTGCTCATCGCACAAGGGGCCGGAGTGACCCCCGAGGAACTCCTCAAGCCGCTGAAGGACTCATGGCCGACGTATAACGGCGATTATTCCGGCAAGCGCTACAGTGCGCTGACGCAAGTGGACAAATCGACGGTCAAGCATCTCACGCTGGCGTGGATGACCAAGGTGAATCCCGGGGACGCTCAGCCGGAAGAAGGCGGACGGCGCCGCGGCGGCCAGGAAACGCCTCTGATTATCGGAGGAGAGGGCCCGAGCGATCTGCACATGCGCGGTGGGTCTATTAAGGCGTCCGCGCTGCAGGTTGACGGAACGTTGTATTTCACGACGCCGGATAATGCCTGGGCCGTGGATGCCCGCGATGGCCGCCAACTGTGGCACTACTTCTGGAGGACGAAGGGCGGCACGCACATCGGCAATCGGGGCCTCGGGATGTGGAACGACTACCTGTATATGGAGACGCCCGACGATTACCTGGTGTCGCTTGAGGCCAAGACCGGCAAGGAACGCTGGCACAAGAAAATCGCCGAGCTGGACGAGGGCTATTTCTCCACTCCCGCGCCCATCGTCGTCGGCAATCATGTGCTGGTCGGAACCGGCAACGATATCGACGCGCCGGGCTTTCTGCAGTCGTTCGATCCCGAAACCGGAGAGCTGCAGTGGAAGTTTTACACCGTGCCAATGAAGAAGGGCGATCCGGGCCTGGA
>JAICLJ010000305.1 GCA_025927575.1 Bryobacteraceae bacterium | reverse complement strand
CGTCAGCCTTATTGCGTCCTACACGTGCCTCGGCAATCTCATCGGCCGCGCGGCGCAGGTTTTCGATAAGGACGATGCGCAATGCAATCGCGACGGCCCAGAGTTCGCCGATCGTTAGCGGTTGCACACGCTGGTAAGCGGCCAGGAATCGAAGCAGGACCTCGCGATCGATCCGGCTATCGGTGTGAGCTACGAAAGCCCAGGCGACACCTAGCACCCTCGGATAGCCTTCCAGGTGTCCCTCCGCCAGTTTGGGTAATCCGCGATAAAAACCGCGTGGCAGGTCGTCACGCACCTGGCGAATCTGTTCCTGCGTGACATAAAAATTATCGAGCAGCCATTCGTCCGCGGGCGTGATGTGGCGTTCATCGCGAATGGATTTCTCGACGCCTCGGTAGGCAGCGAGCAGCGCACGGCCGTTATCTTTCAGGCGCCGGTCAAGCCGGCGGCCGCTTTCCGGCCTCGCGGTGATGCGCTGTGCAGCCGCCAGACTTTCGGCGTGCTGCTCGAGACGCTCGATGCCAAAGAGTTCGCTGCGAATCAGCGGTTCCGGTTTCTCGGAGAAAGCCGCGGTTCGGCGCTTGAACAATCGAGATACTACGTCTTTCGAAACAAGGGAACCATTCTGAACCAGGTGATTGCGCACTCAGATCCCCATGTTCGAAAGAGCCATCAAGGAACGATTCGCAGTCCGGACGATGATGGGATGCGATTCGTGAGCGCAGGCATTGGCGAAGAATGTGACGCTGCAAGCCTCGTCGTGATGAGCCTTAGCGTCGCAATTGAGGCGCATGGTCAGCCGGCTGCCTGCGCAACGTCGTTTTCAGTTGCTTCCAGCATTTCTCTCTTCAGCAAATTAACGTAAATCGTAGATTCCTCGTAGCTGATGCGCGACACCTTCTCGGTCGGAATGATTACTTCTTTGGCCGAATACCAGTGTCCGCATTCAGCCACGATTTCGCGAATGCCCCACGTCCGGCCGTCTATCCTGTAATCAGTGAGTTCACCGACTACTCCGTCGGTTGCTTCAACTTTGTAGCCTTTGACGAAGCGCGTGCTCCGAAGGTGTCCGTTCGTTCTGGCGCGCTCGTCTTCGGCGACAGGCGGCGGAGGGACGGTCACCGGATATTCCGCCAGGCCCGACAGCGGCCAGGATTCCGCGTAATAAGGATAGCCATAGTGGCGATGAAATTCCTCTTCTTGCAGGCGCGAGACCGGCTTGTGCTCGTCGATCGACGGGCTCTTCTCGATTTGTTCGCGCGTCAGGTTAACCAAAAGCACTTTTCCTTTCGGATAAAGGTGACCGAGGGCATGGGGAGATATCAGCACCTGGCGCCCGCTCAGCCAGCCGCCAGTGTCGGCCACCAGATAGCGAATGGTCCAGGTCTTATCGTCGAAGTAAAAGTCTCTCACGAAACCGATCTCGCCATCGGTGGCCCGCAGGTTTTCTCCGTAACGTTGTTGGATGCTATGTAACATAATATCTGCTCCTTCTGGCTAGACTACGCTCCCATGCTCGCCACGAGCGGTGAAAATCTCAAGTCCGCTTCCAGCAAAAGTCCTTCGCCTCGAAAGCACAATAAGTCAAATATATGTTTGAGTTATTCCTGATTTTGTTCGATGATTAGCGTATGAAAACAACTGGCTGGCGTGCGCGTCTGATGGAAAGCACGCGGGGAAAGATTCTCGATTTACTGCGCACGAAGGAGCGAACGGTGAACGAATTGGCGGCCGCTTTGGGACTGACCGACAACGCGGTGCGGGCTCACCTTTTAAGCCTGGAACGCGATGGGCTTGTGCATCAATCTGGAACCCAGCCCGGTTTCAGAAAACCGCACGCGACCTATGCGCTGACCACGGAAGCGGAGCAGATTTTCCCGAAGTCGTACGGTGTCCTGCTCGATCTCATTCTCGTTGTCATTTCCAGGCAACTGAGCCCCAAGGAGCTGCGCGCCGCGATGCGAGAAGTGGGGAAAAGAGTGGCCGATAATCATCTCCTCGAGGTGAAAGGCAAATCACGGAACAAGAGAATCGAGGCCGCCTTGCGTATCCTCAAAGACCTCGGAGGATCAGCGACTTTTGAAAAGAGCGAGGGCAAACACTTCATTCGTGGCCACGGGTGCCCGCTGGCGGCGGCCACGAGCCAGCATCCGGACGCCTGTCTCATCGCAGAGACGTTGCTCAGCGAGATCATCGGCGCCCCGGTAAAGGAGTGCTGCCTGCATGGGAGCACTCCGTCATGCCGCTTCGAGATCCGCTGAGCTCTCCCAGCCGTTGTGACGAAGGTAAAATCTCCGCCGGTCGTGCTCACGATTGGACATTCGACCCGCACGCTCGACGAATTTATCGCGCTCCTCAAAGCGCACGCCGTAACGCTGGTTGTCGATGTGCGAACGATTCCGCGCTCCTGGCATAACCCTCAGTTTAACGAAGACTCGCTGCCCGACTCACTGAAGAAAGCCGGCATCGGCTATGTCCACATGGCGGGTCTCGGCGGTCTGCGTCATGCCAAACGCGACTCTCTCAATACCGGTTGGCGGAATGCTTCTTTCCGCGGCTATGCCGATTACATGCAGACGCCGGAATTTGAAAAACAAATCGAAGAATTGATTCAACTCGCGAAGGAGCACCGAATCGCATTGATGTGCGCCGAAGCGGTGCCGTGGCGCTGTCATCGCTCGCTCATCGGCGATGCCTTAACTGTTCGCGGAATTCGCACCGAAGACATTATGAGTCTGAAGCTATGCCGGCTTCATACGCTAACTCCCTTCGCCCACGTCCAAGGCAGCACCATTACCTATCCGGCGGAGAATTCCTCGCGACCAATGAAAAGAATATCGACTGTAAAGAAAGAGCGAATGCCCAGGCTACAATGATCGCCTATAAGACATCAAAGGATGCGAAGGTTTTGTTCGTCGGGATCAATCCACATCCCGGTTCGTATCGGCGCGGCGTTCCGTTTTCGAACAACAAGATGTTTTGGTATTTGCTCAATCGCGCCGGCTTACTCCAGGAAGAAGAAAAGGATCTGAGAAACGACGAGTCACTCAAGAGGATCTACGACAAAAAATTCCTGCCACAGTATGGATTGAACTTCATCAACCTGATCGATCGTCCCACGGTGGATGTGACCATGTTGAAGAAGGGCGAGGCAGCGGCTGGGATCAGGCGTGCGTTGAAAGTCATTCGGAGCTGCAAACCGCGCGTCGTTTGCTTCATCGGCAAGATTGCCTTCAACACGTTTTACCGGACGCGGAAATGTGATTGGGGCTGGCAAACCAAAATCGACGGCGTGCCGGT
>JAICLJ010000256.1 GCA_025927575.1 Bryobacteraceae bacterium | reverse complement strand
TCCTCGCTGCCTTCGTCGCATTGCAGCTTGCCGCCTTCGCCGGTAGCGCCCAGACAGTGATTCCGATCCCTCACTGCTATCCCTGCGGGAAATAGTGGTCCATCAACGAAAGGAACTTTAAACGATCATGAACCTCCGTAAACTCTTCCTGGCTGCCTTCGTCGCATTGCAGCTTGCCGCCTTCGCCGGTAGCGCCCAGACAGTGATTCCGATCCCTCACTGCTATCCCTGCGGCAACGGCAAATAGTATAGGAAGCTAAAGCTCCCAACCGGGCTCGCACCGGGAGGAATCTGGCACCGACAGGATGCTAGACTGTTGGCGCTGGCCCCTTACACATGGCGCAAGTCGCAAGCGCGGAATGGTTTCTTCAGTACGTAGAACCCACTGCTATCGTGGTTCTGCTCATCAGGCTTGCATGGCAAGGTCTGCTTCGCAGGTACAAATACTTTTCAGCTTATCTGGTTGTATCGCTTTGCCAGGTCGTCATCCCGCTCGCGTTCGCTCTCCGCTTCGACAGCGACACCTATGCTTGGTTTTATTTTTTGACGGAACCGGTGATCTGGCTCGCTTATTCACTCGTGGTTTTGGAGTTATTCGATCACGTCTTCAAGGATTTTCCCGGTATCAGATCAGCCGGGAGGCTGGCCGTGAAGGTCGCGGTTCCGGTCGCCATGGTTGCCGCCGCATTGACGGCGCTGCCCAGTATTTTCCACCTTGCCGGCGCATCGAGCCTTCTGCGGCTCTATTTAGTCGTGGAACGCTCTGTAATGATCATCATCCTGCTCGTCCTCGCGGCCGTGCAGGCGCTCTTACTGCGCTACGGCCTGCGCCTCCCCAAAAACACCGTATACTACAGCCTTGGTTATGGCGTATTCTTCGGTGTATTGGCGGCACAGGAATTCTTCGTGAGTGAATTAGGAATGCAATTCACCATAATTGCCAATACGATTACGATAGCGCTGGCCGTCGCGTGTCTATTGTTCTGGACGTTCACGCTCACACGCGAAGGTGAAGCGGTGGAGGTCACGGCCGGTCCGCGAGTGTCGGAGGAGCAGCGCCAACGCATGCGGGCGCAATTGATGGGCGTAAACAATTTTATGACCCGTGTGAAGGCGGAAATAAAGGAAAACAAAAATGCGCCGCCGCGCTAGGCCGCCCGCCATAACCAATAACCTGGAATTTATGGAAAACCGGGAATCCAAGCAGAAAGCGTAAGACCTCCCCAAAGTTGACGTATGCGTCAAGGGAGACAGACAAACCCGGGGAAGCCAAAAAGTTCCGCGCGGAACAGTTGCCGACGCTTCAGGCCGGTGGCCGCTATGCGGCTGCGCTCAATAGTTTGCTCTGTAGCACGAGCGGGGGCAGAATATCGAGCACCGCATCAAACCGCACGTAGCGCAGAAGGCCGCAGCGCATCAGAAACAGCTGGAAGCGAATCGACACCAGGCCGGCCGCGAACAGGTACTCCTGCTTCAACAGAAAGGCGGAGAAATCACCCTCGTCGTGAGTAGCCGTCGCGAGGCTTTGATTGGCGATCAACAGAAGCTGCCGTACATCGTGCGCCAGACGATCAAGATAAGAGCGCGCGATTTTTAGCCGGTCGGCCCTCAGTCGAGCGGTCAGTTCAGGGCTGAAGCCCGGCTGGCGTTGGAGAAAGTTGAAATCTTCCCGATCGAAAAGTTTGGCCAAGCCCTGGTAGCGGGCAACCGTGAACTCCTCAAGCCACTCAGGATTAATTTCAGCTGGCCGCCAAAAGAAGAATTGCCATACGCTATGCGCAACTGCCGCCATGGTTAACAGTACAACCAACAACATCCCGAGCACCGCATAAAGAACTGCGTGGTGAGGATTGCCTTCCACGAGCAAGAGCGCGAACTGGATGCACATTCTTACTGAATTCTACCTATTCTGGAACAAGATGCAATAGCAAATAGTTCTAAGAGTGCTAAGTCTTTGCCAAAACCGTCTTATTCCGTATCAATCTAGCCAATTCTAGTACAAAATCGCTCAATTCAAGTGTGATCAACCCAACCATTGCGGGTTGGCCGCCGTTCCATCGAACTGCGCCGTCGTCTTAAACGGCTCGAAACGCCCGGTCAATGCCGGGGCTTTTGCCTTTGCGAGCAGGGCCCGTTGCTCTGCCTCACTCATCGGCTGAAATGTGCGTGCCACGTGCAGCGACTGGTTTAAAATGTCCAGGCTCTCACAGCCGATTATCACCGTCGAAGTCGGCAGACTCAAGGCGTACCGTAGGCATTCCACCGGATTCACAACGCCGCTTTTAAGCAGTAGTCCATCGCCCATTGACTTCATCCCTAGCACGGCGATGGCCATATTCACCAGAACCGGCACAACCTGATGCTGAAAGCTACGAAACTGCGCGTCAAACGGATTTAGCGGCAGCTGGCAGGCATCGAAGTGAAAGCTGTTCTTCGCGGCTTCCTCGAGCATGCGCAGGTGTATCGAAGGATCTTTGTGCCCGGTAAATCCGAAATAGCGCACCTTTCCAGCCTTTTTGGCCTCGAGCATCGCTTCATGTGCTCCGCCAGGCGCGAAAAAGCGGTCCGGATCCTCCATCCGAATGTTCTCGTGCAGCTGGATGAGGTCGATGTGATCGGTTTGGAGCCTCTTCAGAGATTCCTCGATCTGTTCGGTGGCAGCTTTCTTCGTGCGGCCGTCGAACTTCGTCATTAAAAAGGCTTTCTGGCGATAACCATCCCGCAACGCCTGCCCCATTCGAACTTCGCTCTCGCCGCCGTTATAGTCCCAACAGTTATCGAGAAAGTTCACGCCATTATCCAGTGCTTCCCGAACAATGCGGATGCCAACCTGCGGATCCTTTGTCATTCCGATGTGGTAGCCGCCCACGCCGATGGACGATACCTTCTCGCCGGTCTTCCCAAACGGGCGATACGGCATCTGGTTCGAAGTGGTTTCGGCTTTCCCGGTGAATGCCAGACCCATTCCCGTTATGGTAGAGATCGCTTCGCGTCTGTCCATGTCAGTCACAATACCGCGTCAATTACAATACCGCGAATTTTCGCTCCGGTGGAAAGCCGCGGACGAACCCGTCGCAACCGAAGATGACGATTGTGCTGAAATCGAAAGCGTGGGCGCAAAAGCTAGCTGGGACCCCGAACTCTACGAAGCCAAACACAGCTTTGTCTGGAAACTAGGACAAGGGGTGATTGACTTGCTCGATCCGATGCCGGGTGAGCGGATTCTCGATCTGGGATGCGGCACAGGCCATCTGACGGATCAGATCGCTCAGCGTGGAGCCGACGTGCTCGGCGTCGACGCTTCCCCCGACATGATCGGTCAGGCGCGCCAGAACTTCCCCAAACTACGCTTCCAACTCGAAAACGCCGGTGAAATGAAGTTTGAGAACGAATTCGAGGGGGTCTTCTCAAACGCCGCGCTCCATTGGATGACCGATGCTGAAAACGTCGCCTCGGCTATCTCGCGGGCCCTCCGGCGAAATGGAAGACTCGTGGCGGAACTCGGCGGCAGGCGCAATATCGGCCGCATCGAAGATGCCATCGAATCGGTGCTTGCGCGCTTCGAGACCGTGACTATGCCGAAGTCCCGTACGTATTTCCCGTCGATCGCCGAATACAGCTCCGTTCTTGAAGCGAGCGGCTTAGAAGTTCGCTTCGCGCGCCTTTTCGATCGGCCCACGCTTCTCGAAGGAGCAAACGGAATGGAGGACTGGATTCGCCAGTTCAAGTGGTATTACTTCGAGCAACTGCCCTCCGAGCGGCGGAGAAAGGCTCTCGACGAAGTGCTCGACGTGTTGCGGCCTATCCTGTGGCGTGAAGATGGGTGGACCGCCGACTACCGGCGCTTGCGCATTGTCGCAATCAAGGTATAGTCTCCCTCCCACCAACGCCTACTTGTCGTAAGTAATTACGCTTTGGCCGGCGAACTTCTGGTAATTACGGAACTCGATGGTGTTTTTCATGCAGGTCGACGTTCCGCGCTGGCATCCGAGATTCTCAGCGCGAATGGGCAGAAGAAACGAAGCAGTTCCTAGCGGAACCATATCGTAATCGACAGCCCACTGCATGGTGTCGAGCGGAAAATCCACCGGGATCTTGTCGGCTTGCATCTCGATCCGCCGCACTTGCGCCGTCTTCTTATCAATCCACACGCTGCCACTATAGGCCGGGATCAATGTCTGTCCGCCGACTCGAATCTGCCAGTCGGAATTGTGCAGCGATACTTTGAAATCGTAGATGACGGCATCCCCGCGCGCCCAGTTCGAGCTGCGGAAATATTTAAATTGCGCCTGGCTGCTGTCGGAAAACAGGCTTCGGAGTGTCGAACCGAATTCGCCCGTTGAGGTATCGCCGCCCAGTTCAAGCATGCTTTTATTTGTCTTCTTGCCGCCGACCGTAATATTGCGGTACTGTTCCTTGCCGTCCTCATAAACAACCTGCGCCGTCACAACGTCAAGCGCCTGCCATCCCGCTGCCTTCGATTCCTCCTGGTAACGAGTAGTGATCTGCTGGCAAACATAATTCGGCAGCCCGCCCGAAAAGGATCCTACCCAGGCCTTCGCTTTGCGAACAAGTTCCTGCGACGAGGCGGACGCGGGCTTGGTCTCCGGCGCGGCGTCTTCCCTGGCTGGCGCCTCAATGATGATTCCGGCATCGTCATCGGCTGAATCGTGATTTTTAGAGGCGCCCTGATTCTTTGCCGCTCCGACTCCGGCACCGGGAACGGAGCCTTCGTGTTCTTCGGAAGGTCCACCGCGGCGCAGAACGGGACGGCCCGGCGCGTCCAACGGTGTGCCCAACACCTCCGGGTGCACATTCTCGGCGGTCTGTGGCGGTCCGGATGGAGCCGCCGCGCGCGGGGATGCTCCCGGCGACGCCAGGGCGGGGTCCTTCAGTAACTCCACACGCCGCGCCGTCAGATAGCTCTCGCCGTCCTCATTCGCTATTACGTGGACCATGGAGCGCGGGTGAATCGAGTTCGCGGCGATCACGTTCCCCGCTCGAATGAACTGGGTGGAATCGATCAGCTTGAAATTCAGGAACCTGCCGTCGCTAGTCGCTACCACCAGACTCTTGGCGTCCATCGATTGCACCCGGCCCTCCGCTTCGAAATTGTCTTTCGCCGAAGCATTGTTTTTTGGTGAAGATTGGCCGGTGTCCTGCGATGAATCTGACGGTCTTCGGTGGATGCCGGGCAGCGGCATTTCCGGTCCATACTGCGCATTTGCATCGAGCGGAAATAACGCACACAATATCGCGACAGCCAGTAGAGACAACGCAGGCTTCATGAACGTCTGACGTGCACCTTCATTCTTCGGGTTGCATCCCGATTAAAACACGAAAGAAACACCCGGCGGCGGCGTCTCATTCGAGTACCCTGTTGTTTGAGCCGGTCTTATGCCCCGTTCCCCTTCTGAGAAGCGCAAGGCCTCCTACGTACCCATTATCATCGCAGCGGTCGTGCTGGTTGGGTTGATTGCAGGTTATTTCTACCTTCGCTCCGGTCCGCCGGAACAGGACGACAGTCCCGCTTCGCCGGAAGCCAAAGCATACGTCAAGAACCTCGAGTTAAGCGATGTCGGCATGAAAGCAGCCGAGAATTTCATGCAGCAGCGGATTGTCGAGGTGATCGGCAAAATCACCAATAAGGGTGA
>JAICLJ010000260.1 GCA_025927575.1 Bryobacteraceae bacterium | reverse complement strand
TTGATTCCGTTCGAATCGGGGAGGTCCTTTGCGAGCAGCGTTATTTACCCGCGAGTACCCGCCAAACATCTATGGCGGCGCAGGCGTTCACGTGGATTACTTGAGCCGCGAACTGGCGAAGCAGATTGAAGTAGAGATCCATTGCTGGGGCAATCAGCGTTCCGACGACGGAAATCTTCACGTGCGCGGCGCCGAGCCCTGGAGCGAGATCACTAGCGGCACGCAGGGTAAATTCAAAAGCGCGCTTGAAGCGTTCAGTCTGAATCTGACTCAGATCAAAGCCCTTGAGAATGTAGACATCGCCCACACGCATACGTGGTACGTGTCCATGGCCGGTTATCTCGCAAAGAAGCTATACGGCATTCCGTTCGTTCTAACGACACACAGCCTGGAGCCATTGCGCGCGTGGAAATCCGAGCAACTCGGGACCGGGTATGCCATGAGTTCCTGGATGGAGCGAACGGCCATTCTCGATGCCGATGCCGTAATTGCGGTGTCTGAAGGAACCAGGCAAGACATTCTACGGGTCTATCCGCTGCCACCCGAGCGCGTACACGTCATCTACAACGGGATTGACGTCGCCGAATACCGGCGCACGGAGGACACCACGGCGTTGAAAGCGTACGGCGTGGATCCATCGACTCCGTACGTATTATTCGTAGGCCGCATCACGCGCCAAAAAGGTGTAACGCATCTAGTTGATGCCATTCGCTACATGCCGCGGGACACGCAAGTCGTCTTGTGCGCGGGCGCTCCGGACACGCCGGAAATTGCGGCGGAAATGCGGGAGAAGGTCCAGGAGTCTCGCAAGCTGAACAAGCGCGTAGTGTGGATCGAAAAGATGGTGACGAGGGCGGAAACGATCCAGCTTTACAGCCATGCGCGCGTATTCTGCTGCCCGTCGGTTTACGAGCCATTCGGCATCATCAATCTGGAGGCAATGGCATGCAGCGCCCCCGTGGTGGCAAGCGCGACCGGTGGCATCAAGGAAGTTGTGGTGGATGGAGAAACCGGCTATCTCGTGCCGTTTGAGCAGCACCCGGTAACGGGATTTCCAACGCACCCGGACAATTTTGCGCGCGCCCTGGCCGCCCGAATTTCCGAACTTCTGGCCGATCCTGAAAAATGCAAGCAGTTTGGCGAGGCAGGCCGGAAGAGGGCGGAAGAAAAATTCAGTTGGACGTCGATTGCAGACCAGACGATTCAGCTCTACCGGGAATTGATCGCGGCGAGGCTGCAGGCCGCACACTGATTCGCCGGCCCGCTCGTTCAGGCGAGGCGGCTCTGCTTCAGGAACCATAACCACCAGAGCCGCGGCACTTTCAGCGCGGCCTGGCTGCGGATGCGGCACGGGAGCCTGCGGCTTTGCCGCCAAGCGGTACAGTGAAAATGAGAATCGACGGATGCTCTACGACATACAGGCCCCTTCTACCGCCGCAAATGCAGTTATCCTTTTGAATCCGCGGGATGCCGTGGCGATTGCGCGTTTGCCTCTTCTTCCCGGACAGGTGTTTGACGCCGCCTCACAATCGTTCACCGCCAATCAACCGGTTCCCGCGGGGCACAAGGTCGCCATTCGGAGCATTGCGCCGGGAGAACCCGTTCTTCGCTACGGCGAAGTGATTGGCTTCGCAACGGCCCCAATCTCGCCAGGCGATCACATCCACACGCACAATCTCGCGTTTTCCGAAATCGATTGCCACAACGCGCGGCCTGAACCGGTAGCGCCCCGCGGCACGAGAAACTCAACCGAAACGTTTCACGGCTATGTCCGCAAAGATGGCCGCATCGGAACGCGTAATTACATCGCGGTCGTCGCTGCCAGTAATTGCGCCGCGTACACATCGGACTTAATCGCGCAAAGTTTCGAGGGGCAAAACCTGCCTCCGAACGTAGACGGTATTGTGGCCTTTCCGCATGGCGAAGGCTGCGGCATGGCGATCGGGCCCGATACACGGCAATTGCAGCGCACGCTCGAAGGAGTGCTGGCTCACCCAAACGTATCCGCGGCCGTCATCCTGGGCCTTGGCTGCGAGGTGAATCAGATCAGTCATTATTTAGGCAAAGCCGACGATGGATACATTCCGCCAGAAGGGCTTGCCGGTTTGACATTGCAAGACTCGGGTGGAACGCGTTCCGCGGTGGAAGCGGCTCGCGCCCGCATCAAGGTATTTATCGACCGAGCCGCCTCAGATCGGCGAACAGAACAGCCTGCCTCAGCGATTTCTCTCGGCCTGAATTGCGGCGGATCGGATTCCTTCTCGGGCATCACCGCCAATCCCGCTCTTGGATATTGCTGCGACCTGCTCGTCGATCAAGGCGCAACCGTCGTGCTGGCGGAAACAACCGAGATCTTCGGCGCTGAACACCTGCTGTTGCGCCGCGCGCGAAACGAACAAGTGGCTGCTAAGTTGATCGGCTGCGTCGACGGCTATAAGGCCTATCTGCGCCAGTTTGGCGGCAGCTTTAACGACAACCCTTCGCCCGGCAATAAAGAAGGCGGTTTGACGAATATCCTCGAGAAGTCTTTGGGAGCAGTGGCAAAAGCCGGAACCACGCCTTTGGAAGACGTATTCGAGTACTCGGAGCGCATCTCCTCGCCTGGCTTCGTGTTTATGAATACTCCCGGTTACGACCCCGCATCGCTGGCTGGACTGGCAGCAGGCGGGGTGAATCTCATCGCGTTCACAACAGGGCGCGGCAGCGCGATTGGCTTCCCGACCATTCCTGTTCTAAAGATTGCCAGCAACACTAACATGTACCGCCGCATGCGCGACAACATGGATATCAACGCCGGGCGGATTACCGACGGCGAAGCGACCGTTGAACAAATTGGCCGCGAGATGTTCGAAGCATTGCTGCGTGTCGCCTCCGGCGAGCGAACATGCGCCGAGCGGCTAGGGCATCACGAATTCGTACCCTGGAAAATAGGCCCGGTGCTGTAGGAAGCCGGTGAGCTCCCGGAACTGGGTTCCCGCCCGAATCCTGCCCTCGCCGCCAAGCATCCGTCTCAGCAGATCTAGTATTCCGGCTGCCGGCACGCTCGCCGCAAACTTCATAGCGAGGGACTAATTGTGTTTCATAAAGTGATCGGAACCAGGAACGAAGCTCACCTGGCGGTTCTGCGACTCGTATTGGGAGTGATCTTTTTCGCCCATGGCGCGCAAAAAACGCTCGGATGGTTTGGAGGGGCCGGATTTACAAATACCATGGGTTTTTTCACCGACGGGATGCATATTCCGGCCGCGTTTGCGTTTCTCGCGATTATGGCGGAATTTCTTGGCGGCCTCGGACTGATACTTGGTTTCCTCACGCGCATTGCGGCGTTCGGTGTTTTCGTTAACATGAATGTCGCCATTCTGATGGTGCATTCGCCCAATGGCTTCTTTATGAATTGGTCGGGCGCCCAAAAGGGCGAAGGAATCGAATATCACCTGCTCGTCCTCGCTATCACTGTGGTATTAATGCTGCGCGGAGCCGGCGCTTGGTCGATAGATCGAATTCTGACACAGCGGCAGGCGGGGCCGATGGGTGATGCAAAATTCGTCCGATAGCTCCCGGCCGTATGGATGGGCCAGATCGCGGCCGCGCGCAGCCAATGCCGACGCCATCAATTCCGTGGTTTCGCGATGCCCGCGTTATGAATAGCGACTGCCGAATACATGCCCGCCTGCGCGAAGTTCGCGATCGTAAATGGCTTTCTTAGGTTCGCGTGGTTCCGTAACAAGAGTTGGGGAAGTAGCGTGATTCCAGTGATTCCCGCTTTCAGGGCAATCCCCTTCGTGCCGAACTTGCCGTCCGAGCCCCGCAGGACACCATTGCTTTCGTATTTGCCCATCGATGTAGCCGCGTCCATCGCTGAAGCCGTGACGAGAGCAGCAATGCTGATGCGCCAGATGAGTTTCGCTTTGCGATCTGTTCGGTCGGTGACCTGGGCAATTGTCACATTGTTGAGCGGGCTCATTGAAGCGCCGTTCGCCGGAAGCAACAGGTTGCGGCTTTCCATGAGAACCGGCCGTGTATTGGACGTAGGGGTTCCCTCGCCGGGTTGAGCCGTGGTCTGCGCCGACAGCATGAAGCTGGCGCAAAGAAGAGTCAGAGTGGCGCTGCCTGAGCGCAATTTGGATTTCATGGATGCCTCGTGACCGCCGTTGCGGTTCACAAGACGTATCGGTAGCGAAGCCCCGCGCTTTTAATGAAACTGACTGCAGCGAGGTTTTGCGGGAACGCACGGAACAAATGGACTATCCCTGGCCTCGATCTTTCCAGAGTGGTCCGCCGCGCCGGCCAAAGATACTAACGACAAAGCAAAGAAACGCGAAGAAGGCGAAGATTCCGCTGGGGTAAAGGGTCCAGGCATGGCTGGAAGGCCAAACCGGCAGGACAAGGATCGCAATCAGCAGAGAAATAAGCGCAGCGATAATCCAGCCCATGAGAGCCCTCTTGTTAGACGGACTTTGCGCGCCTCCATTTCGCGGCTGGCGTGGAAAGCTGTGTCAACGCGGAACGGGTTCGGGCATCTAACGAGCAGGTTGCCACTCGAATCTAAACGCACAATTTATGTCTCTATCGCTTGCGACCTTGCTATCGCAGGCGCAAAATTTCTCGCCGCGGGCCTGACCGGCAGTTCCGCCATGCTTTCGGAAGGCATTCATTCCGTTGTCGATTCCTGCAACGGCATTCTCCTGTTGTGGGGCGTGCACGCAAGCTCGCGGGCTCCAGATGCCGATCATCCATTCGGCTACGGTAAGGAACTGTATTTCTGGACGCTAATTGTCGCCGTACTCATCTTTTCGATCGGCGGGGGCATGTCCATCTACGAAGGGATTTCGGATCTACACCACGGCGGGAAAATCGAGCGTGCCGCCTGGAATTATGTGGTGCTCGGGTTTGCCGCGATTTTCGAGATTGTTACCGTCATTTGTCGCGGCCCGGGACTTCCGGCGCGAGCGAGGCTCCCGGGGGTGGTGGGTTGGCGTTCACACGAGCAAGGACCCTACGGTTTTTACGGTGCTGCTCGATAACGGCGCCGCCGTCATTGGCCTGGTGATTGCGTTTGTAGGCATCTTCCTGGAGCATGTCTTCCAACTCGCCTATCTCGACGGAATTGCTTCCATATTGATCGGGCTGACCCTCGCGGCCGTCGCGGTGGTGCTGGCAGTCGAGAGCAAGGGTCTGCTCATTGGCGAAGGCGTCGATAAACAGACTCTCGAACACATCCGGCGGCTCGCCGAAAGCGATTCGGCAGTCGTTCGCGCGGGCGGCCCGCTTACGATGTACTTCGGCCCGCACACGATTTTATTGGCTTTGGACGTGCAATTTCACCAAGGCTTGTCCGCCTCCGAAGTGACATCCGCCGTGGATCGCCTGGAAAAAACATCCGGGCGGAGTACCCGGCGATTCAAAGGATCTTTATCGAAGCGGAATCGCTTGCTCCAGGCACGCACCTTCCGGCTCCACTTTCGGCACAGGAACAGTCACAGTGAAGGCTGCGGGATTCGAGGGCGGTACTCAGCCCTCGAAT
>JAICLJ010000020.1 GCA_025927575.1 Bryobacteraceae bacterium | reverse complement strand
CGTTGCATCTAATTCGCATATGGATCTCCAGTTGAACGGAAAGACGGCCCTTGTCACCGGTTCTACGGCGGGCATCGGACACGCGATTGCAACCGCGCTTGCGGGCGAAGATGCGACGGTCATCGTGAATGGCCGCACCCAGGCCCGGGTCGATGCGGCCCTCAAACGCATTCAGACGAAATACAAGCATGCGAAAGTCAGCGGAATCGCCGCCGATCTGGGAACTCGCGAAGGCGCTGCCGCTGTTGTCCGCGCGCTCCCGGAGGTCGATATCCTCATCAATAATCTGGGCATTTTCGAACCGAAAGCGTTCGTGGACATTACCGACGAGGACTGGCAGCATATCTTCGAGGTCAACGTCCTGAGCGGCGTCCGGCTGAGCCGCCAATATCTGCCGGTCATGCTGAAGAAAAATTGGGGACGCATCGTTTTCATCTCGAGCGAATCGGCCGTGAATATTCCAGCTGAAATGATTCACTACGGACTCACCAAGACGGCGCAGATCGCCCTCGCGCGAGGGCTGGCAGAAACTGCCGCGGGCACGGGGGTCACCGTGAATTCAGTACTGCCCGGGCCGACTCTGTCGGAGGGCGTCGGCACGTTCCTCGGAAGTCTCGCAAAGCAACAGGGCGTCAGCCTTCAGGAATTCGAAAAGCAGTTTATCGAGACGATGCGGCCGAGTTCCGTCATCCGGCGGCTCGCTTCGCCGGAAGAGGCCGCCTCGCTAGTCGCTTATGTGTGCAGTCCGCTGGCATCGGCAACCACCGGTGCCGCGCTGCGCGTCGATGGCGGAGTGGTGCGATCGATCCTCTAAAACCCCGCGGAAGTTCGATTCGACAAGGCGGCGCCTTCCCTCGTCTTTCGAGTCAAACATCCGGAGAGCGCGGCCGAGGCTCACGCGCAGACAGACGTCCGCCTCACAGTAAAGCGGGTTTGAAAAGTTCTGGTCCTGGCGCTTCCGGCCTCGGACTCGAAAATTCAGGCATGGCAGGCCTGAGCGCGCACATCTGTTTAGTCGATAAAGATTCAAAAATACACACTCGCACGAGCACCGACGCACCAGACTAAGAGTCCGTGGGACAGCGAATGTCGAGTTTGTGGATACTTGGCAATTGTTGGACCGACATTGTCCATGCGCTTAGTAAGTGAGGAAATGAAAGCCTGCTAAGTGCGAATTTGAACCGGAGGAGCTTGCCCGAAGAGGTCGTCCGTAGGCGGTGGAAGATCGAATTACTGCGAACCGCTCTGTACCTGAATATTGCTGAGACTGTAATCGGAGCCACTCACGTCGACAGTTGCCGTGATTTTTCCGCCTTCACGCAGCTTTGCGAAATCGCTCTTTGAGGGGACCGGGTATTCCATCGTCATTGCCTCCATCCAGCCCTTAATTGGTCCCTGTTTGATAGTGGCTGTTTGAAGCTGAGCGTCCAATCTGACGACAACGCCCGTCATCTGGTACTGGTGCTCAGGCGCTTTGGGGCTGGGCTCGCGCGAACACGCGACTGACAGCGCCAACACAATCGCGACGGCTAAGAAGCTGCGGAGGCCGGACCGGGATGTTCGCTGCGATCTGAATCTTGCTAGCACTTGAATCGCCTTCATCTTTCAGCGTACCTCGCAGTGTCGCGGGAGCCCAAAAAACAGGTATAATGCCCTGCAAGTTATTTCAGACCGAGGAGTTAAACCATGGCGGATCAGGTATTGCCCGCAGCGGAACCCGAGGGCCCAATGAGCGATTTCGGCGGGATGTTCAATTTCTTCATTGATGCGCAAGCCGCGGCGAAGCGTTTGCCCAGAAAATGGTTTTGGATCGCTCCCCTAATTTTGGCTTCCATCGTACTCATCCTTCTCGGCGTGCTGAACATGCCGCTGGTGCAGCAAGCGATGATGAACCAGGCGCCGCCACCCAACGTGGATCCGGCGCGCTATCAACGCGGCATGCAGATAGGGCTGATGATACAGAAGGTGGCCGTCTTTCTGTCTCCAGCCATTATGGTGATTTTCTGGGCCATCATGGCGTTGATTGTCTGGGCCACATGTTCGGTCATCAATATTCAAGCTCGCTTCATCGAACTATTCAACCTCATGGCCGGCCTGTCACTGATCACAGTGCTGCAGGCTGTTGTACAGGCTGTCATTCTCCACGCGAAAGGCGAACCGTCGGGCATGGCCGACCTGCAACCCGCCATCGGATTGGATATTTTCGCGCCGCAGGGCACGAATCACATCCTGGTTGCTCTCCTGGGTTTCGTAAGCGTCTTCCAAATCTGGCTGATTGTCATGGCCGTGCTGATCATAGCCGCGGCATACCGCGTCACGAAGGGAAAAGCCTTTATCGCGATTGTGCCGCTCTTTGCGTTGGCGCTGCTCTTGAAGCTGGTCGGCGCCTTTTTTACACCCAGCTAGACGCTGGTTGCCGAGACTGCCTTCGCTAGTCGTTGCTTTCGTTCAACGGCAGTTTCTTGTGCTTGGGCTTTGGGCGTTCGGACTTCGGCTTAATCACACGAGCCGGCTTCGGGCTGCCTATCCGTTCTCGCGCAATGCCCTTCACTTCTTTCTTGACGTCGAACTTTTTGCGTTTCATGGTGGAGTTGCTGCAATTAGTTCGTTAGGCGCGTTACGACAGCTTTTTTGCCTCACGTTCGATGGAGGCCCGGACCTTCTCCATAGCGTCCGAATCGGCGTATCTATTTCGCGGCCAGAAGAAACCTCTCAGCCCGTCTCCCCGGCGGCGCGGAACAATGTGAAGGTGGAGGTGAGGGACTGTCTGGCTAACTGTGTTGTTGATCGCGAGAAAAGTTCCCTCAGCGTCGAGCGCGGACTTAACGGCATTGGTCAACAATTGCCCCTTCAGGAACATCGGTCCGACGAGATCGGCGGGAACATCCGTAAAGGTGACATAGTGTTCCCGCGGGCAGAGCAACACGTGGCCGGGAAAAAGCGGGTGCGCGTCGAGGAAGGCTACAAAATCGCTGTCCTCGCAGACACGAGCGCCAGGAATCTTCCCGGCGATGATCCCGCAGAAAACACAATCCTGATTCATGCCCGGCAATTGTCGCCTCCGAAACACGCAGTCAGCAGACGATGACTCATCCAGCTAAAGTGTAAGTGTAACTTTGCTGAGAGTTCGCGGCTTGTCGGGATCGAGTCCTTTGACCTCGGCGAGACAGGCTGCAAACATCTGACCGGGAATTATGTAAGGGATTGCGGTAAAGAGTTCTTCCGGAATCGCGGACTTGCGGACCAACCCGGCCGGAATAGTCACAACGTTCTTCTCGACCGCTTGCACCTCTTGATTGCTGCGATCGGTGATGATGAGGCTCTCCACCTGAATGGATTTCAGCCGCTCCAGTAGTTCCCCAATCGGCTTCCACGTCACCCCCGCGGGAGCAAACACGAACGCGGGAAATGAGGATTCGAGCATCGCGATAGGCCCGTGGAGCAGATCAGCCGACGAGAACCGCTCGGCAACGACATAGCAGGTTTCCATCAGTTTCAGGGCAAATTCGAACGAATTTGCGTAATTGAGCCCGCGCCCTATAACCACAGCCTGCCGCATGAAGCGGTATCGCTCTGCCCGCGTCCGAATTTCCGATTCCAGCTTCAGGGCCGCGCCGGCGAAATCCGCCAGCTTTGCCAAATCGGCCAGCTTGATCGCCGCGCCTAGAGCATAGGCAAGCATGTACAGCGAGAAGATCTGACCCGTGTACGTCTTTGTGGCCGCGACGCTGCGTTCTTTTCCGGCGCGCACAAGAAACGCATAATCGCACATCTTGGCGAGAGCGCTGTCGGCCTCGTTTGTAATTCCGATGGTCATCGCGCCTGCTTCATGCGCGCGCTCCAGAACAAGATTCGTATCCGTGGATTCTCCGGATTGCGAAATAGCCACGACGAGCGCGTCTTTCAGGTCGACATGAGCTTTGTAGAGAGTGTAGACGGACGGCGCGGCCAGCGAAACGGGGATGCCGGTGGTGATTTCGAGCAGGTACCGCCCGAACTGAGCCGCGTTATCCGAGGTTCCGCGCGCGGCCAGAACGATGAAACGCGGCCGGTGCGTCTCAAAGTGTTTCCGAAGGCGCTCCACATTCCGCGACTCCGACTTGAAAGTTCGTTCAATAGCGGCCGGCTGCTGCCGGATTTCTTCAAGCATGGTCGACATGCAATGAAGATAGCATCGGGCCGGCAGTCGACTACCTGAAACGCCCTCACGCGCAGTCTGTATAATGACCTAACAACCTGAGGATATATTGGTTGCGATGATCGATGGCATTCTCTCCCCATACCCTCGTGGCCACCCTCGACCGCTCGTCGCCCATTCCTCTGTATCATCAACTCCGCGGCGTCCTGCAGCGGCAAATTGAACGCGGAGAACTTCGGATCGGAGACCGGCTGCCCAACGAGGATTTCATTGCGGCTCGCTACGAAGTGAGCAAGATCACCGTTCGCGAAGCTCTCAAAACGCTTGCCGCCGCTGGATATGTCCGGCGCGAACAAGGCCGCGGGACCTTCGTCACTAATCCGCGCGTGGTGCAAGGACCGCGAAAGCTGACCTGCTTTAGCGATGAAATGGAGCTTCGAGGGCTGACCGCGAGTTCCCGGGTGCTTGCCGCTGAAGTGATTCCGGCCGATTTGGATTTAGCGAACAAACTCGCCATCCATCCGCGGGCGAGCGTTTTCCGCTTGAAGCGCATCCGGCTTGCTGATGGCGAGATCATGGGCGTGCAAACAGCGCATCTTGCGCTCGAACGAGTTCCTGGAATCACCGCGATCGATTTTGGGGCGGCATCGCTCTACGAGACGCTCGAATCGCGATTCGGGCTGAAGCCGGCACATGCTCGCGAGACGCATTGCGCGATTGCGCTGAACCGCGGCGATGCCCATCAACTTGGATTGCAGCCCGGAGCGCCCGCTCTTTCCGCGGAACGCCTCAGTTTATTGGCGGACGGCACCCCCCTCGAATATGTTTGGTCGGTGATGCGGGGCGACCGTTATCAGGTCGTTCTGAACCTGAGCTCTTTTTAGCAATGCACAATCGCTGTCCCATGCTCACTCTCGAACACTCCAGGAGAAGCGCCGGACTGGGCATGCCCAGCCCCGACACGAAATTCGTTGTCTGTCGTAGGGGCGAGGCATGCCTCGCCCGCCTGGTCTCCGTTCTTCTTGTCCTCTTATTTTTCGTTTCCGCAAACATGTTTGCGCAGCAGCCTCGCGCGGAAAACTTCTTCCCCATTTCCGTCTGGTACGGCGGAGGCAAAGCGCGTGCCCCTATGCTTGAGCGCGATCCGTTATCGAAGGTGGATGCCTGGCGGAAGGATATTGTTCAAATCAAAAAGCTCGGCTTCAACACGGTCCGCTGCTGGATCGATTGGGCGAGCGGAGAGCCGGACGAAGGACGCTATCAATTTCAGACTATTGACGTCATTCTGAAGCTGGCAGAAGAGCAGGGGTTGAAGGTAATCGTTCAGGTCTACATGGATTCGGCGCCGTCGTGGGTCGGCCGCAAATACCCCGACTCCTTGTTCGTTTCTTCCAACGGCGAAGCCATTCATCCGGAATCCGCTCCGGGCTACTGCGTCGATAATCCCGGCGTGCATGAAGAGGAGCTGAAGTTCTACACGGCGCTGGCGCAGGACGCGAAGAAAAGTCCGGCATTTCTTGGATGGGATCTTTGGAGCGAGCCGCACGTGATTAACTGGGCGACGCCGACATACATCTATCACCCGGAATTCTGCTTTTGCAAATATTCCATTGCGCGCTTTCGTTCATGGCTGAAAAAGAAATATGGATCGCTCGATAAACTCAACGACTCCTGGTATCGCCAGTACACTGCATGGGACCAGGTCGAGCCAAACCGCCTGAGCACCATCCTTTCCTACACCGATTTCATCGACTGGAAGGAATTTATCGTCTATAAGCTTGGTCAAGATCTGCGCGATCGTTATGAGGCCGTGAAACGTGTCGATCCCAACGTTGTCGCCACTTCACACGCTGCCGGCGTTGGCCTCTTCAGCTCACCGCTCTGGTGGGAAGGCCAACCCGACGACTGGACTATGACTTCGCAGGTCGACTATTACGGGACTTCGTTCTATCCGAAGCATTCATCTTTTGTGAATCGCGATGTTCAATGGCGCGGGGCGCTGCTCGATTTCACGCGCTCGTTCGGATTCGCGAATGGCGGCCGCGGGTTCTGGATTGGTGAACTGCAGGGCGGTTTCGGTACTGTCGCGTTGAATGTTTCGCCGACCGTGACGCCCGAAGATATACGCGACTGGACCTGGAGCGCGCTTTCGCGCGGAGCGAAGGCGATCAACTACTATGCCTGGTATCCAATGAGCACGGGATACGAATCGGGAGGCTTTGGACTCATCAAGCTCGACGGAAGCATTACCGAGCGAAGCCGCGTGGCCGGATCGATTGCAAAGGTTGTCGACCGCAATCAGAAAACATTTCTCGAAGCGCATCCTCCGAAGGCGGAAGTGGCGATCGTTTACAACCCGCTTTCCTACTTTGTGGGCGGGCGGCAGCGCCAGACCGTTTACGGGGGCCCTCAGGGCGAGGTGGCCGGGATCGAGCGCGATTCGATGCTTGGCGTGTATCGCGCGCTATTTCCCACGAACGTGCCGGTCGATTTCATTCACATCAGTCGCTTGTCGCAAACGCTGTTGAAGCAGTACAAGCTCGTCATATTGCCGTATCCGCTCATGATTCCTTCTTCCTCGGCTGAGCAGTTCAAAGAATACGTCCACAATGGCGGCCATCTGGTCGCGGAGGCGCGACTCGGTTGGAATAACGAGCACGGCGCTTCTTCTCCGACCATTCCCGGCATGGGCTTGTATGAAGTGATGGGCTGCCGCGAAACGGATGTGCAGACCGGTAAGGACGGGCGCACCGCTTTGAAGTGGACGAGCGCGGACCTCCCTGGTTTCCCGGCCGGCGAATCGCTGCCGGCACGCTGGTACGAGGAAACGTTGAAGCCGCTTGGGCCGCAGGCGCACGTTGTGGCGGCATTCCCCAGCGGCGCAGCCGCCGCTGTTCTGTCGTCCTACGGCAAGGGTGAAACTATAATGATCGGGTCCTACGTCAGCGCCGCATACGAAACTCGACGCGATCCCGCCGCGATACGGTTTTACACGGCTCTGCTTAAGTGGGCTGGCGTGCCGTCGCCAGGTACTGTGTCGGGAGCATCGCCCGAGGTGAGGTATCTCGAAAGCGGGCGCGACATTTTGCTATTCGTCTTCAATCACGGTAGCCAGGCCATCGAGCCATCTGTATCGCTGCGGCTTCCGGATCGGTCCTATAGCGGCGTCGATCTTGTGACACAGAACGCTGTCCAGATTGCTGCTGAACCGGGCGGCTTGACCATCCGAAAACGGATCGCTCCGGACGATGTATGGGTGGTGAAGCTTTCGCCGCGATAGAACGGCACAACCATAATGGATTACGTCATTGCCATCGATTTGGGAGGAACCAAACTGTGTGCCGCTGTGGTGCATCGCGACGGCAGTGTGTTCTGGCGCAAGAAGGTTCCTGTTGCGGCCGGAACTCCGGCGACGACTATCGAGCAAATTGTGCAGGTGATTCAAGAAGCCGGGGCAGTTTCTCCGGCGCCGGATAACGGCCCGAAGCCGGTCGGCATCATTGTTCCGGGAATCTACTTCGCCGGGAGCGGTAGCGTGTGGGCGCCAAATCTGTGGGGGCCCGATGAGGTACCTTTGCGGGCGGAGTTGGAAGACAGGCTTAAGCTGAAAGCCTTCATCGACAGCGATCGCGCCGGATATGTTCTCGGGGAACGATGGCTCGGCATTGCCAGGGGCCTGAACGACGTTGTATTCCTCGCTGTCGGCACAGGAATTGGCGCGGGAATTATCGCGGGCGGCCAATTGCTTCGCGGGCACTCCGATATCGCAGGCGCTGTTGGTTGGTTTGCTCTGAATCCATCGCGATCTGAGATCTATACAAAGGTGGGCTGCTGGGAGGCAGAATCGGCTGGTCCCGGGTTGGCACGGCGGTTGGACGTATCCTCGGCGGAACAGGTTGTCTCGGCCGCGCGCCGCGGGGATGTGGCGGCCATTCAGGCAATCGATGGAGCAGCGCGATATCTCGGAATGGGGATCGCGAACATCATCAGCCTTCTGAATCCCGAGATGGTCGTCCTGGGCGGCGGCTTGATGCAAGCGGCCGATCTGTTCCTCGGTTCGATCAAACGCGTGATCACCCGCTGTGCTCAGCCTGTCGCCGCGCGGCAAGTGCGAATTGAAGTATCCCAGCTCGGAGAAGATGCCGGCCTGTTGGGAGCCGCCCGATTAGCTTTCGACCATGGTTAGCGAGATGTTTTGTTGGAGCGGGCATGGCTGCGCCGCTTTGGGATACCCGGAACGTGTTACTAACTTGAATAGCGAAGAAGAAAAGGAATTATGTCTGCGACTAAGTATTACGACCACATTTCTAGTGTACTGGCCAAGATTCATTCGACACAGCAGAGCCATTTCGAAAAGGCCGCCGAAGTTTTGGCTAGCGCAATCGCGGCGGGAAAGCGCGTCTATTTGTATGGCAGCGGCCACTCCGTCATTCCCGTAATGGATATCTTTCCACGCTACGGAAGTTTCGTCGGCTTCTTTCCGCTATACGATCCCCGGCTCATGTGGTCGAATGTCGTCGGACCGGGCGGCGCGCGTGAGCTGTTATGGCTCGAACGAAAAGAAGGGTACGCGGAAGTATTTCTGCAAAGCTATGCGCTCGAAGCGGGCGATGTCATCATCGTGTTCTCTCACGGCGGGTTAAATGCGGCGCCCATCGACGCAGCGCTTTATGCCAAGAAGAAGGGGCTTACGGTTATCACGGTGTGTTCCCTCGCCAATGCCAAAGTTGCAAAAGCGACGCATTCAACCGGCAAGACACTCTCCGATGTAGCCGATATCGCCATCGACAACTGCGTGGCGCCGGAAGATTCTCAAGTCGATATTGGACGTCCTGAGAAAGTGGCCGCGGGGTCGACCATGGCTGTTGTCTTTGTCGCCATGTCTCTGGTTGCGGAAACCGGAGCGCGACTGGTCGCCAAAGGCCATAATCCCATAACGTTTGTTTCCCCCAACGTTCCGGGGATTGAGAAGGATCACAACCAGAAGGTATTCCAGACGTTCAGCAGAGCGTTGTTCTCGCGCGGCGGCGAATGAGCGGAACCTCGGCGGCGACACAAATTCGCCCCGGCTGGCTAAGCATTGCGGCCTACACCGGCATGTTTACGTTCGGCATTGTGATGGCGCTTCTCGGCGCTATCCTGCCGCTGATTTCTCAGCGCCTTCATTTCGGCCTGGCGCAGGCAGGAAACCTGTTCGTTGCGCTAAACGTTGCCATGCTGATCACGACCCTAGCGCTCGGCCCCTTGCTCGACCGGTTCGGCATGAGGCCCGCCTTTATCGTCGCTCCCGTGTTCGTTGCCGGCGCTGTCTGCCTGATCGGCGGCGTCGCTACATTCGCCGGACTCATCCTTGCGGTTGTGCTGCTCGGAATTGGCGGAGCCGCATTGAACCAGGCCACCAACACGCTGATCGCTGATTTGAATCGGGATGAACGGAAGAAGGGGGCCGCTCTCAACCTGCTCGGTGTGTTCTTCGGCTTCGGCGCTCTATTCGTTCCATTTACTATCGGCGCTCTGCTCGATGTGCTCGGATTGGAACAGATTCTCTATGCCGCGGCGGCACTGACTCTCGTCACGGTTGCATTGAGCCTCCGGTTCTCCTTTCCGCGGCCTCAACAGGGCGGAGGGGTGCCGTTCGCGCAGGTAATGCAGCTCGCGCGCCAGCCCCTGGTCATCGCCTTTGCGGTTCTTCTCTTCTTTGAATCAGGCAACGAATTCATCCTGGGTGGATATATTACCTCTTACCTGACGCGGACTTTGGGCGCCACGGTCGCCACGGCTTCTTATCTCCTGGCTGCCTATTGGGGCGCCTTGATGCTGGCCCGCATCATTTTGAGCCGCATATCGTTGCGGATTGGCGGTCAGACACTGATGCTTGCGAGCGCGCTCGGAGTCGCGGCGAGCGTCGCATTGCTGATCCTGGCGTCTTCGCTAATGGTTGCGGGCCTTGCAACCGTTCTGCTCGGGCTCAGCATTGCGGCCATTTTCCCTACAGCGCTGGCGTTAGCTGGATCGCGGTACGCCAGCCACTCGGGCACGGTATTTGGGATCTTAATCGGCGTCGCCCTATTCGGGGGCATCACTCTTCCGCTGCTTGCGGGGCAGATCGCCGAAAATCGAAGTGTCCGTTTGGGACTCGCTCTCGCAATTGTGAACGCCTTAGCGATATTTGTTCTACAGCTGATTGCAGGACGAATCATCAGGAGACCGGATCATGTTCAGTAGTATTCGCCGGTTCATTTCTGTAGGGATTCTCGCGGCCGCGTGCGGCCTTTCGGCAAGCGCGCAACAACGGACCATTCTGGCTATTGGCGCGCATGCGGCCGATATGGATTTAACCGCTGGAGCCATTCTTGCTCACCAGAAGAAATTGGGCGATCGCGTCGTCATCCTGCACATGACGCTCGGCGAAGCCGGCAATCCGAATATGCCGCCCGCTCAGTACGCCGAGCAGAAGCGTCGCGAAGCCCTGGCGTCCGGGGATGCGCTCGGCGCCGAAGTGATTATCGGTCCATACGCCGATGCGCTGCTCCCCAATGGCGAGGAAGCACGGAAATATGTTGTGGATGTTATTCGCCAGGTGAAACCCACCTATGTCATTACTCACTGGAAGAACAGTTTCCACAAAGACCATCGGAATACGCACGCAATTGTCGTTGACGCTGTCCTGATGGCGGAATTGGAAGCCGTCAAAACAGCCCACCCGCCCTATCGGGGAATTAAAGGTGTTTTTTACACGGATAATTGGGAAGACTCAGAAGATTTTGAGCCCTACATCTACGTGGATGTATCCGACGTATTCGATCAGTGGAAGCAAGCTATTCAGTCGTATCAGATGGTGCGCGGCGGCGTTTCCCCATTTCATTACTTCGACTACTACACCGCTCATCTGAAAGAAGAAGGCGCCTTGATTGGAAAGAAGTACGCGGTTAGCCTGGATGTTGAGGAATCGTCAAAGCGCCGTGTTCTCAATTCATTGCGCTAACCGGGGCGTGGCCGCGCGGCGTTTGAAGTATTGCCACTTGTCCATATTGGCCGGCACCGCTACGTCAAAGAAGCCTACCATCATTTCGTCGTAAGTCTGGTCGCCCCAGGTAACGGAGCTCTCGGGATCAGGATTATGCGGATTGTTTCGTGAGTTATCGAACCAGGCAACAGCTTGTAACTCGGTGCCGGCTTTGAGAGACCGCGGAGTGGCCAGCTTGTAACTTAGTTGCCAGTAAAAGTTGTAATTCACGCGGAGAAGTGGTTCAACCGTGCCATCCCGGTGGACAATATTGTATTCGAAGCGCTTCCCGCGTAGATGCATGTGGGGGAAGAAACTCAATAGAGTCGCGTCGTTCGGCAGAGTGCCATGTACTTCCACCCGGTAATTGTCCACCCCGGGAGGAATGACGAATTTATCGTTCGTCAGTTGTAACGTCAATACCCGCTCTTTCGGCGGCGTCTTCGCGAAGATCAGGCCGATGCTCGTCTGGTCGCTCGCGGCGTGGCCGTTGGTCGTGTAATGCATCTGGAACACCAGATCTGAGCCGGGCGGAATGTATTTCGCTCGGTCCGTGGACCAGCGATCCGGCGCGCTGCCCGGCGCATAGACCAGCAGCACCTCGCTATCAGTCCACATGGCATCGCGGCGGTCCTGCGGTTCTTTCAAGGTCGAAGCCGTAAAGGGTACGCCAATTGGAGCATGCCTCAGCCAGTGTGAACTCGGCGGCCGAACATAGACGACAGCGTGATGCACATGGTCGCGCGCCGACGGACGGATTTCGGACATCCGCACCCAAGTGTCCTTGGTGAATCCAGTGGGGACAATTTCGTACGTGTACTCGACATCTCCCTCGGCTGGAAGCGGGACCGGGCGTGGCATCTCCAGGATGCGATCCGGTTGCGGAATTCTCCACCCGGCTGCCCAATGCCGAGGCGGAGGAGCATCGCTCGGATCGCCCGGCTTTGCGCCTTGATCCACCCAATCGCAAATCGTCTGAATCTGTTGCGGGGTAAGTGACGGATCGTTCGCGAAGTGCCCGATGGCGGGATCGGCGAACCATGGCGGCATCTGCCGCGATTGCACAGCCTGCCGGATTGCCTGCGTCCAGGGCTTGGTTTGCTCGTAGGTCACGAAGGGCATGGGAGCAATTTCGCCGGGGCGGTGGCAAACCTGGCAATGCCGCTGCAGAACCGGGAGCACGTCTTTGTAAAACGTCAAGTGTCCTGCCATTGCCGCCGCTTGACCGGCTTGCAGCGCGAACGGAGCCAGGCCGAGCAAGAGCAGCAGTGCCCAGGATCGCCTATTCAGGACCTTCAAAATGTGGCTTATCGTCAACGTCTGAACTGGTAGACGGTCCCGGCGCGGGCGTCGTGTACGGAACCGCGTGCATGCTTGGCCACTGGGCCTCCCGCTTCTCGTGAAACGCGGCCACTCCTTCTTTGAAATCCGTGCTAGTCATGCACTTGGCTCGCAGTTTTTCCGCAAGTTCGCCCGCCTGCGCCCAGGTCTTGCCTCTGGCTCCATGGACGTATTCGAGTCCCGCGGCGATCGCCTCAGGGCTCGCCTTTGAGATATCGCTGGCAATGCCGAACGCTCTGTCTTCCGCCTCGAACGCATGCGCGACGTGATGAATCAGCCCCCAGGTTAGCGCCTCCTGCGCCGAAAACAATCTGCCCGTGATGCTGAGTTCCAGCGCACGGCGGCTGCCAATGGCTTCTTCCACGCACCGGTAAACCAGGAAGGGCCACATGCCAGTCCGAATTTCGGTCAGGCCAAACAAAGAACCTTGCGCCGCGATCACCACATGCGCCTGCGCGACCAGGCCCAATCCACCGCCCATCGCCGGCCCATTGACATACGCAATAATCGGTTTTTTCGATTTTCGCCCAAGCGAGAAAAGCTCTTCGTGAATGGCGGAAGCCTCAACTCCGTTCGCCGAGACGGCCTCATCGAGATCCATGCCGGCAGAAAACACGCGTCCGCTCGCATCCATGAGAATCGCACCCACGTGCGGATCTTTCTGCGCGCCGGCGATCGTATCGACCAGCAAGCGGCACATCTCTTCGTTAAAGGCGTTGCGCTTGTCAGGCCGGTTCAGTGTGACGTGAAGAACTCGTTCCTGCCGTTCAATCGATAGCAAGCTCATCGGTTTTCACCTCGATTTCTAATGCCAAAAGCGCGGCGCCATGAGTCTTGCCCTGTGCGTCAGTCCGCAGCGAAAGCGTTCCGCCCCCATCCAATGCCTGTTCCATAACAAAATTCAACGCTGCCAGATTCGGCAACTCATAGCGCGTAACGGCTCCTTTGACAAGCGCCCCGAAGTGCGCCTTCACGCGCTCCGCTGTCACCTCGCGCAGCAACACCGGATAATACTCGGGCAGCAGCGCGATCACGCCGATATTCGACACATCGCCCTTGTCGCCGGACCGTGCGTGAGCGATTTGAGAAAGCGGCATCTTCACGCGACCACCTCCACACGCGTTCGCACGATGTTGCGTGGCACAAGCGCCGGCCAGTAAGCGATTACCTCACGCACTTGCGGGCGTCCTTCGCCATAACCGGTCGCCGTCGGAGGTCCGCTCAACACCAGCGGAATCAACTCGCGTGTGAAGCGCTCGACTGGTTCTTTCCGCGCGTCTCGAACGCCGATCCGTAACTGTACTTCTGCCGGTTTAGCAATGCGCGGCGCCAGATGCGCGTGGCACGCGTTCACGCCGAAAAATTCCGTGTGGATCTTCGCGAACTGCAGGCCAAGATCCGCCAGCCGCTGCCGCACCACATTATCCGCGGCGCGCGCTTTTGCGAGCGCGTCCGGCGCCGAATACACTAACGTGCCGGTAGCCTTCCAGCCATAGTGATACGACAGCGAAACCTTCAGCGTATCCGGGCGCGGCCGGCCCTCAGCGCCGGTGATGCGCACGCGGTCCGGCCCGTCCTCCTGAAGCTGGATGCTGGTGAAATCGGCCACAACGTCGGGGGTCATGTAGTCGCGCGGATCGCCAATCTCGTAGACCAGTTGCTCTTTCACGGTCGCTAACGTCACGCGTCCGCCTGTGTTCTCGTGTTTGGTGATAACCATTGTTCCGCCCGAATCGGCTTCGATGATCGGATAACCAATATGCGCGAAATCGGGGGTGGTCTGCCAGTCGGCATGGCAATTGCCGCCGGTCGCTTGCGCACCGCATTCGATCACGTGTCCGGCGATAACGCCGGCGGCGAGCAAATTCCAGTCGTTTGGAGTCCAGCCGAACTCGTGAATCATCGGCGCCAGCGCGAGCGCAGCGTCGGCGCACCGTCCGGTGATCACAACGTTCGCGCCCGTTCTTAAAGCTTCCGCAAGGGGAAAGGCTCCGATGTACGCGTTCGCGCTCTGCACGGCAGAGCGGATGCCGGCCAGCGATTCTCCAGTATCGATATTGCGGAATTCGTGGCCAGACTGCATCAGCTCGTCCAGCCGGTCCATCAAGTCGTCCCCGAGTACGACCGCCACCCGCAGTTCGGGTGCGAGCCTCCGCACTTCGCGAGCGCACGCGATGGGATTCACGCCTCCCGCGTTCGCGATCAGCCGTATTCCTCGTTCACGGATCTGTTGCGCGAGGCGGGCGGCGAGCGGCGGAAAATCCTGCGCGTATCCCAGATTCGGGTCCGCCTTCCGCTGTTTCTGCAGAATCGACATCGTTACTTCCGCAAGATAGTCGAGTGTCAGGTAATCGAGCGGACCGCCATGGACGAGACGGACCGGAGCTTCCAGCCAATCTCCCCAAAATCCCTGGCCGTTAGCGATGCGGATCACGGGAGCGCCTCTGAGCGGGTTCCGAACAACTCGACGGGCAGATGTTCAGTGTGTTCATGCTCGCAAGCCGCCTCAAACGCCATTTCGAGAATGCGGCGAGTGGCCAGCGGATCGATCACCGCATCGCAGTGCCCGCGCGCGGCCGCATACTTGGCATCCAGCCAGCGATCGTAATCAGATCGCGTCTGCGCAATTTTTGCTTCCAGTTCCGGCGGCGGCTGGATTCCAGCGGCCTTCGCCTTATCGAGTTCGGGGCCGTAAATCGCCTGAATGGCGGAGTCGCCTTCCATCACGCAGATTCGCGCGGTGGGCCAGCAGAACGTGAAGTTGGGATCGAACCCCTGTCCCGCCATCGCATAATACCCGGCTCCGCTCGCGTGGTTCACCGTGACGACGATCTTGGGCACGGTCGCGCACGCCATGGTTTCGACCATTTCGGCGCCGGCCCGAATAATGCCTTCGCTTTCCGCCTCTACACCAACCATGAATCCGGATACGTCCTGCAAATAGAGAAGCGGCAAACGCTGGCGCTCGGCGTTTTCGACGAAATACGCTACTTTTCGCGCGGACTCTGCGTACACGATGCCGCCGATACGCGCTTTCCCGTGGCTCTTCAAGAAACCGCGCCGGTTGGCCACCACTCCGATCGGCCGCCCGTGCAGACGCGCCGTTGCGCAGAGAAGCTCCGGAGCATAATCGGGCTGAAACTCCAGGAAATCGTCGCCGTCGAGTAGGCGCTCGAGCAGATCCTCCATGCGATAAGGCAGACGATGGTCGTTCGGCAGAACGTCGTAAAGGCCTTCCGCGCCTGCCAGCGGAGGCTCGCCGCGTTGAACTGCCTTCGGCGGTGGCATCTGGCGGAACTGCTGGCGAATCATATCGAGGCACTCCCGGTCATCGGTTGCGCGATAGTGTGCCACGCCGCTAACCGTTGTATGCATTACGGCGCCGCCCAGGGTTTCGGCGTCCGTCACTTGTCCCACAGCGCCCTTCACCAGATTGGGGCCGCCCAGTCCCATAAAGCTGACTTTCTCCACCATGATGATGACGTCGCTTAGCGCGGGAAGATACGCGCCGCCCGCGATGCACGGCCCCATTACGGCCGAGATCTGCGGGATACGCAGCCGGCGCCGCATCAGCGAGTTGTAATAGAAGATGCGCGCCGCGCCATACTGGCCCGGAAAAATGCCGTCCTGCAGCGGAAGATTGACGCCGGCCGAATCCACCAGATAAACGATCGGCAACCGGTTCCGCATCGCGATCTCCTGCGCGCGGAGAATCTTGGTGATCGTCTCCGGCCACCATGCGCCCGCTTTGACGGTGGCATCGTTCGCGACAATTACGGCCGGTCGTCCTTCTATTTTCACGAGCCCCGTCACTACTCCCGCTCCGGGGGCCTGTCCGTCATACTGGTCGTAGGCAATCAGCAGACCGACTTCGAGGAAAAGCGTTCCGGGGTCGATCAGATGGCCGATGCGTTCGCGTGCCGTCAGCTTGCCGTCATGATGCTGCTTTTCAATCTTCTTCGTCCCGCCGCCGAGCCGGAGACGCTCTTCGAGATCCTGCAAATCGTTGACAAGTTCACGCATGGCTCGTTGCGGGGCGAGCCGGACGGCCATTGTTGCCGGGACGCAGCGCCGGCTCGCGCCAAACTCCTGCTAGTCTAACAATCATGCTAGGGGTCGACCCACGGGCATTTCGCATCACTTGGACGATCTTCCTGTTTGCGCTGCTGCTGGGGACCCTCTACGCTATCCGCGACACTCTGCTCCTGTTTGCAGTATCTATCTTCTTTGCCTATATGCTCGCTCCGTTAGTAGAACTCGCGGAGCGCATGACCCTGAAGCATCGTGGAATCGCGCTTGCCATCGTCTTTGTCGTGCTGGTCGGTGCGCTGGTTGCGCTTGGAATCACCCTCGGATCGCGCATCATCGATCAGGCGAGTTCGCTCTTCAGCAAACTGCCCGATCTAATTGGGCACGACCGGTTGCAGAGCCTACCCCTGCCCTATTGGCTGGAGCCCCTGCGGGAGCGGATCGTCGCCGCTTTGCAAGCCGAGGCGGCAACCCTGCAGCAAAGTATCGTTCCGCTGCTGCAGCAGGCCGGCGGGCACATTCTTTCTGGCATTAGCGTGATTGTACCGGTCATTCTGGTGCCGGTATTTAGCTTCTTTTGGCTGAAAGATGCGCGCGATATCCGGAGCTCGATCCTCGAAGGATTCGAGGGCCGGGAGCGCAGTTTGCTTTCCCGCGTGCTTGCCGATATCGACCTCGTGCTTAGCAAATACATCCGTGCGCTCGTTATTCTGGCGCTGTTTTCCTTTGGCGCCTGGGCGATCTTTCTCTATGCGACCGGGGCGCCTTATCAATTGCTGCTGGCGGGAATTTCGGGAATTCTGGAATTCATCCCGTTCATCGGCCCCCTGACATCGCTCATTGTGGTCCTGCTCGTCAGCGCCATCAGCGGCCACAGTGGTCTTCTATGGATCGCGGTTTTCTGGGTGGGACTTCGCATGTTTCAGGATTACGTGCTGAACCCGATTCTGATGAGCGCCGGCATCGAGTTGCATCCCCTCTTGGTGCTGTTTGGCGTACTGGCGGGCGAGCAGATTGGCGGCATTCCCGGCATGTTTTTCTCGGTGCCCGCGATCGCCATTCTGAAGGTGGTGTTTATCCGTCTGCGCGAACGCCATATGCGCAGAACGCTGGCTCCGAACACGCCGGCATAGCTGGCTAGCTGGTGAGGGCGCAGCGATTCGAAAGAATCTGGGTAGGGAGCAGTTCTTACTCACGCAACGGGGGTTTGTCCCCCTTCCAACTAAGGCAGCTTTCGCAGGTTGATTATTTCCCTCATGTAATGCTGTAGCGGGTATTTCATCTATTATGAAAACAGCGTACTGATAACTTGCTTCTCGGACGAATCCAGTCAGGTTAGTCCACCGCCCTCCCGGCCGGTATCGATGCCAGTTCGTTTTCACAGGAGATGATCCAATGTTCACCAGACGTGCGGTTTCTTTGTCCACACTGCTCCTGGTGATTGGATTGATTTCGAGCCAGAGTTCCTGGTCGCAGACAACGTTTGGCTCTGTTTCCGGAGAAGTCACGGATGAAACTGGCGGCGCCATCCCCGGCGTCCAGGTGACGTTCACCAGCTTATCCACCGGAGAAAAGCGGCAGGCGACCACCCGCCCCGATGGCCGGTACCAATTCGTGAATCTCAACCCCGGGACGTACGGTTTAAGCGCGGAAAAGAGCGGATTTAAGCGCTTCTCACGCCAACCGATCATCATCGAAGTACAGCAGACCGTGGCGATCGATATCGAGATGCCGGTCGGCGCAATCACTCAGACGGTGGAGGTCACGTCGGCGAGCCCGCTTCTGCAACCGGAAACATCTTCTTTAGGGCAGGTCGTTGACCAGCGCCTCGCGAGCAATCTGCCTCTGAACGGAAGGAACGTGTTCAATCTGGTCGCCCTGGCGCCTTCGGTTGTCCCGCAGGGTGGAGCGCTTTCGAGCCCTACCGGAAACAATCCGTTTGCCTGGAACAACTATCAAATCGGCGGTGCGTTCGCCGGCCAGAGCGCCACTTATCTCGACGGCGCTCCGCTCAACACCGGGTATCTCAATCTGCCGAGTCTGATCCCGACCCAGAGTTCCATCCAGGAGTTCAAGGTCCAGACAAACAATCTCAGTCCAGAATGGGGCCGCTTCGCGGGAGGCGTGGTGAACCTCTCGACCAAGTCGGGGGGCAATCAATTGCACGGTGAACTCTACGAGTATTTTCGAAACCGGCTGCTGAATGCCAACACGTTCTTTAGCAACGAAGCGGGTATCGGACGACCCACCTTCACGCAGAACCAATTCGGCGGCAACGCCAGCGGTCCATTGGTGATTCCGCATGTCTATGATGGCCGCGATAAGACGTTCTGGTTCTTCAACCTGGAAGGGTTCCGCGTACGGCAGGGACAATCCTTCGTCGAAACCGTCCCGACGGCTGCCGAGCGGATGGGCGATTTCTCAAACCTGCGCGATGAAAGCGGGAATCTCATTCCGATTTACGATCCGCTTTCAACGAGCCAAACCGGCGTCGACACAAAGGGCAACCCGGTGTACGGCCGTACTCCGGTTAGCTGCGATGGCCGGATGAATGTCATCTGCCCCAGCACGCTCAATCCGACTTCAGTGAAGCTGCTGAACCTCTGGCCCATGCCGAATGCGGCCGGACAGCCGTTTACAAACGTCAATAACTTTGTCACAAACGCGAGCGTTGGCGGCAACAACAACGAATCCGTCGGCCGTCTCGACCAGGCAATAAGCGACAAACAGCGCGTGTTCGGCCGCTTTACAAACTGGAACAATCTCAATCTGGCCATCGATCCGCTCGGCAACGGCGTATGCCAGGATCGCTGCACCGAAAGATTTGATGTTTACAACGGCGTGATCGACGATGTTTATACGTTTTCGCCGGCGGTGACGGGCGACGTCCGTTTCAGCGCAAACCGCTTCACTTACGCCCGGAGCAACCCAAATGAAGACTTCGATTTGTCGAGCGTCGGTTGGCCAGCGTCGTTGAACTCGCAAATCGCGCCGAATCTGCGCAGTGTACCGATTCCGGTGGTAAACGGCTTTTCGGATGGGCTCTTTGGCAGCAATGGCGCGGGCAGCGTAATCGGTGCCCACGATACCGACTACGATTTCGCGCCCAGCGTGACCGCGGTTCTGGGCCGGCACACGCTTAAGTTCGGATACCAGCTCCACATCCAGCAGCACAACTATTTCCAGACCAACGACGGCAGCGGCAGCTTCAATTTCGACAATGGCTTTACCGCCAGCTCGCCGTTCAGCGGCGCTGGTGGAAACGCCCTTGCTTCTTATTTATTTGGTTACGCCAGCGGCGGCGGGAATAGCCTGCCGGCTGAAGTGGCCGCGCAGCAACTCTATCAGGCCTGGTATC
The DNA here is from genome assembly GCA_025927575.1 of Bryobacteraceae bacterium. Taxonomy (GTDB): domain Bacteria; phylum Acidobacteriota; class Terriglobia; order Bryobacterales; family Bryobacteraceae; genus KBS-96. The sequence continues at coordinate 22,392 of JAICLJ010000020.1, read as the reverse complement.
TGGCGGATACCTGGAAACTGAACGATCGCGTATCGTTGAACCTCGGACTCCGCTATGAGCGGCTGGGGCCCTGGTCTGAGCGTTATGACCGTCAAAGCTGGTTCGATCCGGCTGCGATCAATCCACTTGCGGCGGAAACCGGACTGCCGCTCCACGGCAACATCGAACTCGTCAATTCCGGCAGCTATGGCAGCCGGTACAACATCCATGAAGGCGAACTCAACTTCGCGCCGCGCGCGGGATTCGCCGTTCGCATCACGAACGATACTGTCCTGCGCGGCGGCTACGGCATCTTTTGGCTGCCGACGAACGTGATCTGGCAGCTCTCGCCAAATAACGATCCATTAAACAGCATCGGAACTCCGTATGTCAGTTCGCTCGATGGCGGTATCACGCCATTCTCGAATTTCGGCAATCCATTCCCAAGTGGGATTTTGCAACCGCCCGGCCGCAGCCCGGATTTGCAGCAAACGTTTTTGGGGCAGGGATTTTCTTCGCCTGTGCCCAACAATCCCTACGGCTACATGCAGCAGTGGAATTTCGACATTCAACATCAGATAGCAGGAAGCCTCCTGTTCGACATCGCATACGCGGGCGCCAAGGGCACACATCTTTCGCAAGGCTCCCAGTTCATCAATCAACTTCCGGACCAGGACCTCTCGTTTGGAACGGCGCTGGTGCAGCCGGTGGTCAATCCGTTCTTTGGAAAAGTCAACAGCGCCTCATCTCTTGCGAATTCGACAGTTTCCATGGGCCAATTGCTTTTGCCGTATCCGCAGTACACAGGCCTGAATATCGGCGGCTCCGGCTTTGGAGCCAGTTCCTATCACTCACTTCAAGTGAAGGCGCAAAAACGGTTTCACGGCGGCAGCACCTTTTTGGTTGCATACACGTTTTCGAAGTTGATAAGCAATGTCGACGCAGTCACGGGCTGGCTCGAAAGCGGCACCGGAGGCATCGCCGGCGTTCAGAACTGGAACAACCTTCGAGGCGAGCGATCGATTTCCGCGGACGACATCCCGCAGCGGCTCGTTGTCAGCTATGCCCTGGATATTCCGATCGGGCGTGGCAAACCGTATTTTGGTGATGTTGAAGGCCTTGCAGGACAGGCGATCAGCGGATGGGGCGTAGAGGGCGTGACAACGCTACAGAGCGGTTTCCCGCTGCAGTTTGGCACCGCCGTCAACCTTACGAATTCTTTCGGCGGAGGGTCGCGTCCGAACGTCGTCTGTAGCGATGCCTCCATTAGCGGCTCGCCGGAATCACGGCTGAACCAATGGTTTAAGACATCCTGCTTCACCCAACCGGATGCGTTTACGTTTGGCGATGAGCCGCGTGTCGATCCGAAACTCCGCACGGATTGGATTCACAATTTCGATTTCTCGGCGTTCAAAAACACAAAGTTTGGGCCGGACGGCCGCATGAACCTCCAGTTTCGGGCAGAGTTTTTCAACCTCTTCAACACGCCGCAATTTGGCGCTCCGGGAACCACGGTCGGCAATGCCCAGTACGGCGTGGTGAGTTCGCAAATAAACAATCCTCGACTGGTGCAGTTAGCGCTGCGGTTCATATTCTGAGGGCACCGAAAGCAGGCCGCCGCTGTAAACAGCATTGAATCAGAACTCACGGTCTCGTCCAGCGGAACATCGCCGCGCCCGGAAGCAGCGGAGCCAGGCGCCCGGCCCATCCCGATGTGACCGCCCATCGGAAGATGCCGGCGATAGCAAAGGGACGCTCCAGAACTGTGCGAACCGATTTCAGGTATTCGTGCACGGGGCGCTCTTGCGCCGCGAACTGGCCCGCGATTGTTCCGGTCCTGAGCGCCGCCAGCAGTCCGGAGCCGGTAAACGGGTCGACGAAGGAAAGGGCGTCTCCGGCGGTGTAAACGCCTTCTTCGGGCTCCGCGCGAAATCCGTTCTCGAACCGCAGAGGGCCGGTCGAGAGCCAGGACATTACTCGTTCGGCTCCTCTCAATCGCGCTCGGAGTGGCTCGTAGGATCGTAAGAATTCATCTTGCTCGAAGTTGAATTTGCGAAGCAGATGTTCGGGAGCAATACCGCACACGTTCGTTAGGTCGTTCTCCACTGCATTCAGGCCCACATAGCAGCCGTCGAAGAAATAAAGCTCGACTGCATCGCTGACAGCCACGCGAAAGTGGGCCTTAAAGCCGAAAAGCCGCTGTCCGCGATCGCGCGCCGTTGACGCGAAATGCCGTCCTCGCGCCAGCACCGTGGGCTTATCGAAAGAAGTGGCGGTCGCGTGAGTAACCACGGCTCCGTGTTCCTCCGCCGTGCGCAGTAGGAGATGATCGAAGGCGGCACGGCTAAGGCCGCAAGCAGCCTCCGGTAAACGGAAGCTCTTCTCGCGCCGGCCGAAGCATAGCGATGCCCGCCGGATCTGTGCGGGGCCAAGCGTGTCAAAAGCCTTCATCATCCCAAAATCGTCAAGCACGCGCAGGATACCGGGAGACAAGAACTCTCCACACACTTTGTGGCGCGGAAATCGGGACTTCTCGAAAACGCGGGCGCCCGCTCCCTCGCGCAACGCAGCAAGCGCCGCGGAAGCGCCGGCCGGTCCACCGCCGATGATTTGAATACCGCTTGTCACGTGTCCACAGCTTCAATGTCGCTCACGTCCGAGACGGACCGTATCCGGATTCTTCATCCGAAGCAGTTTCCGACTAGTGAAATTCTGAATGCAGGTCGATGCGTGCTTACCTCGACAACATGCAACCCCGCACGATCGGCGAGGTCGCGGAGTTCCTTTGCGATGAACGCCGCGCGCACGGAAATGGGGCCATCGTGGACGGTAAGACTGTGCCATCCATACAGCCACCTCGTTGCCGGTAGAAAGCAATACGAAACTAAGTGCCGTTCGAGATCGGAGATCAATACGGCGCGCCGTGCGATCCGGCGGAAACCACGTAGCAAGTCTACAATTTGGTCGTCCGGAAAATGATGCAGAAACAGAGAGGTGAACACGAAATCGAAACTGCCGTCGGCAAACGGCAGGTGAAACGCATCGCCTCTCAGCCGCGGCGGGGGGGCGAGCGTGAGGTTTGTGGCGTTCCGGTCAAGGCTGACGACCGTCGACTGAGGATACATCTCGTGCACCAGCCGCGCGGTATCGCCGGAAGCGGCTCCCACGTCGAGCAGCGAAAACGTTTCACCGGGCCGAACTACGCTAGCGAGTAAATTCCGCAGAACTCCATGACCGCCGAACCGGCTGTTCAAGCGCACAAGATCCGCCAGGCTCTTCCGCGCTTCTTCCGGAGCGGCATCGTCCAGCAGTTCCGGTTTAATGCAACGGCCGCCCATGTTCAGCATCGTTGGTCCTCCCCAAGTAACGTTAGGTTATGATCGGATTTCGATAGCATGCGCCCAAGCTGTGCGATCGGACGCTCCTCGTTAAAATAGATTATGAACATTGCCAGGCTGCTTGTCTGTGTCTTAGCAGCAGTGGTGGCCGGGTTCGCACAAACGAGCGAAGGAGAGGTTAGGTTCTCCGTACACGACGCTGCGGGGAACGCTCTTGCCGCTTCCATCGACCTGAATTCCGAGTCGAATTCCACCCATAAGACCGTGCGTGCTAATGAGAACGGGAAGGCGGTTATCCGCCACCTGCCGTATGGCCTCTACCATTACATGATCACCCTCAACGGGTTCAAGCCGGCATCGGGCATGGTGGAAATCCGGTCGGCTATTCCGGTGAAGCTCCCGATTGGTCTGATCGTTGGTCCGGTCAGGACCGTCGTGGATGTGGAAGATCATTTGACGCTGCTCGACCCGCACCAGGTGGGTTCCGCGGTGACGGTGGGATCGCGGCAGGTTGCCGAGCAGGATCGCAGCACTCCGGGTCGCGCTCTTCCCAATCTGTTGGCGATGCAGCCCGGTTGGCTGCTCGAAGCGAATGGAGTGCTCCATCCGCGCGGCTCCGAGTATCAGGTCCAGTACATCGTGGACGGTCTGCCTCTGACCGACAACCGCTCGCCTTCGTTTGCGCCGCCCTTCGACATCGACAACATTCAAAGTCTGCACGTGATGACGGGCAGCTATCCCGCAGAATTTGGTCGCAAACTCGGCGGCGTGATCGAGGTGACAACCACGCCAGATACGGCGAAGGGGCTGCATGGGAAAGCTGTTTTGGGTGGTGGCAGCTTCAATACCGGTCACGGCTACTTCGGCACTCAGTATGGCTGGGGGCGGAATTTCGCGGGAATCAGCGCCGAAGGAGCGCGCACGGACCGGTATCTCGATCCGCCGGTGCTGAACAACTACACGAATAGTGCAACGACGACTTCCTTCTCCGGCCAATTCGAACGCGATTTGAGCGATGCGCAGCGCCTGGGTTTCACGTACTCGCACAGCGATGCCCGCTTCCAGGTGCCCAATGAACTGTTACAGCAGGCTGCCGGTCAACGTCAGGATCGCGATAGCGGCGACAACGAGTTGCAAGCCCGCTATCAGCATGTACTGTCTCCAGTCTTGTTGTTCACGGCCCGCGGTTCATTTCAAGACGTGAGCGCGGATCTTTGGTCGAACGATCTTTCCGATCCAATTGCCGCGTTTCAGAGCCGCGGGTTCAAGCAAGGTTATCTTGCATCCGGCCTTGCCGGGCAAGCTGGCGCCCATACCTGGAAAGCCGGCGGCGATTTCCTCTATGGCCCTGTACATGAATCGTTCGGGTACAACGTAACGAACCCCGATTACTTCGATCCGGACACGCCCAGCCATTTCGCGTTCCGCGGGCATGCGCTGGACCGGGAAGGTTCGCTATATGCGCAGGATGCCTATCGCTACCGCAATCTGTCGCTAAGCGCGGGTCTGCGATGGGACGGCTACAACCTGCTTGTAAGACAGCAGGCCTGGAGCCCGCGTCTCGGCGCATCGTTCTACTGGCCTGCCGCGAAGTTGCTCTTCCATGCGTCATACGATCGCGTGTTTCAGACTCCGGCAATCGAGAATCTCCTGCTCGCGAGCACGCCCGCGGTAGGCAGCCTCAGCGATCAGGTGCTGAGGCTGCCGGTGAAGCCCTCGGGCGGCAATTTTTATGATGCGGGCATCTCGAAAGCGCTTACCGGTCACATCCGTCTGGATGTCAGCGTTTTCCGGCGCTACGAGGACAATTTCGCCGATGACGATGTGCTTCTGAATACGGGCGTGAGCTTCCCGATTGCGTTTTCGCATGCGCAGATCCACGGAGTCGAAGTGCGGCTCAGCATTCCCAAGTGGGGGCCGTTGTCGGCATTTCTCAATTATGCGAACCAGACAGGCACCGGCTTTCTGCCTGTCACGGGAGGCCTCCTTCTCGGCGACGATGCGTCGGACGCGATCGGCGGATCGTCGAGTTTTCCGATCAGCCAGGACCAACGCAACACCGCAAGTGCTCAAGTTCGCTATCAGGTCAATAAGCGGCTGTGGATCTCAAGTAGCGCCGCTTACGGGAGCGGCTTACCGACCGAAGTCGCTTCGGCCGATATCGATGCGTTGGTCAGTGAATACAGCCAGGCAGTGGTCAATCGCGTGAACTTCGAACGGAACCGCGTGAGGCCTTCCTTCACGCTCAACTTCTCCGGCGGGGCGACGGTATGGAAACACGAGTCACGGTCTTTCGACTTGCAAGCCGATTTCCTCAATGCAACTAACCGGCTGAACGTAATCGATTTTGCAGGTCTGTTTTCAGGTACTGCGCTGGCGCCACCCCGGAGCGCGTCGGCGCGACTGGCGTTCTCGTTTTAATCTCCTCCCGCGGGTGTTGCAATTCATTCCGGCCAGAGCGTGCAACTATCGGCTGGATCGCGGATCTCACATACATGCAGAAACGAAAGCTTGGAAATTCCGGTCTCGAAGTATCGCCGCTCGCATTCGGAGGAAACGTCTTCGGATGGACGGCCGACGAGCAGACCTCATTCAAACTGCTGGATGGATTTGTCGACGCGGGGTTGAACCTCGTCGACACCGCCGAGTCGTATTCGCACTGGGTTCCCGGCAATAAGGGCGGGGAATCGGAAACGATTATCGGCAAATGGTTCAAGAAGAGCGGAAAACGCGATCAAGTGGTGCTCGCGACGAAAGCCGGCGGCGGACCGGGAAAGAAAGGTCTTTCGAAATCGCATCTCCTCAGCGCAGCGGAGGGATCGCTGCAACGGCTGCAGACTGATTACATCGATCTATACCAGTCTCACTACCCGGACCCGGGAACTCCCATACAAGAAACGTTAGAGGCCTACGCTCAGCTCATCCAACAAGGCAAGGTGCGGGCAATCGGCGCTTCGAACTATACGGCCGAGCAGCTTTCGGAAGCGCTTAAAGTTAGCCAAGAATTGGGGTTGCCGCGTTACGAAACCATGCAGCCGCAGTACAACCTCTACGACCGCTCTGGATATGAAGGCGCTCTGGAACGTGTCTGCGAGCAGAATGGCCTCGGCGTTATCAGCTATTATTCCTTGGCGAGCGGTTTTCTCACCGGAAAATATCGCTCGGAAGGCGATCTAACGAAGAGCCCGCGCGGGCAAGGCGTCAAGAAATATTTGAACGAACGAGGGCTTCGTATTCTGAAAGCGCTGGACGAGGTTGCAAATAAATACCATTCGACACCCGCGCGAGTCTCACTGGCCTGGTTAATCGCGCGGCCGAGCATAACCGCGCCCATTGCCAGTTCGACGAACCTGGATCAGTTGAACGATCTTGTTGGAGCCACGAAGCTGCAACTCGACCGCGCTTCGATTGAATTGCTGGATCAAGCAAGCGAGGAAAAAACCGCTAATACCGCCCGGTGACGCGGCGCACTTTCAGCATGTTGGTAGTGCCGGTCTGGTTCACTGGTTGGCCCGCCACAAACACGACGCTATTGCCCGCCGTCAGCCGTCCCGATTCGACAAGTGTCCGCTCCATTTCCATCAGCAGCGTGTCAGTGGAAGTCGAAGCGGGTGCGACGATCGCCTGGACGCCGTACACAATGGAAAGCTGGCGCGCGACGGCTTCGCTCCCTGTGAAAGCGAAAATGGGAACTGGCGGCCGGTACCGAGCCAGTAATCTGGCTGTGGCCCCGCTTGTTGTGCCAACAACCAGCGCCGAGGCGCGTGCGGCTCTCGCGGCATGGTAAGCGGCATCCGCGATTATGTGCGGCGTCGTCAGCTCGCCCGCGAGCTGCACTTCTCTGAATCCCTGATCGCGCACCGCATTTTCCGTTTCGAGCGCGATTTTCGCCATCATTTTCACCGATTCAATCGGATATTTTCCAATGGATGTTTCGGCCGATAGCATCAAGGCGCCGCTGCCGTCGTAAATCGCATTGGCGATGTCGCTGACCTCGGCGCGGGTAGGCAGCGGGTTCTCGACCATGGATTCGAGCATCTGCGTCGCCGTGATAACGAATTTGCCGTACTGGCGCGTGCGCTCGATGATCGCTTTTTGGATCATCGGCACTTTTTCGAGAGCCATCTCGACGCCGAGATCCCCGCGCGCCACCATGATGCCATCCGCCTCTTCGACGATCGCGTCGAGATTGTGCCACGCCTCGGGTTTTTCGATTTTGGCGATGATGGGCTGCTTTGCGTCCGCCTCGTCCAGCAAGTGCCGCAAGCGCAGCACGTCCTTTCCCGTCCTGACAAACGAAATTGCCATGAAATCGACACCCTGCGCGACTCCAAAGTGAGCGTCGGAGATATCTTTTTTCGAAAGCGACGGCGTGCTGATTTTCACTCCGGGCAGATTGATGCCTTTGCGATCGCTGACGTGGCCGCCATGAACGACCCGGCACACCGCGGCAACTCCGTCGGAAGAAATTACCTCCAACTGGACGGCTCCATCGGCCAGCAGCACGGTGTCGCCCGGATTCACATCGCGAGCGAATTCCGAATACGCGGTAGACGCAATTTCAGATGTCCCTTCCACCGGTTGCGTAGTAATTGTGAAAGTAGAACCGGTTTCGAGATAAGCGCCGCCATGCTGGAACGTGCCAAGCCGGATCTTCGGACCTTGTAGATCGAGAAGAATCCCGACATTCCGGTGGGTGTCTGAGGCAATTTGCCGGATCGCCGCGATACGCAAAGCGTGCTCGTCTTGCGTGCCATGCGAGGCGTTCAGGCGGAAGACGTCCACCCCCGCTTCGAACAGTTTCTTCAGCGCTTCGGGAGCGTCCGTCGCGGGTCCGAGCGTGGCGACAATTTTAGTGGTTCGCATGAATGGGTGCGCTACGATTATCCAAGGCGAATGAGATTTTTCGCGGAGAAAACGTACTTAAAGTTCCATTATGCCGCTTTATCAAGCGATCATTCTTGCGATCGTGCAAGGTTTAACCGAATTTTTACCCGTCAGCAGCACCGCGCATCTGGCGATTATTCCGCAGTTATTGCACTGGAGAGACCCAGGCCTCGGCTTCGATATCGCGTTGCACGCCGGCACGCTGGCGGCGATTATTATTTTCTTTTTCAGAGACTGGGTGCAGATTATCCTGCACGGAATTGGCGTGCCGTATCGCGGCTCACAGCCCGATGAGAACAGCCGCGCGCTGCTGTGGTATCTGGTGCTCGGCTCCATACCGGTCGGAATCGCGGGTCTCGTTTTCAGCAAGCAGGCCGAGGGTCCGTGGCGAAATCTGATTGTCATGGGCGTCATGTTGATTGTGATCGGCATACTGATGTATTTCGGTGACCGGTTTTCACAATCCAAGCGGGGTCTCGACCAGATGAGCTGGGCCGATGCCATTTGGATCGGCATCTCTCAGGCCCTGGCGGTAGTTCCCGGCACATCGCGCAGCGGTATTACCATCACGACCGCCCGGTTCCGGGCACTCGACCGCGAAGCCGCCGCGCGATTTTCGTTCCTGCTCTCAACGCCCGCCATTGCCGCCGCGGCGGGTAAAGACGCCTGGGACCTGCATAAAGAGGGAGGCGTTCCGGTGGGCATGGGATTGCCCTATGCCATAGGCATCCTCGTCAGCGGAGTGGTTGGAATTGTAGTGATCGCCTTCTTCCTGAAGTATCTGAAGCGGAACACTCTCGGTGTGTTCGTCTGGTATCGAATCATTTTTGGCATAATAATAATCGCTCTGGCTGTGTTCTTCCATATCGGAGGATGAGGTTTTTATCTCCTACTCGATACTCGCGGCTGAATGAAGTAGTCGGGTTCTTATTACTTCTCGGAGGGTTGGGACTCGCCCTAAGTCTTGCCTCTTACAGCCCGCTCGACCCATCGTGGAATACCGCGACGGGCGTGGCGCGCCCGGGGAATCTGATGGGCCGCTTCGGCGCTTATTTTTCCGATCTTGCGTTGCAGGGGCTAGGGATCAGCGCATATTTGATGCCGGCGTTCATCTGGTTGCTTGGCTGGAAATGGGTGCGTTCGAGTGAACTGAGGAGTCCCGCCATCAAGTTGCTCGGCGCGGCGGCCTTGTGGTTATCCATTGCGAGTGCTTGCGGATTGCTTGCCTCCTGGCATCCGCTGCGCGGCGGTCTGCCGGCCAGCGGCATCTTTGGGATGGTAATTGCCGATTATCTGGTTTCGGCGATGAACCGCACGGGCGCGCTGATCGCGACCGCCGCCGGTTCCGTGATTGCGCTATACCTGATCTCCACCTTTGAGGTTGCCATGCTGGGCCGCTGGTTTGCCGGTCCGATCGCCTGGCTGCGCTCCCTTCGCGACAGGCTATATGCATGGAGCGCCGGTCGCCGCGAGAAAGCTCTGGAACGGGCAAAGCAAAGGGCTGCTGAACGAACAGCGCTTCGCGGCGGAAAGCGGGCGCCTAAGCGCGCGGACGCCGATGGCGACTCCGCTCGTCCGCGCAGGTACTCGCCCGCTGAGGCTCTCGAAACACCCGGGGGAACAGTGGAGAGCGCGCTGCCAATTGACGCCGATGCGCCGCCATTCGACCTGAATCCGGAGTTTGAGCCGGCCGTCGACGGCGAGCCGTACGAAATTCCGATTCGTCCTCTCGAAGACAACCCCGTCATCCGCCGCGTGCCGGAACCCGAGCGTGAAGAAGACGAGGAATATCATTTCGCCGAAACTGCCGCTCCGGTTAAGCCATTGCGCCGCAAGCGCGTCTATCGTATGCCGTCGACCGAGTTGCTGAACGAGACGCCGACGCGCGGAGGCTATGACGGGCAGGAACTGAAGGAAGTCGCGGGCCGGATCAAATCGAAACTGGAAGAATTCAACGTGCGGGGATCGGTAGTTCAGATCAACCCCGGCCCCGTGGTCACGACATTCGAATACAAGCCGGAAGCGGGCGTCAAGTACAGCCGCATTACGACGCTGACCGAGGATCTCTGCCTCGGCTTGCAAGCCGAATCGGTCTTGATCGAAAGGCTTCCGGGCAAACCAACTATCGGCATTGAAGTGCCGAACACCAGGCGTGAAGTCATCAGTCTTCGCGAAATTGTGGAATCGAACGAATTCCATGAGTCGCCGTCGCGGATGACGATTGCGCTCGGGAAAGATATTAACGGGCGCATCAAAGTCGCATCGCTCGAAACGATGCCCCATCTGCTGATTGCAGGCTCCACTGGTTCCGGCAAAAGTGTGACGCTCAACGGGCTGATCATGTCGTTCCTCTACAAGGCAACGCCCGACGAGGTGCGGATGATCATGGTCGATCCCAAACGGGTGGAACTCGGGATTTACGAGGGCATTCCTCATCTCCTGACCCCCGTGATCACGGAGCCGAAGAAAGCCACCAATGCACTGCGCAACGCGGTGCTCGAAATGGAGCGCCGTTTGAAGCTGCTCGCGGCGCAAGGCGTTCGCAACATCGATCAGTTCAACAAAAAAGTGACGGAACTGCGCCAGCAGCCAATGAACCTGTTCGAACAATCGGAGGCCGAGGACGACGATCTCCGGCCGCTGCCGTACATTCTGATCCTGATCGACGAGCTGGCGGATCTGATGATGCTGGAGCGCGCCAATGTGGAAGAATGCATCACGCGCCTGGCGCAAATGGCCCGCGCGGTCGGGATGCATCTCGTTCTTGCGACGCAGCGCCCCAGTGTGGATGTGATCACAGGAATCATTAAGGCAAATTTCCCGTCGCGCATCAGCTTCCGGGTTGCGACGCGTGTCGACTCGCGAACGGTGCTCGACACGATGGGAGCCGAACATCTGCTTGGGAAGGGCGACATGCTGTTCCTGCCGCCTGGGTCCTCGCGCCTCACGCGCGTGCACGGCGCCTTTGTTACGGAGAGCGAAATTACGAAGGTGGTGGACTTCTGGAAAGCCCAGGCCACGCCCGAGTACGACCAGAGCTACTTGCTGACGCCTCCCTCGGAAGATGAAGAGGGCGAGACCGAAGTCGTCGACGGCGAACAGGACCCGATGTATGAAGATGCGGTGCGCGTGGTTGTCGAAATGGGCAAGGCCTCTACGTCGACGCTGCAGCGCCGACTACGGCTGGGTTACGGCCGCGCAGCCCGGATTCTCGACATGATGCAGCGCGATGGCATCATCGGACCGCCGGACGGAAGCCGCCCGCGTGATGTGCTGAAGCGGCCCGACTGGCTGCGGGAAGCACAGGATCAGTTCCGGTAATCAGTTAGGACGAGGGCTTCAAATCGAAGGAAATGCCCTGCGCCAGCGGAAGCTCCGGCGACCAGTTCACGGTGACGGTCTGACGCCGCATGTAAGCTTTCCAGGCGTCGCTGCCTGCTTCACGCCCGCCGCCGGTTTCTTTCTCTCCGCCGAAAGCGCCGCCGATTTCAGCGCCGCTGGTTCCGATGTTGACGTTGGCAATGCCGCAGTCGCTGCCGCGCGCGCTCAGGAATGTCTCGGCCGCGATCAGGTTGTTGGTGAAGATCGCCGAAGATAGTCCCTGCGGCACTTCGTTGTGCCAGGCGATCACCTCATCGAGAGTCTCAAATTCGATGAAGTAGAGAATCGGCGCAAAGGTTTCTCGATGCACGATTGGCATATCGTGCTTTGCCTTGACGATGGCAGGACGCACATAGAATCCCCGCCGATCCTCGATACGGCCGCCGCCGCACACGACCGTGCCGCCCTGTTCGACGGCCGCCTGGAGCGCGTCATCCATTGCTTCGATTGCCGCCGCGTCAATTAGCGGACCGGCTAGCGTTGCGTTGTCCATCGGATCGCCGATAGGAATCTGACGGTAAGCGGCAACTAGTTTCTCTTCAAAGCCGGCGGCGATGCCCCGTTGAACGAAAAGGCGCCGGATGGTAGTGCAGCGCTGGCCTGCGGTTCCCACGGCTCCGAACAGGATGCCGTGGAGCGCAAGCTCCTGGTTCGCATCGTCCATCACGATGACGGCGTTGTTGCCGCCCAGTTCGAGAAGGGTGCGCCCCATCCGTTTTGCAACCACTTCGCCCACACGATAACCCATGCGTGTGGATCCCGTCGCGCTGATCAGCGGCACGCGCCGGTCGGCGATCAGACGCTCCCCAATTTCTTCGTCGCTCCCGATTACGAGCGAGAATACGCCTTCCCAGCCATGGTCGCGCAAAACGGTATGGCAGATTCTCTGGACGGCGATGGCGGTCAATGGCGTTTTCGGCGAAGGCTTCCAAACGACGCAATCGCCGCAAACCGCCGCAATCAGCGCGTTCCACGACCACACGGCGACGGGAAAATTGAACGCCGAGATAACGCCCACCAACCCGAGCGGATGCCACTGCTCGTACATACGATGCTGTGGCCGCTCGCTGTGCATCGTAAGCCCGTAGAGTTGCCGCGAGAGCCCCACCGCAAAATCGGCAATGTCGATCATCTCCTGCACTTCGCCTTTGCCTTCAGCCAGAATCTTTCCGCTTTCGAGCGTGACTAGCGCGCCTAGGCTGTCCTTGTGTTTTCGCAGTTCCTCGCCGATCGCGCGTACGATCCGGCCGCGAACGGGCGCCGGGCACAGTCGCCAGCGGGCAAACACTTCCTGGCCGTCTGCGATGACCTGTTCATACTCGGAGGCCGTGGCTGTCTTTACATGTCCGAGTACATGCTCGTCGCGCGGGCTGATCGAGGCAAGTTCGGGACCGGAGCAGGGAATCCACTGTTTACCGCAAGCTCCTTCCGCTATATCGCCAATGCCAAGCCGCTCGAAAATATCCGCCGCGGCTCTGCGTTCGATTGTTTTGCCAGCCATGAGAAACCTTTCGAGCCCGTTGTGAAGTCGAGATTCACCCGGCCAGCCACTTCCTCGCGGAGAACGGGAACAGTGGCGGAGTTTCCGGACATTTTCGAATGCGTGTCCTCTTTCCTATTATCTCGCCGGCAGGAGTGTCTGAACTTCAAGCAAAGCAAGAAGTGTGGCGCAGACTCTCAGTCCAATGTCATTCAGTTCTTGTGGGGCAGACCCACGGTCGGCGCGCGGCTCCCAGCCGCGCTCTTCGGATGTTGTTGAAATTTCGGAAAGCCGGGCGCGGTACCCGGCGCATGTCGAGGACCTGCCTCACAATAAAAATGCCCGGAGATGGAACACTAAATGACATTGAGCTCTCAGTCTGCCGCGTCGAGACTCGCCTCGCTCCAGAGATGTTAAATGTTGGTTCCTGCCGTGTTGAAAGTCGTCACAGCCTGTATTCGAGGGTCTCGACCGGCTGCCATGGCGTCGTCTCACCGATGCTGTTCTCGTTTGCCGAGGCCTTGACGATTTTTCCGAAAAACTTTTCGTTCTCGATCTCGATCCGGGATTCCTGAAGAATACGACGATACTCTAAATACCCGAGATCGACGGCGCGGGCCACCGCCCAGAAGAAGTGAACCATCCTGTACAGCACGAGAATTGTCCATTGACCGAAAGACCGGCGATCGTTTGAAGCGTTCATGTGGCGAAGCAGAATCAAAAAACCCACCACGAGGGCCAGTGAGACTGGCAGCCATTGTGAAAGTTCGTGTTGCATGCGTTATTTCTCCTTCAAGGGTGTCTAAACCAACGAGCCATGAGTTCGATTTCAAGTTAAATCGACACGGACATGAAAACCATTGCCTCACCCGTGAGATTTAGTAGCGGCGTAAGGTGTTTGGAGTAAGTAGCCACACTCGTAAGCTGCTTGCAAGATTCCGTTGGGACGTATGATTTCGATCCGTAACGATTTCGCTTCGTCGTCTCCCAGCAGCGCATTCGTGGTCACTGCCGCATCATCGTATGAACAATGGAGACACTCTGCCGAATTCGAACCCGAACTAACCCTTACCACCCAATGTGACAACCGGCATCTTCCTCTCAGCTAAGGATTGGACATCCTCGAAGAAAGGCTGGTGAGACGTTCCAGCCTTCCGGATTTCTCTCGCGATCCTGTCGTTGACGTTCGGTTCGCGCTTACTAAATTGATTGAATCAGGTATCGAAACAAACCGAAATACTGTAACGAGTATCGAAGTACAGCCCGTGTTGAGGGCGCGTACCAGTACAGCGATGCATTTGTTCCGATTTGGAACGGCGATGGCAGGATGATTCCTAGATCGAGATAAACCAATCGCGTCGTTTCGCATTTGCCGCCATATATCTTGTTAGGGAGCACAGGATGAATATTCGCCATGTCGCAGCGCAATGACTCGATCATCACGATTCCGCCGCACACGCTTCAGCGCCAGAAGAAGCTGTGCGGCGTTTCTGACGAATTTTCGCGGCTGTTCCCCGGCATCGAGTTTACGGCCCGACTGATTCAGGTTTTGAAATCATGCGATCGGGAAGGCCACCATTGAGCGCCCCCGCTCTCGCGGCCGCTCGTACGCGGGCGCGTTACCAGGTTCTGGGGATGACGGTGGCTCTCGCGGCGATCACCTACCTCGACCGCGTCTGTATTTCGATCACGGCTCCCGACATGATGCACGATTTGAAGCTCAGCCGGGTCGAGATGAGTTTCGTGTTCAGCGCGTTCACCCTGGCCTATGGCATCTTCGAGATTCCAACCGGGTGGTGGGGTGACAAGGTCGGGACCCGGCGGGTGCTTACCCGAATTGTTCTATGGTGGTCCGTCTTTACGATGATGACCGGCGCAGCGTTCAGCTACGTGTCGCTGCTCGTCATACGATTTCTGTTTGGCGTTGGTGAAGCGGGCGCGTGGCCCAATGTTGCGCGGACGTTTTCGCGTTGGTTCCCGATGAAGGAGCGTGGCACGGCTCAGGGAACGTTCTTCATGGGCGCACATCTCGCTGGGGGCTTGACGCCATTGCTGGTAACGGCGCTGCTGGCGCATTTCCACTGGCGTGCGCTGTTTGCGATCTTCGGCTCGGTCGGTTTCGTGTGGGCGATTGCCTGGTTTCGATGGTTCCGGGATGAGCCCGCCGATCATCCGGCGGTGAACGATGCTGAGTTGGCGTACATAGAAGCGGGACGGCGCGCCTCCGGTAGTCACCACATGGGATGGTCGGAATGGAAGGCGCTGCTCGCAAACCGTTCCGTCCTGGGGCTCTGCGGAATGTATTTCACGCAGACATACGGTTTCTATTTCTACATCACTTGGCTGCCGACGTACCTGAAGGCAACGCGAGGTTTTTCCGCTGTCTCGCTCGGGATTGCCGCGGGCCTGCCGCTGACCCTCAGTGTCGTGGCCGATTTGCTCGGAGGAATTACAACGGATCGTCTGACTGCCCGCTTCGGTTTGCGGATCGGCCGTGCTTCGGTAGGCGGTGGATCGCTCGCGGCGGCCGGAGTTTTTATGATTGCGGGTACGCTGTGTCCTCAACCGATCCTGGCGGTAATATTGATCTCACTCGCGGGGGCTGCCTCCAATTTTCTCTTGGGTGCGGCGTGGAGCACGTGCATCGAAATCGGCGGCGATCATACGGGCGTTGTCGGCGCGGCAATGAACACTTCCGGACAAGTGGGCGGCGTGCTCAGCCCCATCGTGGTTGGCTTGATTGTGCAGCATTTCGCGAATTGGAACGCGCCGCTCTACATCACCGGAGCGTTGTACCTGCTCGGCGCCATCTGCTGGGTGTGGATCAACCCGGCCCACCACCTTGTAGTTGAGAGATGATTTAACTCCCGGCCAGAACTACTTCGATCAGACGCGGGCCGCGCTCGTCCATTGCGAGACTGAACTGGTGCCGGAACTCTTCTACGGTAGCCGCTTTGGTAGCCGGCACGCCCATTGCTTGGGAAAGCATCACCCAATCGAGATCCGGCCGTCCGATATCGATCATGTTGTTCGCCGTTGGACCAAAGCCTTCGACGCCAGTACGGCGCATCTCGACATCCAGAATGCGATAACGCCGGTTGGAGAAGATGACGATCGTGACGTCAGCCGATTCACGCGCCATGCTCCAGAGCGACTGCGGCGTGTACATTCCGCTTCCATCAGCTTCGAGCGCGACGACCTTGCGGCCCGGGCAAGCCACGGCGGCGCCCAAGGCAACCGGAAGCCCCTGGCCGATCGATCCACCGGTCACGGGCAAATGGTCGTAGGGAGCCGCGCGCAGCAAGTGTTTCCACACCGGCGCGCTCGCGGAGACCGCCTCTTCCGAAATGATTGCTCCTTCAGGAAGCAGCGCGCTGACAACGGCTCCGACTGTATCCGGCGTGAGGTCGCCAAATTGGGGCGGCGGAACGGGCCCTTGCGCGCTGCGCTCCATTCGAGAGTTCCCGGCTCCGCATTCATCGACCAGCGCTGCGAGGGAGGCAGGCCCATCTTCGTCGATCTTCGCCAGATGGTGGATCTGGCAGCCCTCCGGGAGCAGATCGCTTGAGCATCCCGGGTATCCGAAAAAGGAGACGGGCGGCTTCGCCTCGACAAGCACCAGATGTTGCAGGCCGGCGAGCGATTGCCGCGCCGGCTCCGGGAAATAGGGGATGCGGCGCGGTTGGAAGCGGCCCTGGCCCGATTCCGTCCGGGCGGCATTACGGTCCGCGAAGATACGGACGCCGGTAGCAGTCGCGAGGCGTCCGGCCGCTTCAAGCGCGGGACCCGTCAATGCGGTTCCTCCGAGCAGCAATCCAACAGCCTGCCGGGAACGGAGCGTGTCGGCGGCGTCGCGAATTGCCGTTTCGCCAGGATGCTTCCGAACTGGGAGCGGCACGGCCCCCATGGGTTCCCCGGCATCGGACCAGGAGATGTCGGCGGGAACAATCAGCATGGAGACTTGCCCGGGCGGATTCACTGCCGACCGGATCGCCGCCAGGGCCGCAGACGCCAGTTCTTCCGCCCGGCGAACGACGTGGACGTCGTTCGATACTCCCGAGGCAAAGGCCGGGATGTCCGCCGAGAGCGGTGCATCGTAGCGCAAGTGCTGCGTCGAGTGTTCGCCGACAATACTCACGATCGGCGACCGCGCTTTACGCGCGTTGTGAAAGTTGGAGAGGCCGTTCGCCAGGCCTGGCCCCAAATGAAGCAGGGTTGCGGCCGGCTTCCTCAGCATGCGCGCAGAGCCATCCGCGGCCCCCGAACAAACGCCTTCAAACAGGCAAAGAATGGCGCGCATCCCGGGTACGCGGTCGAGAGCGGCCACAAAGTGCATCTCCGACGTTCCCGGATTCATAAAGCACATCCCAATCTCGTTGTTCACGAGAGTTCTCAGCAGACACTCAGCTCCATTCATGGCGACTCTTTCGATGAGAGCACATGACATTTATCCAACCGGATGACAATTCCTTGCAGAAATTTCTGCTTATCCTGACACCAGCGCGGCTTGGCGCGAGTCCAATGATTCGTAATGAAAAGAGCGCAACACCGGGGCGAGTTTGATGCGATCCGCGGGAATCTTACTGAAATGGGGCAGATTACCGTTACGATGCTCAATGAAGCTCTTGCAACAGTGACGAGCAACGATCCCGCCGCGGCGGAGCGGACCCACGAACTCGAGGCGCGAATTGACGATCGAAACCGGCAGATTCACGAACAATGTTTACAGGCGATGGCGAGTACAGGCGGAGGCGGCGACGAGGCGCGGCTCGTGACCGGCATTGTCGGAGCAATTGTGGATCTCGAATTGATCGGCGATTATGCCGACGAGATCGCCACGCTGGGCGCGTCGATCCAACGCCGCCCTACGTCACGGATTCTTCACCGGATTTCCGAACTCGGCAGGCGAATCAACGGCATGCTCTCGACGGCGATTGACGGCTGGGCGGGCGACGATCTCGACGAGGCGCTTGCGATGCGGCCCGGGGAAGCGGATCTCCGGTCAGAATGCCGGGTGCTGTACGACAAGCTTTTCAAGCTGACCAGCGTTCCCGGCGATGGCGGGGTGTACGTGCATCTGCTCTTGATCTGCAAGCACCTGGAACTGATTGCGCGGCACGCCGCCAGCATCGGCGAACAGGCTGCCGCAACCGTTCCCATTCCGGAAGGCATCTACTAATCCGGCGGCGTGTCAAATCCGTTCACAGCTTTTCTCTCGATTGTTTATCTAACGTAATCAAATAGTTGCGGAGCTGTGATGTGTGATAGCGGTTTCCCGGCTGCTATCTCTCGATTGCGTCCGGGCGCGCATGAAGGCGCTTTCGGACCAACTGAGAGGTTCCATGAAAACGATTTTGGCGCTGACGGCCGCGCTGTCGCTGGCGGCGATCGCCGCCCCCGCGCAGGATACGCTGGCCGTGAGCGGCACTCCCATTCCCAAACAGTTGCTCGTGCAGAACTATGGAGCGATGCCGAAAGGCGTGGGCGCATACGATCTCAGCATTTGTAACGTGACCAACACCCGGCAGCCGGTGGTGAGCAGTGAGGTTTACCATGCGCTGGCGCAGTCGAATATCGCGCTGAAACCCATCGGCCGGCAGATCATCCTCGCCTCCATTTTGCAGAACCAGCGCCGCGACCTGCTAAGCATTCTTAACATCGCCCTCAACTCGGCTACTGGCGTGTTTTCTATTCTGAGCACATCCAGCAGTCTGAACGTGCCGGGGAGCGTAAACACATCGGTGGCGCTGGGCACGATTGTTCTGGGACAAATCACTAATAGCCTGCGACCGGTTCTGCCCGATAAGCTGGAAAAATTCGATCGCGACGTGCTTGAATCGGCGCTGGTTCTCGACGGGGGCTCGTGCGTTGAACGCACGGTGTTCACGATGACGGAAGGTAAGAAGGCTCAACCAGCGGGATTGAGTTTTCACATGCGGTGAGGCCGCCGAACAACTTTGCAACCGGCGCGCTAACGCGCGGGCCGGACGTCTTCAGCGGCCCGGAATGGCATTTCCCAGATTCGGGCATTTGCTTGTGGGGCGGGCCCTTGGCCTGCGCCGGGCGCCCCGCCCGGCTCGTCGACAATTCTGCAAGATCCGAAGAGCGCGGCTGAGAGCCGCGCGCAGACGGAGCGTCTGCCCCACAAAAACGACGTGGGCTCGCGCGTTCAGCGAACACTTACGCCGCGGTGCCCGACCGTTTCTACCGACAAGGGTGCTACGGAATCTGTCGGAGGCGGAGATATGGTACGCGAACGGGAATCCGCGCTGCGCCCTTTTAGCGATTAGCCTCGATTGGAGCGCGGTGTCATCTGTAGAATGGCGCTCCGGAGCATCGAGCGGCCTCGCGCCGGGCCGAGCGGACTCAGTCCGATTTCATTCTCGCCATTTCGGATATCTCTCTTCAGCGGAAACGAGCTTGTTTTTGAACGATTGGCCGGCCGCTTTTGCTCCACTCGGCTCACGATGCAAGAACCCATTTCGAAGTGTCTCGGTGGAGATGAAACACAAATAAGAGAACTTTGTTGTGACCGTTGTCACAGCGAGAACTGCATTGATAGCGGAAAATCGAGCTATGAATGCAGGATTGATGCAGAGTCCGCGCCCCTCCGCGATACATCCGGCCAAACCCGGCGATGTAGTCAAGCAGCCGGGCCACTGGGTACTTGCCGGACTGGGAAAACGTGTGCTTCGACCGGGTGGATTGGCGCTCACTCGAGAGTTGATGGCTCATCTCCATCCTTGTGATGACGACAGCGTTGTAGAATTTGCTCCGGGGCTGGGCGTAACGGCGCGTATCGCGTTGGCGCAACAGCCCCGAAGTTATGTCGGAATCGAGCGGGAGCCTGATGCTGCTCGCCTGCTTCAACAGGAGTTGGGGAATGAGAACGTCCAATTTGTTCTGGCTACGGCCGAATCGACAAGTCTCCACTCTGATTCAGCCAGTCTCGTCTTCGGCGAAGCCATGCTCTCCATGCAGACGCCGGGACAGAAGCAGCGTATCTTAGCGGAAGCATTCCGGATTCTGAAACCGGGCGGCCGATACGGAATTCATGAGCTTGCGCTCTTGCCGAACGAGATTCCCGATGACGAGCGCAAGGCCATAGAGCGGGAAATGTCTACAAACATCCACGTTGGCGTGCGGCCGGCAACGCTCACCGAGTGGAAGCGGATCCTGGAGGAGGCGGGCTTCCATGTGGATTGGGAGGCGCAAGCTCCGATGCATTTGCTCGAGCCCAAGCGGCTACTCAACGATGAAGGCCTACTTGGCGTATTGCGCATTCTGTTCAACTTGCTGCGAAAGCCAATCGCGCGTCAGCGCGTTTTGTCTATGCGGCGGCTGTTTCGCAAATACGCCTCTCATCTCAGCGCGGTCGCCATCGTGTGCACGAAGCCTGCGCCGGCAGGCGCGGAATCGGTCTGAACCTTTCCTTTCTTTCAGCTGCTACCTGAATTCGAAAGGTCCAGTTTGGCCCACCTTCTTTTTACAGAGTCTTGAAGCTTAACCTGCGCCGTGTTCGGCGCACTTTACCGCAGCCGAGCTAATGCACTTCTTCAGCTCTAAGGAGTTGCAAAGTCATAGCACCAAAATCAATCTTCATGGCAAAAGCTTGCTTGAATAGATCCATACCAAAGTTCCCAACGCAGCAGTTTGCCCCTATCGACTTCAAAAGCACGTGAGCAGGCGACAGAATTATGTCTGAGTTGCCCACTCGGATTCTGAGTTCTGGTAATGTCACCGAATCGAAAGCTTCGGCATGCCCGACCCCGCGTACTTCGGTTGAGCCCTTCTTACCGTATTGCTTTAGCAGATTTCCGAACATAGCCGCAAAGGGCTTATAGAGGTCGGTACTTATGGCTCCCGTATCGACGGTGGCGGCAATCTTCTGATTTTGGATCACTGCGGTGACGACAAGATGGTCATTATCAAAAGTGAGGTTGGATCTTCGAATATTGAATGGCTCAGGCGGTTCGGCGAGCTGGATGGCGCCGGCGCCCTCCCAACATAAGGTCTGTAGGCCTACCAAAATCGGAATGCCAAGAATCCCCCGACGTCCGGGCGGAAGGCCGGACCAAGGCTCCTGATTGTCAGGGAAGACGGCAAAAGAAACATTCCTAAAGTGAGTGTTGCCCACCACGACATCCTGGGCAACGGCCGTCTGAAAGCCGACACGAGTACCCGCTGATTGCCCTAATGTTCCCGAAGTGTTTCTGATTTTCAAGCCAAGCCTTTTGGCCTCTGACTCACTCATGCAGGAGATCCACGCGCCGGTGTCAAAAAAGTAAGTCGCCGAATTCCCATCGATTGATAGGGGAATGAAAATGCTCCCAGGCTCGTGTTTGAGCTTGGAAGGGCGAGTGCTTTCGAGTATCTGGTTTGGCAACCCGCGAAAACCGCGGATGGCGGTTTGCTCTTGTGAATTAGCTTCTTTCTGAGGGAACGCCGCCCACCGCTTCTCCATGACGGACACGAGACTGCTGTATTCCCCTCGATAAAAGTAAAGATGGCTAAGCCATTCAGAAGCCTCGTACGCCTCTGACGAATGAGGAGCGGCGCTGATAACAGACAGCAGCAAACGTTCCGAGCCTTGCGGATCTTGATTGAACGTTACGTTGATGGCAGCGCGATAAAGCGGCAGCCCGTTTACCTTCTGAAGTCGATCATTGAGAGCGGTCCATTTGTGAGCGTCGTACAGAGACTTCAAGTCTGGGGTCATTTGCGCTTCGCAGAGCGCCGCAAACGTGGCAAGGCAACAGATCAACATTGCCGCTGGCATGTATAGCAGTGTATTCTTTCTCGATCGCTTCGTAACCGTCTGAGTTTCAAAGATCCGGGATGGAAGGTCCGAGACTGGGGTGGCGTGTCACCCTATCAGCCGATGCGAAGCATCGTTCTCTGCTTACCCTTTACTGCTTTCCGGGCTGCCACCCGCGCGCGGGAGCACTGACTCTACCTGCCACTGCCCTCTAGTCGCTCCCATAGAAAACGCGCTCCGTAGAAGAGCAAGGGTGCGAAGGCGCAAACAAACACGATTACCAGGGGCACCCCCATCCAACGCCATAAAAAATGACCGGGCATGCCCGCAGCTACAAGCACAACCCCCAGCGCGCTTGCTGCATTGAGCAATCGGTATCGCTTGACGCCTCTACGTGTAGCCAAATTCTGGAAATTCGAAAACGGAGCACCCATTCCCATTCCATTTATGACAGCGCTTGATGCGCCATTACGAAAAGGTGCTCAAGATTTGCGCGAGGTCCAGGCCGAGCGCAAAGTGCAGGAAGCGCGCGAGCAAGAAGCAATTTACGAAGTCGGGATGTGCCATCT
>JAICLJ010000238.1 GCA_025927575.1 Bryobacteraceae bacterium | reverse complement strand
TGAGCCGCCAGTTTCCCTGGACCCAGGTTGCGGCGCTTGCCAGAGCTACCAAGCGCGACGTTGAGCGGGCAGCCCAGGCGCTTCAACATGCCAGGCGGCCTCGCATCCATACGTTCATCGCAACCAGCGATATTCACTTAAGACATAAACTGAAGAAGACGCGCCATCAGGTCATGGATGAAGCGGTAGCGGCCGTGAGCCTGGCGCGAAGCTACACCGACGACGTCGAGTTTTCCGCCGAGGACGCCACGCGCACCGATTTCGACTACCTCGAAGCGATTTCAAAAGCTGTTGTCGAAGCGGGAGCGCGCACCGTGAACTTGCCGGATACCGTTGGCTATTCGGTTCCCGAGGAATACGGCGCTCTGATTGGCCGGATGGCGAAGTCGCTGGGCGACAGCGCAATCGTTAGCGTTCACTGTCACGACGATCTGGGACTGGCCGTTGCGAACACTCTGGCGGCGCTGGCCGCGGGCGCCCGTCAGGTGGAATGCACTATCAACGGCATTGGCGAACGCGCCGGCAACGCTGCGCTCGAAGAGGTCGTGATGGCGATTAAGGTCCGGAATGAGCGCCTGCCTTTCCAGACCGGCATTCACACTGAGAAGCTTTATCCGGCGAGCCAGTTGCTTTCGAATATCATCAGCTTCGGTCCGCAACCTAACAAAGCCATTGTGGGCGAAAACGCGTTCGCTCACGAAGCGGGCATCCATCAGGATGGATACCTGAAGGAAAAATCGACTTACGAGATCATCGATCCGAAAGCCGTGGGCGTGCCCGAAAGCAAGCTGGTGCTGGGCAAGCATAGCGGCCGGCATGCCCTGAAGCAACGTACGGAGGATCTTGGTTTCCAACTCACGATAGAGGAACTGGACCTGGTGTATGACCGTTTCACCCTCCTCGCCGACTGCAAGAAGGGTCTGCGGAACGAGGAAATCCTGATTTTGCTTCAAGAGGTGGTGGGCCGCGCCGCAGTGGCGAATTGAAACTTTCGCCCCCTTTGAACCTTACCCATGAAACTAAACGTTCTACTCTTGCCCGGTGACGGGATCGGCGTCGAAGTCAGCCGAGAGGCTGAAAAAGTGCTGAAGCACGTCGCGCGCGCCTACGGCCACGAACTCACGATTCATCAGGGATTGTTGGGCGGCATCGCGATTCATAAGACCGGCAACCCGTTCCCGGATGAAACCCGCAAGCTGGCTCTCGAAGCCGACGCGACGCTGATGGGCGCCGTGGGTTTGCCCGAATTCGATAATGCGCCGCCGGAGAAGCGCCCGGAGCGCGGATTGCTCGGCATCCGCCAGACCTTGCAGGTCTATGCGAACCTGCGGCCGGTGCGATCGTATAAAGCCTTGATCGATTCATCGCCGCTAAAGAACGAACTGGTCGATGGAACCGATATGATCATCGTCCGGGAACTGACCGGTGGCATTTACTACGGGACGCCTCGTGGCATTTCCGGATCGGGAGCGGAAGAACGCGCGGTCAACACCATGACCTACACGCGCGCCGAGATCGAGCGGGTCTCGCACATGGCCTTCCAGCTTGCTCGCAAACGCAAGAAGAGAGTGACGAGCGTCGACAAATCGAATGTGCTCGAGAATTCGCAGCTTTGGCGCAGGGTCGTTGTCGAAGTGGCGGCTCACTATCCGGATGTCGCGCTGGAGCACATTCTGGTGGATAACTGCGCGATGCAACTGGTTCTGAATCCGCGCCGGTTCGATGTCGTCCTGACCGAGAATATGTTTGGCGATATCCTGAGTGATGAGGGCGCCGTGCTTGCGGGGTCCATTGGCATGCTGCCTTCAGCTTCAATCGGCAGCCGCAGGCCTTCGGGCGCGTGGACGGGGCTATATGAGCCGGTACACGGATCAGCCCCAGACATTGCAGGACAAAATAAAGCAAATCCGCTGGGCGCCATCGGGTCGGTAGCCGCAATGCTTGAATACAGTTTCGGATTGGTTGAAGAAGCGGCAGCCGTGAACCGCGCCATGGAAGCTGTTTTGAACAGCGGCAAAGTGACGGCGGATTTGAAGCCGACAGGTGCGCCGGCGACGACGAGCGAAGTCGGGGACGCGGTATGCGCGGCCCTCGCGAAGGCGGCTGCGGTATGAGCGTGCGTAATGCATCATCACTCCGGGAAGCTTGGGCGCGTTCATTCCGTTGGAGATGGCGGCGCAGTCTCGACGCTGCCCAATGCCATTTACCTAAGGCGGCCAAGCATGCTCGTTTCTAGAGCTTTGGATTTTGGGGACTTGTGGCGCACGATTTATCGTGCTGGCGGGCGGTTCACTGCCCGCTGAACCGTGGGCTGAAGCCCACGGCGGCACGCTGAAGCGTGCGCCACGTCTTGTATGGCGCCGCGGGTTGGATTGTAGCGGCGAGGCATGCCTCGCCCGGAGATGAGATTCATGTCAAAAATAAATGGCGCGGCACGGCCGCGAACGATCATCGAGAAGGTATGGGACAACCATGTGGTTGCAGACCGTGAGGGCGCGCCGACGCTGCTTTACATCGACCTGCACCTGGTTCACGAAGTGACCTCGCCGCAGGCGTTCTCCGGCCTCCGCGAGCGCGGGTTAAAAGTGCGTCGTCCAGAACTCGCGATAGCCACCACCGACCACAGCATCCCGACGCATGACCGTTCGCTGCCCATCGTGGATCGAATTGCGGCGGCGCAAATCGACCGGCTCGAACAGAACTGCCGCGACTTCGGCATCAAGCTCTTCGGGCCGCACAGCGAGAACCAGGGCATCGTCCACGTGATCGGCCCGGAGCAGGGATTCACCCAGCCCGGCATGACCGTAGTCTGCGGCGATAGCCACACCGCCACCCACGGCGCCTTCGGCGCTCTCGCATTCGGCATCGGCACCAGCCAGGTGGAGCATGTCCTCGCGACACAGTGCCTGCTGCAGCGCAAATCGCAGACCTATGAAGTGCGTGTCGAAGGCGAGCTCAAGAACGGTGTCGGCGCGAAGGACATCATTCTAAACCTGATCTCACGCATTGGCATCGGCGGTGGAACCGGCTGTGTGTTCGAATACTGCGGCTCCGCCATTCGCTCGCTTTCGATGGAAGAGCGGATGACCGTCTGTAATATGTCGATCGAAGCAGGCGCCCGCGCCGGCCTGGTGGCGCCCGACGAGACGACTTACGAGTACCTGAAAGGACGTCCGTACGCTCCCAAGGGCGCCGAGTGGGAAAAAGCTTTGTCGCTCTGGCGGCAACTGCCGACTGACGAGGGCGCGACGTTCGATAAGAGCATCACGATTGACGCTTCCGCACTCGAGCCGATGATCACGTTCGGCACGAATCCCGGCATGGGCATTTCGATCACAGCGCCGGTGCCCGATCCCGCCGCCCTCAGCGATCCGCTCGAACGCGACTCGCTCGCCAAGGCGCTTCGTTATATGGATCTGCCGTCCGGCAAGCCGCTGCTGGGGCACCCGGTCAATGTCGTCTTTATCGGAAGTTGCACCAATTCGCGCATCTCCGACCTGCGAGCTGCCGCCGCCATCCTGAAAGGCCGCAAGGTGAGCCCGAGCGTCCGCGTGATGGTTGTGCCTGGCTCCCACATTGTGAAAGAACAGGCGCAAGCCGAAGGGCTTGACCGCATCTTCAAGGATGCAGGCGCCGAGTGGCGCGAAGCGGGTTGCTCGATGTGTATCGCGATGAACGGCGATCAACTGCAGCCGGGCGAGTACAGCGTCTCGACCAGCAACCGCAATTTCGAGGGCCGGCAGGGCAAAGGCGGACGAACCTTCCTTGCCAGTCCATTGACTGCGGCGGCCACGGCGATAACTGGAGTAGTGACCGACGCTCGCACGCTGGTCTAATCGGAGGGACCATACCAATGGAAAAATTTACGAAATTCACAGGCCGCATCGCCCCGCTGCCGATTGATAATGTCGATACCGACCAGATCATCCCCGCGCGCTTTCTGAAGACGATCTCAAAAGAGGGCTTGGGCGACCAGCTCTTTTACGACTGGCGCTATGACGAGCAAGGCAACCCCAAGCCGGAGTTCATTCTGAATAAACCGGAAGGCAAAGTCGCGCAGGTTCTGCTGGCCGGCGATAACTTCGGCTGCGGCAGCTCCCGCGAACATGCGCCCTGGGCGTTGACACAGTATGGCTTCCGCGCCGTCATCAGCACCTCGTTCGCGGATATTTTTCGCGGGAATTCGGTCAAGAACTCGCTTGTGCCGATCGAGGTCCCACGCGAGGCGCAGGAAAAGCTGTTCAAAGCCGTCGAGGCGAATCCGGAGGTGACGGTAACGGTAGATCTGGCGCAACAGAAGCTGATACTGCCGGACGGCTCGGCGGTCGAATTTCCGATCGACGAATTCGCCAAGCACTGTTTGCTCGAAGGTGTGGACGAACTTGGCTTCATCCTGAAGCAGGAAGACGCCATCGCGGCCTATGAAGCGAAGCGTCCGCTGACCATTAACGCGCTGGCGTAGCGGACGCGCAGGAAGGGTGGATTTCGTTCCTGGAGATTGGAGGGGCAGATCCTCGATCTGACGTTTTGAAAAATTCTTGGCAGAGCATTAACGCTCTACGGCAGCGGCTTCATCATCAGATTTTTGTACGTCACAACGCTGCCTTTGTTGTGCTGCTGTAACGCGAGGTAGCCGCTCGTGTACGTGTTCTTCTCATCCACAAAGTCCACTACCTTCTTGTGATTGACTTCAATAATAATGTGGTTGCCGCGAGCGGTGACCATTTGATTGAACCATGTGTCCGGCGGTACAAGCTGCTTGTAAATCTTCACGAAGTTATATAGGCTTCCGGTTCGTACGGGATCTTTGTGGGTGCTGTTGACCTGCACTTCGTAGCCATGGGGAAAACCGGGCCCGAAGGCAGCCCGGAAATACATGCCCGAATTTCCGCCATCGCTGATCTTCACATCCGCTTTGAACTCGCAGTTCGTGCATTGGCGAACCATCCAAAACAAATGGCTCGCCTCTCCATCGCCAACAATCGTTCCGTCTTTGACGGTCCATGAATCGGGATTCTGGTTGGCCTTCCAGCCATCGAGCGTTTTCCCGTCGAACATGCTGATCCAGCCGTTATCCGCCGCTGCTAAGAGCGAAGCCGAGAGAAGACCGAGGCAAACAAGAGCAGCCCCGGTCGCAAATTTCTTCATAAGCATCGTTATGTCCTTGAGTGTTTGAAATACGATCCCGATTAGACCGGCCGCGGCTGTGTCTTCAAGTTCCAAGGCTTGCGGAAATGGCGGCGGAGCATGTGGTCTGCCTTCTTGTTATCGATGATTTGCTCTCGTTCATCGTCCCAATGCAGCCGGTCGCCTGTGCGAAATGCAATGTTCGAAAGCAGACCGGCCTTGGTCAAGCGATGTCCGTATCGGAGATTGCAGGTTGTCTCAAGATTGCGTGATTTGACTGCATCGAGAAACTCCCTCAAGTGGCCCGGCGAATCCGGGATGCTTTGCGGCGGAGCAGGGAAGTCGTCCACTCGCTTGCCTTTTACGTAGATTTCATGGCGGCCGTAGTTCGTCACCAGCGACGCGTCAGTCCCTTCAAACAGGCACCCAATGTCGCCCATGTGCTCAAAGCCCGGCAGAGGCGAGGAGCGCAGGCTAAATGTGTAGAGCAGTTCCGGGTACTCCAGCACCGCGTCGATTACGTCCGGAGTTTCCGTTTCATCCTTGATGAAATACCTTCCCCCCGCTGAGGAGACGCTCTTCGGCGCTTTCAGGTCGAGCGCCCAGAAGACCACGTCCGAGATATGGCACCAGAAGTCGATGAACATTCCTCCCGAGTAGTCCCAGAAGTAACGAAAATTGAAATGCGAACGCATCGGATCGTAAGGGCGCTTCGGCGCGGGCCCCAGCCAAAAGTCATAGTCGAATCCGGCGGGCGGGGTTGCCGGTTCGTTCGTCGTGAATGGCTCGCGAGGAGAAGCCTTCCACGCGTGGACTCGTGTAATCTTTCCCAGTTTCCCGGAGCGGACCATCTCAACGACGCGGCGGTAATTCGGCAGATCGTTATGGATATGGTTTCCCATTTGGGTAACTCGTTTGTGATTCAGCGAGGCGTTGGCCATGGCGCGTCCTTCCGCGAGGCTGTAGCTGAGGGGCTTTTCGACAAAAACATCCTTGCCCGCTTCGAACGCCTGAACGGTTGGAATTGCGTGCCAGTGATCCGGCGTTACAACCGACACTGCATCAATTTCTTTCAACTCCAGGAGCTTCCGAAAGTCTCCAAACTTCTGCGGCGCCTGTCCGCGCGCACGGCGGACAATCTCAATGGCTCGATCGGCGTGGCGCTCGTCCACATCGCAGATAGCTGCGATGCGCACATCGGGGTGCTTGAGAAATCCTTCCAGCCGGTTCGTCCCCTGACCGCCGACGCCGATCATGCCGAGGACGATTTGATTATTGGGGCTCTGGGCCGCCGCGAATGTGGGCCGTGCAAGCGCGACCGCGCCGGCTGAGACCGCGGCGGATGCAAGAAAGGAGCGGCGGGAGACGGCCATCGCGCCGTTGGAGGATTCTGGCTGTATTTCGCTCATGATTTGGTGAATTGCGCGTCACAGCGCCACTTGTTTTGAAACAGCG